>CAZYVR010000175.1:0-11724 GCA_964651145.1 uncultured Victivallales bacterium | reverse complement strand
CAGTTCAAACAAGATGATTTCGCAATAAATCACGAAATCAATCCATATTCATTGCTTATATAATGAACAAAAAAATTCTTTTTTGTTAGGAGCCTTAGTGACGTTATAATAAATCCAACGTTTCAGCTCTGGGGAAAAATATGACCAATGCGTTAATAGCTTTCCGTGGGCAAAACCTATTAAGCATTTAGTTCCATTTTTAAATTCTATATTAAACGTTATTTTAGGCGCAAAAAGGAATCCTCTGGTTTGTGGCAATTGATCAGGCTGTAGGTCTGGCGATAACGTCTGTGATATTTCCCTTAAAATATCTTGTGACTTGATCATATTGTAAGCTTTCCCCTTGTAGTTCCCCCCGTTTATACTTTTTATATCATTGAAGGATTTCAATAAGCTTATTATCTTTTCAGGACATCCTGTCGGATATTCGATATATTGCGGTGCAGGTGAAAATTTATTACAAATAGGATAAACAATACCAGCATAATCTGAAAATGTTAATTGATTGCCCCTTGAGGTTAAAAATAAGATTAGCTCGTTGATATAATTCAAATTCTCATTCGTTTTCCCCTCTAAAAATGAATAATTACCATGCATGCTTTTGTTTTTCTCTATTTCTTCAAAGAAAAAAGCCAATCTTCGAAAATAGACAGGAGAGCCCCTATTTATTTCTCTAAAGTAATTCGGCAAAAAAGCTTTTAGTTTGGGACTAAACCAAGTCGCTATTTCGGGGGGAGTTTCTTTTTCGCCAATAAGGTAAAATATTCTCTTGAAAAGCACAACATGCAATTTAGTGTCATATAAACGATTGAGGGCAAATGAATGCTTATTCTTGCTTTCATCCCCCAAAAAGCAACGCCATAATGGCAGGCAAAAATTAATTTGTATTTCTTGCGTATTTTTTAATTTCACCTTGAATATGGGAGAAACTCTCCAGCCACTTTTTTGCTCAACACCAATTGGAGGACTCTCAATCGAATTGCATATTTTTCTAAAAAGAGTTCTTGCTTCGTTGATTTCAAAAAACGCCTTCTTTCTATTCATAATATAAAGACTATAATCTTCTTGTTTCAACGAAGATACAAGTTCATTGACATCTGCGCTGTATCCCGACTCCACGCAAGATATAAGCAGAAATAATAATAGCCCTAATAAAATATATTTTATCTTTGTCATCTTTGTTTCTTTCTATTCTGGTATTGTTTCAGAAGAAAAAGCCTTTTTCGCTGTTGCCAAAAGCAGTGCGATGTGCATAATCCACCAGCCCACTTTCCAAAATTTCGTTATTTCCCGTCAGCGATGCAGGATACTTACAGGAGGCCATTTTACTTGCCGGTTGACAAATTTATCAAATAATCTTTTACACTTGGGAATATTGGTGGCATTTTTTTCACAGGATACCATTGCTGTTTCTTTAAAAAATCTTCAATAGCTTTGTTTTTTGTATCAATTCCATAGTATTCCAGAAATACGTCCGCCATATTCTTCTCCATTGATTTATCCCATGCCGGAGGTGGTGGAGCTTTTGGCGAATTTAGCTTCAATAAGCCATGGCGTCGCTTCTCATATTTTTTCTTGATTGTCTCCATGATTCGTTTGCACTGAGAGATATTTTCTGGAATATACAGAAAAGAATAAGCGATGGAGATATCTTTTTCTGGTTTAAAATCAGTATATTCCCATTTGATAGTCCTCTTATTTTTTTTGCCTTCCTCTTTCCAGCCAGCGGGGGATATATTCCGAAACAATGCACAAAAAGGAGCTCGTTCCTGGTGCTTTTTGTAGTATATATAATCCTCGTCTATTTCAAAAGCTCCTCGTTTTTTAAGATACTTTTCGAATTCTCCTAAATGCACAATAAATTTTGCGTTTTCTATTAATCTTGCCCATGAATTAGCTGTGGAAGTGACATATCCAAAGTTTTCAGTAACAGATAAATCAAGGTCTCCCAGATACTCAAGCTTATATCTATTCATTCCCCATTTATATGGGGCTCGCTGTATTGTGCCAAGACCACAATAGCCGGACATGGAATAGGACACAGTCAACTCAATTGTTTCGTTCGGCTTGAAAGTCATTTCCCAAAGAAAAAGCTTTTTATACTTTTTGCTTTTGTCATGCTGAATATAGCGAACCGGGTAAGTTCCATTTTTTGTTCCGGCTATAAAATTAAATCTGGCGATAACATCCGTCTGATTTATTTTGTCTGGCTGTTTCTGATAACGTGGTAACGCATAGTTTTCTCCTTCAAGAGGAAATCCAATGGGGACAGTAAGCGTTTGGTCAGTCAAGTTTTTCAGGATGAATTTACAGTGATAATATGCTTTATCGAGAGCATGCCAGCTTGAACCGCCAGTAACAGGCTCTTCGGCCCTGGCTAAATATATATTGACGGTTTCAGAGACCATCTGAATCTTTTCTGTTTTCTGCAATTGAACGTTTTGTCCATAGCCACCGAAAATTCCGGCGTTGCCAAAACATAAAACTGAGAGTGAGATATATGTGGTTAGCAACAGTAACTTTTCCATGGTGTCTTAATTTCCTTTATGTTTATCTTCTGGCTGGTTATACTCTATTTCATCGTTTCCCAATTTTTCCAGCAATTCCTCAAGAAAACATTATATATTTCCATTAAAGTTGGTATTGTTGCGTTTAATCAGCGCAAGGCCGTCCCACCAGAAGTGCTCCGCCCCGTCGCTTTACCTTCGTGTTCCAAGCAAAGCTGAGGAACACCGCTATCGCCCTCCTACTTCGAGATTCTATCTTGGAGTCCTTTTTGCAGATTAGTGGCCTTGTATTGACTATAATGTTGTGCGCCCGGGAAAACATCACCAAAGGTTACAAATTTTTGTTGATCAAGTTTTATAGAATATCTCTCCAAATAATTTATAAATGTCCAAAATTCTTCCTTTTTGAAAAAGAAAACCTTATTTCCCTGTAAATTTATAATAAATCTTGAATCCGAATAACCATAAACCAATGGATATTCAGCCCATAAAATGATGATTGCAGGACCCACAACAATCTTCCCCTTGGAATCTTTTATCACTGTCGTATTCTCTTTGACAAGCTCCCAATAATATCCACCTAAATTTATATCTTTGGGTTTAAATATAAAATATAAAACTCCAGCAATAGCAAAACATATCAAGATAAAAAGAGAAAATCGAATTGTTTGTTTTATACGTTTCATTCAGGTACAACTCCATCTCCGCTTAATGTTATTTACCGAGGTCTGCGTGGTAGTTGCGGAAGGAACACTGCGCCGAGTTCTTTGACGTATGTCTTGCCAGTAAAGAAGCCTTTTTCAGTGCCGCCGCCGAAGGCTGTGCGATGGTTGTCAATGAATTCTTTGCCATTGTATGAGCCAAGCGTTATCCCGAGCAATGTTCATTTAGGCTCTGAAATTATCTTTATTAAAACTAACTCGCTGTTTTTTAGACTTGTACTTATTCTTCCAATACTATTCTCGTTTAATTTAAGACAATATAAGTTTCTGATAGATTTCGGGTTTTGAGTATAGGAAAATATTATTGTATTTTCATTAATGAATGATGCGTATTGAACCCAACCCGGCCTAAATTCATGTTTCGATATTTTTGCTGTATTAAAATCATAAACATACCAAATTCCGTTTTCCCAACGTGCAAATCTCCCTTTCTGATTATAAATATACTTGCCATTATTTGAAATTATTTCTTCTGGTAGTTTCAAGGCAGTTTCTTGGTTACTCAAAGGATTTATGGCCTTGTTTCCTTTATATACTTTTCGAGAGTGAAAGTCTATGCAAAATTCTCCCTCAATATTGGGGGAGATCTCATTTGACTTCGTATTTAAAAGGAATCTTTGCAATTTTACATTTGACGCAATAGGAGTTAATTTATTAAAAGGAAAGGGAGAAATATCAGAATATAGAGCAATTCCAAATATTTCTTTTTTAGGAGGATACTTTACTTTTAAAATAAAATCTTCTAGTTCTCCTATGGGAACTTCTTCAAAATTTGAAAAAGTTTTCCCATCAAAATTACACTTAAAATATCTGTCAGTAAGAAGATTAAATTTAGCTTCCTGAAATAATAATTTTAGGCCGTTAGCTTGACTTCCTGACATTTGTTTATTGCTCATATTGCAAGACGTTATAAAAATACTCAATAAGCATGATATAAAAAAATTTAACATGATATATAAAACCTTTATTCTGTGATTTCATTGATATTATTAATGTCCCAAATATACTTATAAGTCAAGTTATGGTCTCCATATAATAAATGGTCATCAATGTCTCTTTTTAGAGATTCTGGATCATTCCAAAGGTTTGAAGATAAGTCCATTCCACCAGCTTCAAGAGCTTGCTTTGTTATATCGGTACAGTTATTTAATCCAGAAAAATCTCCATGATCTCCGTTATCCCACCAAGATTTCATGGAGCTTTCGTCAAGACCGTCAACCTCTATTACATCGGGCATTCTATCATCTTCTCCGTCAATATCATTGGCAAGATCTGCGGGACGTGCAGGCACTTCATCAAATGGCCCATCAACAGGCTCTGAAGGCCAATATGACATATATGTTCCATCATCTAGTAATACAGACATATGCCCGAACCACTTATCTCCCCCGGAAGATTCTCCTGGAGCCCAATAAAGAATCTTGACTAAACCTAAAATATCAACACAAGAAGTTGCTTGATTATTGCAATACGCAAAGTTGTTCCAGCCATCGGGGTATCCGAGGGGGTCGGATGTCATCCACTTTCCTGTTTCAGGTTTATAATTCCTGAATAGAAATACGTATCCCAAGCCTTCTACATGGGGCTTGCCAGTGAAAAATGCATTGTTGCTACCAACTCCAAACGCCGTTGTTTTTATCGCGGAGAACGCGCCGTTTTTGACACTTCCAAGCGTTGTTCCGAGCATGTCATTGAAGAGCACATGCCATGGCAATTATCATCCGCCTGGCAATGGAAGGTACTTTATTGGTTCTAATAGAATCATGGTATTGCTTGTTTCATGAAAGTATAAAAATGCTTTAATGTCATTGGGAGTGAAAACTTTCGATCCTCTAATTACGACTGTAAATTTGTTAAGACCTGGAGCAAGTTTTATCATTCCAATAGGATAGAAGCAGATATAATTCTCTAAATCTCTGCCAATGCATTTGACGAGTTTCTTCTGATTTCGAGCAACATATTTAAAATCAGTAGCTTTAAAGAATTTTTCCTGAGATCTTTTTGTTTTATCTATAGACTCAACCTCTATTTTAATGCACTCAATATCATCATTGGTGTATTTTTTATTATCTAAGCAAATTACAAGGCAAGGATAGCTGTTATGAAAATATAATTTATCGGAAGTCATATCCACTTCTGTTTCAAAAACTATTTTTTTATTTGACAAATCAGTAATCTTAAGATAATTTGGAGATGTTTTTCTTACTGTAGACAGTCTGCAATAATTCCTAACCCATGTCGGCGCAATAAAAGTGCCCAGAACAAGGAATAATAGAAGGAAAAGTGATACAACTATAACAAGTGATTTCATTCAGCTATTCCATTTACTACATCGTCAAAATTCAAAATTTCCGAACACTGACCAGCATTAAGATTAAAGGCTTGATTTGGAGTAAAACTGCCTATGACCCTGTCTACATTTCCCGCATCAAGACCATCCTCTATAACATCCCAGCAATTATTTGTTAACTCATCAAAACCTTCTGCTGCAGAATCAAGCATTGCTCCGTAAGCAATATCATCTTGTCCTGGAGTTGTATCAAATTTCTGTATTCTATCAAAAGCGTCCTCTCCTGTTCTTCCATTCTTCAATGCGCTTAAAGCATCAGAAACAGAGTCATATTTGTTTGACCAAGAATTAATTACGTCTGGGTCGGTATTACCTCCACCATGGTTCATAATATGGTACCCAAATTCAGGACTACCAACTATCGCTCCAGAATGTCCAACTCCCGATACAGCCCCTGAAGCATTCACATGATAAATATCGGTTCCAAGCCTATCAAGGCAAGTGATTACCCAGTTATTACAATACGCAAAGTTATTCCAGCCATCGGGGTATCCAAGGGGGTCTGATGTCATCCACTTTCCTGTTTCAGGTTTATAATTCCTGAACAGGAACACTGCGCCGAGTTCTTTCACATAAGGCTTGCCAGTGAAAAAGCCTTTTTCAGTGCCGCCGCCGAAGGCTGTGCGATGGTTGCCAATGAACTCTTTGCCGTTGTATGAACCCAGCGTCGTGCCGAGCATGTCGTTGAACAGTGCTTCATCATCGGCAAGTACCGGGTTGCCGCCTGTGATCGCTGGTTCGACGGTGTAATTGGTTTGATTGCGTTTGATTAACGCCAAGCCATCCCAGAAAAAATGCTCTGCTCCGTCAGTTGCATTCCTTGAAGCAAGCTGACCATCAGGATGATAAGCAAATTCCACAGAGCTATTTGCTGTTCCAATATTGTTGACTTTCATGACTTTGTCAAGCCAACCGTAGGTGTATTCCTTCGTGGTTGAATTCGTTTCTTCCGACTTCAGGCGGCCCGCCGCGTCATATCTGAATATGTTTTGCGTGCTGTCCGGGAGATTTGCAGTGGCAAGCTGATTGGCTTGGTCGTATGTGTATGTCGTTGTTTTGCCATTGATGGTCTTTGACAGGATATTTCCAGCTGGGTCGTAGACGTATTTTTCAACGTAGTTCCCTGCGCCGCCCTTAACGCCTGTCAACTGTCCCTTAAGGTCGTATTCGTAGTTTTGGAGCTTGCCGTTTACTGCGCGTCCAGTGATCTGTCCATCGGGAGCGTAGAAATATTTCACCGACGCAATCGGAGTCTTTTTGCCGCCGAGGATTTTCGACTCAAGCTGTCCGAGCTTTGTGTATGTAAAATGCACAGGAACGCCGTTCAGCGACTTTTCAACGAGGCGCGATTTATCGTCATATTTGTATGTGACTCTGCGGTCATTGTCATTTATTTCGGAAAGGCGACCATACTTGTCATATGCGCGTTTCGTGAGCTTTTTGCCGCCGTCGGGGAACACGATTTTTGTCGAGGCGACTTTGCCTGACGGCATATATGTGTATTCGTAGGAGATTTGCTCTTTGACAGTTCCATCCGAATCGACAAGGACGATTTTTTTGCCGCTGACTTTATCAAACTGGTCATAGGCAAACCATACGCGACGGACTGTCTTTTTGCCGTCTTTCGTTTCCACGGCTTCCATTTCAAGGACTTTGCCGTAGCTGTCGTACTTGAAGTTTTTGACCTGTCCATTGCCGTAATCAATGGCAGTGGCGCGGTCAAACTCGTCATATTTATACTCAATCCTCTGCGCTGCGTCAAAGACCTGATCGTACATCATTTTTTCGACAACTTTGAGCATTCCGAATTTGTCATAAGTATTTTGCATGAGTTGTCCAACGGCGGTTGTGCGCTCTTCGATTTTGCCAAACTCGTTATAGACAAAGCTTATCGGGTTGCCGTTCTGGTCGCACACCTGCGCGAGCTGTCCTAGCTGGTTGTAGGAATATTTCACAACCGAGCTGTCCGGGGCATACTCGGCGATAATTCTGCCTTTCGCGTTTCTGTCAACCTTGCGGGTTCTGCTTTTGTTGTCGGTGACGGATTGCATGCGCCCGAGCTTGTTATATGAAAACATTGCGGACGAAAGAAGCTTCTGTTTTTTCTTTGTCTCAAAAATGTCAACATACACAAGCTGAGTGGCTTTGCCATATTTGTAGACAGTGCAGACTCCCTGCGGAGAAACAGTCTGTTTCAGACGATTGAACTCATCGTACTTGCGAACATAAAGTCTGCCGAAAACATCAGTAATCCTGACAGGAAGTCCAAAGTCGTTGTAATTGATTTTCACGCAGCGTTCCGGCGTTTCGACTTTGGCCACGTCGTTGCGTTTGTCATAGGAAAGTTTCGTTTCGTAGACAGGCTTGCCGTTTCTGTCGAGTTTTTCTATAAGAATAGGATTGTTTGCCTTGTCATATTTGAAAGCCGCCAGTGGACGAATCGGGTTCAGCGGGTTGTCTTCCGTGCGCGAAACAAGAATCAGGTTCCGCTTTTTGTCATACTTAAAATAGGTCTCGTTGTCAGCCATATCGCGCCGACGGATAAGTTCGCCAGTCTTTTTGTCGTAGCGACAGTTTACAACCACCCTGTCTTTAGCGTCGCGTATCTGACGGAACTTGCCGTTATACGCCACGTCAAAGCGGCGGAAATAAAAGATTTGCTGTTCTAGCCCGGCGAAGTTTTTAACTTTGAGAACTCCTTTGAGCCCGCTGTAATTATAAGTGGCGATCTGTCCCTCAACATTCTGAATGGAGACGGTTTCTTTTGCCGGGTATGTATACTCAAGAAATTTGTCTTTGAGGATTCTGCCGGAGATTTTTTCAGGGACGAGTCTTTTCGTACTTTTCCCAGCCTTCTCAAGCTTGGCTTTTTTCTTGAGGAAAGCCAGACGCTCGTCAACTGACTCATGCTCGACTTCCAGCTTTTCCGAATAATCCCCACGCTTGATCCCGGAAAGGTATCCATAAGAATCATAGGAGAAGTTTTCAGGAGCATAGGAAGCAAAAGCAATCTGTGTGAGCATTGTCCTTTCAACGTCGGTTCCCCTCTGACTTGTCTTCTCCGGCAACACAATCGCGCTTGCGTCGGCGTAAGCAAAAGTAAACGCGGCTCCGCTGACTTTCATTGCTCCGACAAGCCTTGTTTCCTTGTCATACTCAAGTTCGACAAAAGCCTTGCCGTTCTGTTTGATCCTTAAAAGCTTCTTGCCCTTGTATTCAAAAGTGAGCTTGCGCCCCGATGGAGCGGATATTCTTTTCAGGTAAGATTTGTTGTATTCAAAAACCCAGCCCTTCTTTTTATTCTGTCCGGCAATGAGCCAGTTTCCCCTGGAGCCCTTGGCTTCCCAGTCGGCGTATGGCGAGAAAAGCCCTTTGCCTTTCATTTTTTTCTTGTAGAGGTCAAGCGTTTCTTTTGTTGTTTTCTGCTTGAAAAAGAATGAAACTTTTTCGCCCCAGGGAGTCGACCATTCAGCTCCGTCCTTTCTCGGGAACATCCTGCTTTCAAGCTGAGGACTGCTCCAGGCATCCCCGAAAAGTCCGCGCTTGTCGTTGGATGAATTATAAATAAGCTGTACCGGCATGCGGAACTCAGGAGAAAAATTAGCGGTTCCAAAAGTTCTTGACAGACTGAAGCCGTCAGAAGTGAGGCTTGCTTTCCCCGCAAGCAGATCCTTGCTCTGCCATGAAAGTTTCTCATATGCATGCGACGACACGGCTACAAATGTTACAATTAGCCCCAACAAGATGAAACTTAGTTTTTTCAACTTGACTTCCCCTTTTTAATTTGTAGATTACTCCCCTTGCATCTTCTGTGGTTCGGATTTGTAAATTATGGGGAAATGAAAACATTTCAAGCTGTGGGGCTTTAAAAATGAAGAAAATATTACTGTTAACGCTTTCAACTTCTGTTTTATTTTTCGCCGGCATTGTAAAAGCTGCAAAAATCGATTATGTGACAGTCAAAACAAGCGCGCCATCCAACAAAAGAGTCAAAGTCCATTACCGCGTTCCTGAAAACTACAAGCCGAAAGCCGACAGGCTTTATCGAGTTCTTGTCTTTTTCGGAGGACGTAACTGCACAGGCGAAGGTCCGGTAAATGGCGGTATATTCAAGGACTGGGCGGACGAGCTTGACATTTTCATAGTTTCGCCCGGTTTCACTGACGATGATTACTGGCATCCGAAAAAATGGTCGGGCAAAGCCCTTTTGAAAGCCCTGGCAAAAATCAAAAAGAAATATAATATTAGCGACAAACACCTTATGTTTTATGGCTACTCCGGTGGTTCTCAGTGCGCCAACCTTTACCCGGCATGGAAGCCGAAACTCTGCACTGCATGGGTTTCTCACGCTTGTGGGGTCTGGCACAAGCCCAGCAAAAAAATGAGAGGCGTTCCAGGTCTGGCCACCTGCGGAGAAGCGGACGCCGGAAGATATTTTCTTACCCAACGATTTGCAATGGAGTGTCGACGCAAAGGGCTCAATGTCTTATGGAAATCATTTCCGAACACTCCACATGACGTTCCGCCCGCGTCGGCAGAGCTTGCAAGGGTTTTTCTGAAACATCATCACTTGCGAAATCTTGCCGACCTTAAAATAAAAGGGAAAGAAGCGCCTGGCAACAAAGACAAAGTAATTTTCGTTGGCGATGACCAGGAAGGGCGTTATTGGCCTGTCGGAAGCAAAGAAATAAGCTATATCGACATCGAGGACAGAGTCGAATTTACCTCAAAAGAGCTGGCGGACGCCTGGGGCAAGGAAGCGAAATCAAGATGGGCTCTTTCATCAGCTGACAATAAAAAATGAAGACTTTACTTCTGCTGATATTTTCTTTTACGGCGTATGCCTCTGAATTTAAGACATTTTACATTAATACGCCAGCTCCTGAAAATAAAAACCTTGAAGTATGCGTTAGAATACCCAAGAGCTATTCTCCTGAAAACGCAAAAAACTGCCGTGTCATGGTTCTTTTTGGAGGACGAAATTGGAAGGCAGACAAAACAATAAAAGCCTACTGTTTTGCCAACCTTGCAGACAAACACAAGCTTTTCCTTGTCTCGTTCAGTTTCAAAAATGACGATTACTGGCATCCTGAGAAATGGTCTGGCAAAGCCCTGCTCAAAGCCCTTGACATCATCCGAAATAAATATGGAGTTGCTCCAAATAAAAAACTCCTCTACTACGGCTATTCCGCTGGCGGACAATGCGCCAACCTCTTTGCTGAATGGAAACCCAAAATGGTCGATGCGTGGGCTGCTCACGCCTGCGGAGTCTGGCACAAACCAACAAAAGCTTTGAAAAACATTCCGGCTCTTATAACATGTGGTGAAGAGGACACACAACGCTATCTCTTAAGCCGGAAGTTTATTCAGGAAGCGCGAGAGATGGGTTATTCAATCGCATGGAAATCATATCCAACAGGACACGGCTTGAATCCGAAAGCGCTAACGTTGGCCGAAGCTTTTTTTGAATCAATATTAGCGCCTGACAGAAAAATACTATATGCCGGGGACGATCAGGGACGTCGTTTTTATCCCATTGACTCCAAGCAGGCAAAAAGAATCGACATTGAAGAAAAAAGCGTTTTTTACAACAAGAACACAGCTGAACTCTGGCAGGAAAAATAGACATGGAATTCACTTACAACGGCTTGGTCAGATACTCTTACGGGTTCTATAATCCGAACCATGCCGCCGCGATGATTGTAATGCTTTTGCCATTATTCTGGGGGGCGCGAACATTCCTCAAAAACAAATGGGCCAAGCTATTTATTTTGCTTCCTGAAATCCTGCTCTATGTGGCTCTTGTTTTGACTTATTCCCGCACAGGCATCGTCGCGCTTGCCGCTACTGCCCTTTTGTTTTTCATCGTCTACAAAAGGTATTGCATCCATGCTGACTCAGCTTTTTCATTTAAAAAAGCCTCTATCTTTATTTCATTTTTTGCTATGATTTTCCTGGCGGCTTCCTGCGCGTCAGGAGCCTTGCCTAGATTCTACAAATGGGTCTATGCCCCCGACAAATCAGTTACAAACCGCTTTCCATTATGGCAAGGAGCTTGTGACATTTTTGCCGACAACCCTTTCGGCGTTGGAACAGGGCTTTCGGGCAAAATTTACACTGAATTCTATCAGGCTCCCGGCAAAAC
>CAZYVR010000174.1:0-11726 GCA_964651145.1 uncultured Victivallales bacterium | reverse complement strand
GAATTCCGCCCCGAAGGGCTGGCGTTCTTTCGGCCGCTTATCACGTTGCTCGCTCATTACATATCTTAAGATATGTTCCTCATTCGCATCATGATAATCAATCCAAAATCCTCGCCAGCAAATGTTTAGTTTATTTTGAATAGACTTCTTAGTCTCCGCCGCTCCTGAGGTCAGCCGTAAATGGCGGCAAGTTTTTCGTTTACAAATTTATATTTCTTTTCCGCGTCTTCTTCATTGTATGCGATCTGGACAATTAGTTTGAGGTCCGGGGCGGCCAGATCATCAAGTATTTTGTCTATCTCCTCCAGATTGCCGCCGACTCTTGTTTTCAGAATCATTCCAGAGCCTTTGAGCGCGTCTCTGGCTTCAGAGGGCTTGTTGGGGTTAGGATCGCATTCCTTCGAGAGTGCGCATTCAACCATATAGATATCGTCATATTGAGTCAGCAGTTTCATTGTGTGCGCCCAGACGCCGCAGGAATGGACAGCCAATCCGCCGAATTCTTTTGATATTTTGTCATTGAAGGGCAGGGCTATTTTCTGGTTTATATGTGGAGATGAAACAGCCAGGTTGTCATCGGAAAGCGATATGCCGTTTAAAAAGGTTCCGCTGGGCATGAGGTGTCCGGGCTTGGCCAGAAGCTCTTTGCCTATTCGCTCAATCTGAACTTTGCTGAACTCTATTATGAGATCGGTTATTTTGCCCATAAAGTCCATGACTATTTCTTCATCGGTGTAGCATGCCGTGAAGAATTCTGTGGCGTCAAGTATCAGCGTGGCTGTGTCGAACGGCGACTGGGTATCGGTCAGAGCTATCGGCAGTTGTCCTTTTGTCTGTTCTTTCAGGCTGTCTATGCCGTTCAGCACTGTTTGCATGACCGGGGATTTGCGCCAGTCTGGGTATTCTATGTTTTTGACTTCGTCTATTTTTAGATATTTGTAATGCGTCGCAGGCGATTCATTTTCGCGCCACATGTATTCGCATCCGAAGGCATTGGCGTAAACTCCCACACCGAACCATGGCTCAAGATAGGGCAGGTCGTCTGTGTAATCCACGCGAAGCCAGTTTGCAAAGCTTTCAAGGTTCCCCGCAACCAAATCAGGGACAGTGTTGCATTTGTTATAGAAGCTCCCGCCGGGGTTCTGAACCACAAGATATTTGCCGTCGCCAAGGTAGAAATCAGCCATTTTCTGTTCGCGTTCTTTCTTGCGGCGCTCAAAAAGTTCTATCATTTCGTTGATTTCCATTGCTTTCTCCATGATTTTGTTGTAATAATATAACTATTATGTACTGTTCTGTTGCGTGTGTTAAGTTTTTTATAACGAAATGCGGCAAAAAACTTTGCCAAAGTGTCAGGGCGGGGCAATATTCAGACGAATAGAGACAGGAGATTGTTTTTTGGATATAAAACTGATAGACGCCGCTTCGAGCCGGCCCAAATACCGTCAGATAATTGAAAACGTCAAGCTGATGGTGAAGGAGGGAATCCTTGCAAAAGGCGACAATGTTCCTTCCATCAACGCGCTTTGCCGCGAATACGGCATATCGCGCGACACAGCGGTGAAAGCCTATGACGAGTTGAAAGCCTCCAACGTTCTCGGCTCCGTTCATGGCAAGGGTTTTTTTGTGCTGTCCGCCCAGATTTCATGCAAATATAAAGTTCTTCTTTTCATGGATGAGATGAATATGTACAAAGAGAATATTTACCAGGCTTTGCTTGAGAGGCTTGGAGATGATTGCAACATTGACATATGCTTTCATCACAACAACCCTGAAATTGCGGGCTCATTTTTGGATTCTGTTTCCGGCAGATATAAATATTTTGTGTTTATACCGTTCTTTGATGAAGCTCAAAGCAAGGCGTTGCTGAAGAAGTATTCCGGCTGCAAAATAATTCTTGCGGACAGGGATATCCCGGAGACTGGCTTGCCTGTTGTCTGTCAGGATTTTTATTCGGGTTCTCTGGGCGCGCTTGAGAAGGCCGCGGGCTTGCTTAAAAAATACAGGAAGTTCAATCTGGTCCTATCTGAAAAAAATAATCAAGTCATGTCCCATATAGAAAAATCCTTTGTCGATTTCTGTCTTAAACATGATATGAATCATGAGGTTCTCGATGTTTTGAATCTTAAAAAAGGCGAGGCTTACTGGCTGATAAACGACGCGCTTCTTGTTCAATGCGTGCGCGAAGCGCGCTCAAAGAATTACACGCTTGGTCGTGACATTGGCTTGTTGTCTTATAACGACACTCCATTCAAAGATATTCTCGAGAATGGCATAACTGTAGTATCCACAGATTTTTCATTAATGGGACACAGGATTGCCGATGTCATAATTTCCGGCGAAGGCGGCAAAACGATAATTCCCACTGAATTGATTGCCCGAAAGTCCTTGTGACATTTCTCTTGCAAAAAAAAAATCCAGCCGAAAAATTCCGGCTGGATTCTTGTATATTTTTGCGGCGTTTCTTTATAGTCTTCCGCAGAAGCTTTTTATTCTGTCCACTGCTGTCTGAATTGTTTCTTCAGAGCATGCGTATGAAAGTCTGATATTTCCTTCCGCGCCAAAAGGCTTGCCTGGTATTGCCGCCACTTTTTCTTCTTCGAGCAATTTTTCGCAGAAAGCCCAGGAATCCATGCCGAAAGAGGAAATGTCGCAGAATATGTAGAATGCGCCAGTGGGTCTGATGCATTTTATTCCAGGTATGGCGCTCATAAGCTCATAAATCATGTCGCGTCTGACTTCGAAAGCCTGACGCATTTTTTCGACTTCGCTCTGATCGCCTTTTATTGCTTCCAGTCCGCCGTATTGCGCAAATGTTGTCGGGTTTGAAGTCGTATGGCTCTGCAATGCCGCAATCCTCTTTGCCAACCATAGGGGCGCTGTCAAATATCCCAGGCGCCATCCGGTCATGGCGTAGGCTTTGCTCAGGCCGTTTACGGTAACTGTAAGGTCGGCTATTTCTTTGCCGAGCGAAGCGATGCTCACATGCGGATACTCCGCGTCATAAACAAGCTTCTCGTAAATTTCGTCAGACAGCACCATGAAATTGTGTTTCACTGCGATGTCGGCTATAGCCTGAAGGGTTTCTTTTTTATAGACTGCGCCAGTCGGGTTTGACGGCGAGTTAAGAATCAGCAGTTTTGTGTTCTTGTTTACGGCCGCTTCCAGATCGGCGGGAAGAATCTCGTAATTATTTACAGCCGCGCACTGGATTGTCACAGCTTTTGCGCCGCACGCCACTATCATTTCCGGGTAGCTGACCCAGTATGGAGCCGCCATGATGACTTCGTCGCCAGGGCCGCAGAGGGCTGCTATTGCTGTGAAAACGCTGAACTTTGCGCCTGGGGCAACCAGTATTTGCGGGACTGAGGTCATTATGCAATTGTCATTGGCAAACTTTTCAACGATGGCTTCTTTCAAGGCTGGAATTCCGCTTGCGGGAGTGTATTTGGTCATTCCGTTGCGGAGCGCTTTGATTGCGGCTTCTTTTATGTTTTCCGGCGTGTCAAAATCCGGTTCGCCCGCGGACATGCTGCAGACGTCTTCGCCCTCGGCTTTCATTGCCTTTGCTTTTGACGTGATTGCGAGTGTAGCCGATGGCGTCAAATTAGCCATGTAACCTTGCGATAATTCGAGATTGTCCATATTTTACCCTATCCTGTTTGGTTTTCAGCAAGAAACTCTTTTATTATTTTGCTGAACATATTTCTCTCTATAGTGACTAATTTCATCTCGCGTTTGACGCTTTCCGGCGCGTCGGAGGCATGAGCTGAGTTGACCATGATGTTGGAGCCATAGTCGGCCCTTACTGTGCCGCCAGGAGCCTTGGACGGGTCGGTTGGCCCAAGCACGTCTCTTATCTTTTTGATGGCGTCTTTGCCTTCGTAGATAAGAACCATGCTTTTGACTTTTCCAGGGTTTGCCTTTTCGTTCTCCGGGCATTCATTTGGCTTTGTGCCGGACATAAACTCAACAATATTGTTGAATTTATTGTCAGCGAAAACGAAGCCAACAGCTTGTGTTAACTTTTCCTGAACTTCATTCGGCAGTTGGACCTCAAGCTCCTTTTCAAGGATTGCTTTGGCTTTTTCGCCGATTACCGGAGCCAGTTTATTTCTCAAGACATCCTGCACTGGTCCGTAAAATTCGAGAGCTTCCTCCACTGACATGCGGTTCAGTTTGCAGGCAATGATTCTCAGGCCTGTTTTGCTGAGCATGTCTATGATATTGCCGGGACGGCTGCTTGCGTGGCTCCAGTTGTCCGGCTTGATTATGACAAGCGTGCGCTGTTGGCCTTCGTGGGTTGTGACAATATTTTCGACTATGTTTGGGTGAGTGTCGGCGAAATCGGCGAACATCTGCAATTTTGCCAAAGCGTTTTTCTGATTAGGAGGAGTCATTACTGCCGGCTCAAAATATTTTACGAAGCCGTTGCGCTTAAGCACCAAATCCGCATAAGTGTCGCGAATTGTTTCGCCTGTGATCGACTCCTTGTGGGTGACCCAGGGAAGATGCCCAGCCACTGAAAACAATTTCTCGCATGCGTTTTCGCCTTTGAAAAGGAGGATCATTATGCGTTCGCGTTTGTTGTTTTCCAGCGGAGAAAAGTTCTCCTTGACGTACTCAGAAAATAGTCTGGCTGCTTTTTCATCGCGCTCGCTTATGGTTTTTTTGATGGATGCCGCGTATTCTTCCGCAAATTCAGCGGTCGGCGCCAGTATTCTCACAGCCATCAGTTCCAAGTCAGTTCTTGACAGGAGGCGGGCTATAATTCCGCCTGTTCTGGATTTCATCAACGAATAAGGCGTAAGAATTACGTATGAAAGTTCTACGGCCATTTTAAGTCTCCATAATTTTTATAATTAAATAAATGATTCCCCCATGCATCGCATTATGAAGGATAAGGTATATTGCCTGTTTCAGCAATCAAATAAATTTTTCACTATTTGAGTAAAATAATAATTCCTTACTTGCAGTGCGATTTGCGTGGCTCCGACAAGTTAAGACTTTTTCTTGCTGATTGCTTCTCTGGCAAGCTCCACTACTTCTATTAATTTTTTCTCCTGAAGCTTGGAAGGCAGTTCCTGAAAAGCGTCAAGCAAAATTTTTTGATCGCAGTTCAAATGCCCAGTCAAATGCATGCCTTTTGAGTTTGCCGGACCGGACAGGTAGAGCTGTAAAAACGGATATATTTTTTCCCAGGTTTCCTGTTTTATGAATTTTGTTTTTTTGCTGAGATAATGTTTCAGGCTTTTTATGTCAACTTCAGCTTCGTCCGCAAACTCGGCGGGCGATCCGAAGCCTTCAACTGTTCTCTGCAAAGCTTTTAATATGTCATCAGTTATTTTCATATTGAATTTCCTCCCAATATTTTCTGTTCGCAGGTAAGATATATCTCCAAAGCTGAAACTTCAAATCTGCTTTTTCCTATAAGCTCCAGGCGATTTGCCCGTTGATTTTTTTATAACGCTGGAAAAGTAGTTGCTGTATGCAAAGCCGGTTCGCTTTGCTATTTCAGCTACGGAAAGGTCTGTCTTAGACAGCAGATGCATTGCTTTTTGGAGTCTTAAAGACAGTATATAATTAGCCAGCGACATGTGCATTTTCTTTTTGAACATTTTACTCAAATTGGTGCGGTGAACTTTTAGCTTCTCTGCCAGCCAGGAGGTGTCCAGTGTTGGATCGGGATATTTTTCACGAATCAGCGAAAGACAACTTTCAATGCGCCTGTCGGATTTTATAGATTTTACAGCCGGTCTGCTTGCTGCCGCCAATATGGCATATGCCGTGACGCTTGCGGCTTGTTGGCCCTGAGGTGTAAAATCTTGAACCTCGGACTCTAGTTTTTCAAACCAAGCTTCCGGGCATGCTCCTGTCAGTCTTGGCTTTCTCGACAGGCCAAAAGCGTTTGTTATTTTGTCTGGCATTGCTCCGTCAATAGTCAGCCAGCGATACTCCCAGTCTTTTTTGCAGCTGATAATATGCTTGTCACCAGAAAAATATATTGTCACATGGTTCGGTTTTAGCTTATATTCATGATTGTCTATGACAAAAATGCCTTCGCCGGATATTCCCCAGAAAAGTTGCACAAAATTTTTCTTGTAAGGTGTGTCTTGCCAGCTTGAGAATATTTGATAGTGGCCGACAGAGCGGACTGACAAGGGAAGGGGGGGCGCGTCTTTGCCCGTAAATCTGTATATTGTTTTAAAATCTGACTTTGACATTCGCTTTCTCCTGACAAATAATTGAGTTGACGCATAAACAATAAACTGCGAAGGTGTATATTCAAATTTTTTTAGCTTGGAGGGATGGCTCAATTTTAGCAAATTAATGTTAGTTTTGTGTCTTAATCAATTCTTATTATCGCTACAAATTTATACTTTCAACCACAAACTTATAGTTGCGGAAGTCTAATTGCAGATGTATATTAAAAACTAAAGCAAGGAGGCAAATGTATATGGAAAAAACTAAATTGAGACTCTTTACGCTGATTGAATTGCTCATCGTTATTTCTATTATAGCAATTTTGGCGTCAATGTTGTTGCCAGCTTTGGGGCAGGCCAGGGATATGACCAAAAGAATTGCATGCGCAAACAACTTGAAGCAAATTGGCATTGCCAACAGCTTGTACATGTCTGATTACAGCGACTATTATCCTCCCTCAAAAGCTTACGATGCAGTTTGGTATGGCTGGGGCGGCCTCCTTGAAGTCTATCTCAAAGACTTGTCAAGAGCGCGCAATGACCGTACTTTCTGGTGTCAGGCAAACCTGAACAGCACAACTGAAGCTTATGACGGATATTTTTGCTATGGACAAAATACATATGTTGGAAATAATGGATCAACTACCCCGCAATACTTGAATCTGAAAGCCTCTCAAGTGAAAACCCCCGCCGCTACCCCTAATATTGCCGAACGTGATGGTTCCGGCGGAACTGTTTACCTGTATGTGTCTCAAGCCGGAGCGCCTACCTATATGGCTTTTCCTCACAGAGGCGCGGCCAATATTCTATTTTGTGACGCTCATGTTAACGCCGCAAAAATGAGAGGAATAACCAGAGATGATCAACTTTGGGATCCACTGAACCCGAACAAATAAATCTTTTGATTTGCATTTTAATTATATAATTAAGGAGAGCCATGCATTTTTCAACAAAAACTTTTTTTCCCATCTTTGTAATTTTTCTCTTTGCCTTCTGCGTCAAAGCTGAAGCAAACCTGCTCAAAAACGTAAAAACGCAAACTCCTTTTGCTAAAACATCGTCGGCAAAATTTGTTTATTCTGATCTCGTTGAAAAAGAGCACGCGCCAAAACTGGATGGCGTGCTTGATGAAGAATTATGGAAAAAAGCCAAGCCATACACTGGATTTATTGATTACAGTAGCGGCAAAAAATTAGAAAAAGGACAGACAAGTCTAAAATTTCTTCATACCAAAGATGCACTTTACATTGCAGCGCATTGTGATGCGGCATCGGACAAAGGAGTAAAGCATGACGCGCCCCACGAGAGTCGCGACACTAAAGCTTACCAGGACGACTGTTTGGATATATTTTTAGCGCCCGGCCCCTCTTCTATATATCAATTAATGCTTGGAGCCAGCGGCGCTATTTTAGATTCTAAAAATAGCAACCCTGCCTGGGACCCGGAATGGAAAAGCGCTGTAATTGTAAACGAAAAAGGCTGGGACGCCGAAATAATGATTCCTTTAAAAGCCATTCAATGCAGGGCTAAAAAAGGCAAAGGGATTCTTTTTAATGTGGGCCGCGCAAGCGCTCCAAAACCGCGTGTCACAAGCTCACTCTTTTCGGGATATTCAGATTATGCGCGAATGGGCTACCTTATTTTCGGAACGCCCGAGGAACGCTCCCACTATCTGACGGCATATCCGGAAGCCAGCATCAAAGACATTCGCTTTTTTATGAACAAATGCATATACGACGATCTTGACGAAGCCGCTTATGGACGCGTCAGCCTCCTCGGCTTTTCCAATCAGGGACGCAACAAAGACGGTTTGTCGCTGAATATTCAAATAGTTGACAACAACACAAAAAAAACAGTTAACAGCGACACCGCCCCTTTGACTGGAGAAGTCGTTGATTTTGAACTGGATCCCTTGTCTTTGCCGTCTGGCGATTACATAGTTAAGCTCAATGTGAAAAATGCGGAGGGAAAAGTTCTTAAAGAAAAGGAATATCCTTTAACCCGCGTCAAATCTGTTCCTGCGTCAAAGGAAGGGACGGTTCAATTGCAAGCCGATATTCCCTCAGAGGCGGCAAAATATATATCCAAAGAAACTCCTTTTCCGGCGTATGCGGGAGTTCCTATGCCGCGCGGATGCGTGGACAACAACACGGAGTACAGGCTTTTTGACAAAAATGGAAAAGCTGTTCCATGCCAAACAAAAATCCTTTCGACATGGAGTCCCAAAGGAAGCGCGCGCTGGCTTGGTGTTTATTTTCAAATGACTTCTCCAAAGGACAAAACATATTCCCTTAAATTTGCCTCAAAATTATCAGAAGCTCCAAAGCTGTTGAGAAACGTGTCTGTCAAAAAAGAGAAAAACAGCATATTTGTTGATACTGGCTCCGCGCGTTTTGAAATCCTTAAATCCGGCTTTGACGGCATTCATCAGGCATGGTTTATAAAAGACGGCAAAATGGAGCCGCCTTTGCTTGAGTCAAGCAAAAAACTTTCGCCTTATGTCGCGGATCAAAACGGAAAAGTGTACAAGAGCAGTTTGGACAAAAACTCAAAAGTAAGCGTTGAGCTTTCCGGGCCGCTGTGCGCAGTCCTTAAGGCTTCAGGCTGGTTCGTTGCCGAAGATGGCACAAAGGTTGGAAAGCATGTCACAAGAATTTTTGCCTATGCCGGTTTGAGCTGGGTGAAAATAATCAACACTTTCATTTTTTGTGCAGATTCGCGAAAAGTAAAAATATCAGATATAGGATTTCCTTTTGCATTAAGTGGAGGACATGCGGAATACAGATTGTCAGTTTCGCCTAAAGATATGTATTTTGCAAAAAATTCGATATCCCTTTTGCAGCACGAAAAAGATGCATATAAAATTGGCGAGCCATCCAGCTCATTTGTCTATTCCGTTGGCAAAAAGGCAGAAGGATGGATGGAGACCCGCAATGCCGCTAAGTCAGCTATAGCTGTTGGCCTGCGAGACTTCTGTCAAAACTATCCCAAGGAACTGGAAGGCTCAAAAGGGATTATGAGTCTGCATATATGGCCTAAAAATGGAGAAAACAAAACCAGAAAAATATTGACAGACGACAATCTTGCCGAATTGTGGTTTATGCATCATCGTAAGCTGCTTGATTTTCAAACTCCGGAATGGTTTTCATCCTATGAGGGCAGAGACAAAAAAAAGAGCTACCGCTATGTGAAGCAGTCAGCAAAGGCAAATGGCATGGGCGTGGCAAAGACAAGCGAAATGTTTCTTAATCTAAGAACATTAAAAAAAGACACAACTCCGGCGGTTGCCGCCTTTATAAACCAGCCACCCTTGGTTTGCGCCTCCCCCAAATGGATGTGCGACAGCGGCGTCTTTGGGGCATTGAGCTCCGCTGATAATAAAAGTTTCCCTGTTATAGAAGGCGGCCTGGAAGCGCGCTTTGACGGAGAGAGATACATTGAAAAATATTCATCCGGCATGTGGAATTATGGAGGATCAAACACTTATTTTCGTCCACGCAAAAAATCCTTCTGGCAGTTGGAGCGTCCCTGGCGCTTAACTCATCACGGTGGACCAAGGGTTCCCTGGCTGCTTTTTGCAAGAACGGGAAAGCGGAAGTTTTTTGAATATGGGCGCAAGAACACAGTCCGCTGCGCGGACGTCGGCTTTTGCCATTATTCCACGCCTGAAATGGAAAAGCTGGGATACAGCGGAAAGATAAAGGGCGCGCAGTGCGACTATAAAGGAATTGTCCCATGGAATTCAGGAGCTCGAGTCATGGACTACAACAGCATGACCGATTTTATGCACTACTACTACTACTTGACTGGCGACAAATGGCCATTTGAAGTTTCCCTGGAATGGGGGGAATGCGCAAGACAACGCTTCAAGCCCGGCGGCGCGCGCTCGGCATCCGGCAGACTTGACGCCATTCTTACATTGTATGAAGACACCTGGGACATGGATTACAGAGAAATGGCGGAGCGTCAGTTCGACCATCTAGCAGACAACCTAATGACAAAAGATGGCCGTTTTTATTATGGAAACTGGTATGATTATGCTCCCTGGCTAAGCCATTACCACCGCATGACCGGAAGCAAAAAAGCCGGACAAAAAGCAGTAGATTGGTCAAGCCGCCTGATTCGTGACAATCACTTTTACAACATGCCATACGGCACAGACACTTGCTATATATACGGCATGGGATATCCACTTTACGATGTTTTTCGGGTCGCCTATGAGCATTCAAATAATCCTGTTTTTCTGGAGAATGGACTTGGGAATGCGCTTGTCACAGGAATGAGCATATTAAACAATCCAGCCTCTTCCCAGCATGGCTTCGACATGTATTCCCATCATTCAGCGGGAGGCTATTATCAGCAGACAGTTCCTTACATATTGCCTTTGCTTAAAAAGAAAAAAGGAGAATTCAGAGCTGTTTATCCAAGGTGGGGTTTGTCAGGTCCCCAAATAAATATGCATATAAAAGACTTTGGAAAAAAAGATCTGGAATTGCGATTCGGCGCAAGATACAAAGAGCAAGCTCCTGACAAAGTTCTTGTTTGCCCAGCAAAAGGAAAACCCTTTGAGCGCAAGCTGAAAGTAAACGAAGATTTGATTTTTAAAGCTTCGGGCAATGGCAAAAACACTGCAATATACACTTACTGCAAACTGGACTTGAAAGCTGACATGCTTGACGGAAAAACAAAGCTTGTATTTTCCCGATCAGATGGCAAGCCTGTCAGACTGAGTCTTCCAATTCAGTTCAGCCATCCGGTCAAAACGGCCTTTGAATGGAGCGATGAGCTTCATTTTTCACGCGGCTCAGCGTTATACTTCTTAACGCCTGCCGATGGCTCGCCAGTCGCAGTCAAAGCAAGCGGACGACTTTCCATGCCTCATTCTTTGGCTTTCCTCAATGACAAGGATGAAATTGTGGAAATAGAGCAGTGGTTTTCTCCTGAAGTATCCAGAGCGGAGGTGAAGCTTGAGGATGTCCCTTGCCTTGAGCAACGCGGGAAAATATGGACTTGCCTTCAAGGTTTGAGCAAATCCCTGAGTATTAAACGCGCGGCTTCCAGTATGCTTCCATACTTTTCAGACAGGCCGGAAAGGTATTTTACTCCGGCGACAGCCAAGCGACATTAAAGAAATGCACAACAAAACTAAAGTGGGAAATTGAAGACCTTTAAAGAGCATTTGAAGGATTATATAGATAGACTACAGAACAAGCTTAAATTATTCTGAGATGAGCTTGAAGGAATATCATTACGACTGCAACACATTTTTGAGATATTTGAAGGAGAACTTTGACCGACTCGGTGCCAGTATGACCGACTCAAGCGACTCGGTGCCAGTAAAGCGACTCGGTGCCAGTAAAGCGACTCGGTGCCAGTATGGATTAATACTTGTATCTAAGATGATTACAATTATATTATTGCATAATATTGTTTTATTTATACGACTCGGTGCCAGTATAGATTAATACTTGTATACATATTTGACTCAGGAGCCCAATTTCTTGGAGATGATAAATTTCAATC
>CAZYVR010000173.1:0-11789 GCA_964651145.1 uncultured Victivallales bacterium | reverse complement strand
CGATCTTCATGGGGACGAAGTTGACCATCTCGCACTCGGGGCACTCGACCATGCGCAGTGGCTTGAGTCCTTCGAGAGGGATCGAGAAGTCGCATTTCGAACAGGGCAGGTTCCCCTCTTCAAAACGGCCCGAGCGTATCTCGTTGAGCTTCGTGATTGCTTCCGGGCTTTCCGGCTTGGGCGATCCGCCTCTGCCCAACCCCTTCTCCCTCTTTTTCCTGCGCAAGAAAGAAAACATCGTTACTGTTTGCTCCTCGGCTGCATTTCTTCCGCTCTGTTCGGGCACACGTCCTCTGGCCTAGAAGATGGGCGCTCAAACGGTGTGAGTCAAGAGATGCTGTTTGGAAGGCAACATGGGCGAATGGTGTTCCCGAGACTCGATTGGCTTCCGCAACCAGTTCTTGAGGGAGGGGAGGGGAGGGGAGGGAGAGAAAAAAAGGAGTGGTCGGGGCGAGAGGATTTGAACCTCCGACTTCTGCGTCCCGAACGCAGCGCTCTAACCAGACTGAGCCACGCCCCGACATGTGCAATAGAGCATACAAAATATTGCACATTTATAAATAAGCAAACGCTATTTTAAAGAGATGACGACTTTCTTTTTTGAACCTTCGCCTTCGCTCTCGGTTTTGATTTCATCATCACCCTGAAGCGTTATATGTATGATGCGTCTGTCATGGGCATTCATTGCAGCCAAAACTACAGGCTCACCCCATCTTTTTACTTCTTTTGACGCATCCAAAGCTTGTTGAGCAAGCCTTTCTTCGTTTTCTTTGTTATTCTCGTCTCTTCTATCGTCTCTTCTATCGCCTCTTCTATCGTCTCTTCTATCGTCTCTTCTATCGTCTCTTCTGTCGTCTCTTCTTCTGTCGTCTCTTCTATCGTCGCCTCTTTCTTCTCTTCCGTCTCTTCTGCCTTGTCTGGCATAGCCGTCGATATCGATTACAACACGCGGAAATTCAGAGCTGAGATTAAACATCATGCGGTTAAGGAGCAATTGCAGGCTTTCAAGGGCTTGTCCTTTTCTGCCGATTATTCTTCCTGCATCATCGGAAGTAATGATGATTGCAATTTTGTCCCCTTTAGTCTCAGTTTTCAGCGAGGCTTCCAGGCCCAAATAGTCCAGCATGGTTGCGAGTGTTTTTGAGGCTTTGTCTTTCTGGTCTTCCAGTAGTTCTGTGTTGCTCATTTTTTCTTTTCTCCTTTTGTGGCGGTCAAGGTTAAGGGGCTTCACGCAGTGGCGCCCGCTTTTTCCTCATCTCGTTTCGTTACTTGTTTGTTGATTAGAAGTTGAATTATGGCTATACTCTGACTTACGGTCCAGTAAAGAGTCAGTCCCGACGGCATGTCATAGAAAAAGAGTAGCATGACCAATGGCATAAACATCATCATTTTCTGTTGAGCCGGATCTGCTGCCGAAGGGGTCATTTTTTGTTGCAGGACCATTAACAGTGTCATAGCCAACACTAGTGGGTGGATGGGTATTCCTAGTATCGAGCCGATGTTGTCAGGCTGACACAAGTCTTTGCACCACAGGAAAGATGCATGCCGCAATTCGACAGCTCCTGAGAATGCGCAGAATAAAGCCAAAAAGACAGGCATTTGCAAGGCGATAGGCAAGCATCCGCCGAGCGGATTAACCTTATTTTCCTTGTAAAGAGCCATCACTTTTTGATTCATTACTTGTGGGTTGTCTTTATATTTCCCCCGTATTTCCTGAACCAACGGCTGGATTTTCTGCATCTTGCGCATTGAATTGTTGGCCTTCTGCGTGAAAGGCCAGACTGCGGCGCGCACGATAATTGTCAATATAATAATGCCGACTCCGTATGAGCCAGTTAACGACTTGAAGTAAACCAGAGCGGCAAGCAAGGCTTGCGAAAGCCATTCAAGAACAGCTCCCAGAAGATTAAAAACAGGCCAAGTCCAGATGTAAAAGATATGCATAGTCTTTGTTGTGGCTGGATTAAATTTGGAAAGAAATGATATTTTTTTGGGGCCTGAATAATAGCGAAGCTTGAATGTTTTTGAGCTTCCTGGCTTGATTATGAATGGCTTGTATCTTCCAGCCGAACTCAAGACGCAGTATTTTGTCTGAGTTTCCGACGAGCCTCCGAATCCGAACATTTTTGTAAAAAAACCTGGTTCTGACGGAGTTGCCATGCTTATGATTTCTCTTGAAGCCATGTTGCCATTGTCAAAAGGCTTTTCCGGGAAAAGTATGCAGGCAAAATATTTATTGCTTACACTAAGCCAATTCAAAGAAGCGTTGGTTTGCTGTGCCTGAAAGTTTTTTTCCGCACTTTCAGTTTCATTGGTGTTTGCTTCTACTAATTTTAAGTGATTGTCGCCAGTCAGGAAGTACTCTATTCCGTGAATGTCCCGGCGCGACTTATCCCCGGCCAGATTAGCGAGCGGAGCCATGCCCCCGGCGCTTATGTTGAATCCGTCAAAGGTGACGGACGAGGAGCCTGTGTTTTTTATCTCAACCTGATAGTCTGTCGTGTATTGGTCTGTCAGCTTCCATATTTGAGTGAGGTCAAATTGTCCGTCTTCTTTTTTGAATTGCCTGACTACCTCAAACGATTCCGGCGAAGGCGCCTTGGATGCGATGTTCAAAGGGATCCATTTGGAGTCGCTGCGTACAGCCAGGGCTCCTGGCTTGAGGTCCTTGTCGAGAGTTACATAATTTTTTTTGTCGTCACTTTTAAAGTCTTTAAGTTCAATAGAAGAAATTGAGCCTGTGTTCGGGTTAATGGCGACAGTCATATCTTTGCTGCTCAGATAGTGAACAGGCAATTCTTTTAAAAGATTTTCCGGCTTGGGCTCAGCTTTCTTTTTCTGGAGAGATATTGCTGTGTTTTTTGCTTGTTGAGAAACTTCGACCTGTTCTTGTCCTTTTGCCACGCTCTCGGTTGGTTGTTGAGTCGCCACAATTTTTGGCTTTGGCGGAGGCGGAAATAAATGGTCTGATATTTTTGGCCATAGCATTAGCGCTGCTATGCATATAACCATGGCAATTATTGTTTCTTTGTCAAATTTCACACAAAACCTCTTCTTTAATAGTGGTCAATTGTTTTTTTTTCATTTTAGGCTCAGGCACAGGATCATAGCCTCCTTTGCAGAAAGGCTGACATTTCATAATCCTCCAGGCTCCAAGCAACATTCCTTTCCAAGCCCCATGCTTGCGAATTGCCTCTATTGCATAATGGGAACATGTGGGAGTGAACCTGCAACATGGAGGAAGCCATGGCGAAAGCGTTTTGCGATATATCCAAATGAATAAGACCAGAAAGCCCGAGAGCGTAAAGGAAAAATTCAATCTGTCAACAGATTGGCTTCCTTCAGTAATCCTTCCAGTGCCGCCTGCACTTCCTGTTGCTTCCTGCCGGAAAGTTGTTGCCTGGCAATCAAGCTCATATGGCATTTGGCTATTCTCGGTTTCAGGAGACGAAACGACTCCCAGAGGAGCCTTCTCGCACGGTTCCTCGACACTGCTTTTCTGTTGAATTTTTTCCCGCATATTATTCCACATCGGAGCCTTTCATCCGGCGAGCTTGCTGTGACCAGCAAGCAATATCTCGACACGTATTTTTTTCCGTGCTCGCGAACGTAAGTAAAATCCGACTTAAGCTTTAACTTGTCGCTGGGCTTTAATGAATATTTCAATATAAATCAATAAATTCCGCTACGTTTCGCGAGTTCTGGTTCTTAAAAATCAGCAGTCGCAGATATTGCATATTTCCTGCCGTCCGGCGAAAAACATTCCGAGAAGTTTTTATCCCCAAAATTATAATGCCAAACGGACGCGGCCTTTCTGTCGGCGACGCCTGATTATGTTGCGGCCTGTGCGTGTGGCCATTTTAGCTCTAAATCCCAATCTGCGATTGCGTCTTCTGTTTGATGGCTGAAAAGTTCTTTTCATTTTCCGTTTTCCTTTTTGTCTATCCGCTCTTTTTCTTGAGCTTCTATATATGTAATGTTAATTAAAATAGCAACAAAATAAGCTTATGAAAATACCTTTGTTTTAGCTTTATTCAAGCGAAAAGGCAGATTTATGCAATGTTATTTGTTAAAATATCTAAAAATGCCGCCGCCATCAGAGGCAGCGAGCACTGTCGCGGAGGCAACATTTTGCCTGTTGTCGCTTCGCGCCCCAACAAGCCGCAGGCTTTCAATGCGCCATTGGCGCTGTCGCGCAATCTTTTAAACGCCAACAGCTTTCGCTTTCGCCTTTGGCTGCCGCACGTTCTCCGCTGGATCAAGCCCGGACAATGTCCGGTTTTTACTCCGGCTACGCCATTTTTTTAAATTCAGAAAAAGAATGACGCATTACAAAATATCAACGATTTGCTCTATCCTGTCCAAAATCTTGCAGGCTCCTGTGAAATTTCCTCTTTTGGTCAAGCCTCGCGGAATCATAACGCATTCCAGTCCGGCTGCTCTGGCGGCTTGCAAGCCGCGTTCCGAATCTTCCACCACCAGGCACTCATTTTTCTTAAAGCCGCTTTTAGTCAATGCCGCCAAATACGGGTCGGGAAAGGGCTTGGACTTTTCAAAATCACCGCTGGCCAAAATAAACTTAAAATGGCGCAATATTCCTGTTGATTGATGGATTATTCGAAAATGGTCCTTGCGACAACTTGTCACTATTCCCATATACAGGCTTTCCGGCAGCCTGGAAAGGGTCTCTTTCACGCCATCTATAAGAAGCTTGCTATTTTCTTTGCGCAAGAGCTCTGAGTAACGCTGATTTCGTTTTGTCCGAAATTTTTCTGTTTCTGATTCGCTGAATCCCTTGTATTCAGCAAGTTCAAAAACGCTGCGTCCCTGTATCAGACTCACCTCTATAAATTTATCTTCCGGGAGTTCCATTCCGTAATCTTCCCTGAAAATTTCCAGGTTTGCCTGATAGTATATGTGTTCGGTGTCCACAAGGACTCCATCGTTGTCCCAGAATACAGCTTTGAATTGCATGTGACCTCATTGTTGGCAACGGCTCTAGATGTTCAAAGTCATACTATATTCCAATGCCGAATCCTTGCAAGCATCAGAGCTCACGATGAGAGGTTAAAACATTCGCAAGTTAAACGCTCTCATTTTTCCTGAAAGTGTCTGATATTAGCGTGACAAAGATTCTCCCGGCACTTTTATTATAAGGATGGATAAAAAACACAGGAGCTGCAATGACCACAGAATTATTGCATCATCCAGATGGAGCCGCCAAACGTAGGGCAACAAAAGTCACTTCCCACACACTCAACTTTTGTCTCAAAATATCATTTTCAGGAAATTGCGGGATGACTGTTTTAAAAAAAATTGGCGTGTTGCTTAAAAGCTTCTGCGTTTTCTGATAATGACTATTCCATTGCAACGCGGGCAGCGCGCAATGTTCTCATTGTGTTGGGAAAGGAAAGCAAAGTGGCAGTTGTCACAGAAACAGAGTTTGTCTTTGTCTCTGTCCCAGTCGTATTTCTTAACGCGCCATATTTCTCTGGCCCATAAAATAGCAACAGTTATCAGCCAGATGAAAATGTAAATGATAAAGCCGTCGACAAAATCAATATGTATCATTGCCCATCTCCCGAGTTCCATCTGACAATTACAGTCTTGGAGCTGGAACGTCCGCCATTTGGATTAAAATGCGCCATGAGAGCGCGAAGGGCCGCTCTGTCCAGTTCCGGGATCCCGCACGATTTGACAATCTCAGTCCTGGGCAACAAGCTTCCCCCTCTGAATGTCAGATCAATGCCCGTGTGGCTGTCAGGCTTCAGCTTTGTCATTTCAGGCAGGAGGGATTCAAGTTGTTTGTCTGAAAAAAGCTGGGCTAGTTCTTTGCCGTTGGAATCTGTCCATAACGGATAGACCTCGGCAAGTTTTGGAAAAGCCTCGGTATATATTTTGGGATGAACAGAAAAAAAGAGCTGTCCCCATATATTGTGATTGTGAAGCATTTTGCCTGCATCCGCGCCGGAAAGCGGCTCATATTTGCCAGGCGTGAAATTGTCTGACTTGTAGTCTTCGTAGTATTCCATATCGGCTCGCATTTTTCTAAAGCTTTTTTTACGCGGAAAACTGCTGAACCCAAGTTTTTCGCTTGGCTTTGCAATAAGGGTTGGATTGCTGTATTTCATCCATTTAAGAATATTTTTATTTGTGGAGCGGTTCCGGCTGTTCATTGACAGCATGACTATTTTAGTATGTTCGCTTTTTGTTTTGACATTAGCCTTGAGAGGGGGAGCAAAAAGCAGAAGCAAAAGGGCATGGAAGCCGAATGTAAGCAAAGCGGCCATTGCAAAAATAAATCTGGCAACTCTTTTTTCTTTTTTCCCCTCTCTATTCATCTACTCCAGTGTCCTTGAAAATAGCTCGGCCTTCTGCTTTTGCGTTCACAGTGACAACGAAGACGTTCAGATTGACTTCTTCCGCTAGCGACATAAGTTTGGCGACAATTCCAAACGGGGTTTTCACATCGGCCCTCAGTATAATAGTGCCCGATTTGGAGCGAGCTCCGAGCTGCGAAAGTTCTTCCTTAAGAGTGTCCCATCTTGCTATAGGCTGGTCATTGAAGAATATTTGACTGTTCTTGTCGATAGTCACAACAAACTTTTCAACGCCAAGATTGCTTCCATAGCTGATTTCCGGCAAGTCCACCTTAATTCCTGACACCTGAACAAATGAGCTTCCAAGCATAAAAAATATAAGCAGAAGAAAAAGAGTGTCAACCAGAGGCGTCAGGTCAGGACGCCCCTTGAAGATGGTCAAATGAGTTTTTACTTTAACCTGTTTTTCTCTAAGATTCATTTTGCTTTTTATCCGACCGTTTATGATGTTTGAAGAAGAAAATCATCTCAGAGGAAGCCTTTTCCATTTCCAGAGCAATCGACTCGACCCTTGACGCGAGATAATTGTAAGCCACATAGCATGGGATTGCGACAGTCAATCCAGCCGCCGTTGTTATGAGAGCCATTCCAATATCGCCCGAAAGGTCGGTTGCTGAAAGGTAAATTCCCTGTTTCGCGTGAATCGTCTCAAATGCGCGCATCATGCCGAGCACGGTGCCGAGCAATCCGAGCAGGGGAGTAATGTATGCTACGGTTGCCAGCACATTCATGCGTCGCTCAAGCTTAGGAGCCTCAATTAAAGCGGCGTCCTGAAGAGCCTGTCGCAAATCGTCGTCACCCTTTTCATAAGCCTGGATGGAGTTGGCGAGGATTCTGGCCACCGGTCCCGGCGTGTTGTAGCAAAGAGTTATAGCTTCGATAATGCCGTCTCTTTTAAGCACGTTTATCAATCCGATCACGAGTTCGCCGGCGTTAACCTGTTCCCTGTGCAGATGGAACCATCTTTCAATAAAAATGAATGTTGCTATCAGGCTGCAAAACAGGATGGGCCACATAACCGGGCCTCCGTCTCTCATAATCTCATAAAAAAGCATAATACTAATTCTCCTTTTTACGCCGTGCCGGCGTTATATTTTATATCTTTCTTTTATCTGTTGAATCAGCTCTTTGTAATCATCAGCCAAGTCAATATTCATTTTTATCAAAGTTTTGTAGATATCCAACGCAGTTTTTGCCGCTTTCGGAGTGCCTTTTTTCAAGCACAAAGCTATTGCGGAATGAGCGGCCTTCACCATCCATACAGGATTGATGTTTTTATTTTGCATCATATCAATTCGGTGATTGAATATGAGCTCTTTATATATTTTCATGGCTTTGTCGTCTTCTCCAAGCAGTTCCATGGCTTTGCCTGTTTTGTAGAGAGCCTGACTTCTTATGTGTGCGGGAATATCCTTTACGGCAAGGACAGACTCATATTCTTTAAGGGCTTTTTGGATAAGTTCTTTGTCAAAATTGTTGGCATAAAGCGAGAATTCGCAATCGCCGATTCTTCCCCTGCAGGCAATTTCCAGCGGAGAGCCGGGCCGTCGTTCCGCGGCTTTCTGATAGCATGTTAGGGCTTCGGAGTATTTTGCCTGTTCTGAAAGTATGTCTCCACTCATAAACAGTCCATCTGAAGTCACTACTGAGTCGGGATATTTTTCATTCAGTTCTTTAAGGGCGGCCAAGGCTTTTTCTGCTTCGCCTTTTTTATACAGAATCCGGCCGATGTCGTAAAGAGCCTGCGCCATGGTTTCTTTGTCGTTTTTAAACCTTGCCCCAATGTCCTTGAGTATTTCTTCGCATTTTGCATAGTCGCCGAGCTCGCGGCAATAATCCACCATCCAGAAAAGAGCGGCGGCAGTGAACGGTGATTCCGGGTAAGTCTTCGCCAGTTCGTTGACGCTGTTAATTGCGGCGGCGTCATTATTCTGCAAATATTCGCAGTAAAATCTTTTATAAAGCGCATTTGGAGCCAGCGGGCTTTTCGGCTGCGAGCCGACCAGACTGGAGTAGTATTTTGCGGACAATTCATAATTTTTATTGTAAAAGGCTATTTTCCCGGCTTCAAAAAGGGATTGCGCCGCATAATTGCTTTTCGGGTGTTTTTTTGCAAAGTCCGCAAATTCAGCTTCGGCTTCGTTGAGTTGCCCCAGTTTTTCCAAAGTCATGGCGCGAAAAAACAATGTTTCTTCCACAAATTTGCTTTCGGGAAAATCGTGGGAAAGAGTCTTGCCCATATCCAGAGCTTTTTTAAACTCTTTCAACTCATAATATGAGCGCATAGCCCAATACAGCGACTTTTCGCGCCAAGTGTTGCAAGTTTGCGCCGCGTCCTCAAAGGCTTTCGCGGCTTCGCCATATTTTTTCTGAACATAAAGCAATTCTGCCAATAAAAATTTGCCTTCGCCCTTTATCCGCTCATCTTTGGCTCCGCCGATAATGTATTCCAGTTTTTTTTCCGCTTTGTCAAATTTATTTTCGTCTATGTGAATGCTTGCCGCCTCTTTCGCGGCTTGAAGCCTGACAGAAAAATCAAGGGAAAGGTTTTCCATTACCTCTGAATAAAGCTTCAGCGATTCAGAGCTGGAGCCCAATTCGCTAAGAAGCCGCGCGGCTTGAAGCTTGATATTATGCGCGTCTTCAGCATTCTTGTAATATTCAATATAACGCTTTGCCGCTGCGACTGCGCGTTCTTTTTTTCCGGAAGCGACATAGGCATTTATTATCATTCGCAAGGTTTTGCGCCTTTCTGATTCAGAAGGGGCAAAAATGAAAGCGTCTTTAAGGTAAGGCAGCGCATGGCTAGCGTCGTCTTTTGCCATAAAAGCCCCGGCTATGAAAATGTCAAAGAGAAACAGCAGCGGATAAGGCTCTTCGCTTATAATTTTTTTTGCTTCGTTATATTCGTCGCCCGCTTGTTTTAAATCTCCCTTTTTTGCTGAGAGAAGCGCCCTCAATATTTTAAGGTCATTGATGTCGCCGCCCTTTGCCAGCTTTGGAAAGAATGCCAAAAGTTTTTCAGCCTCCTCCAGCTTGCCCAGCATTATCATGGAATAGATTTTGCCCTTCAGCGCGGCAAATTCCCATTTGGAGCCTTTTCCCTTTTCTTCAAGCAAGGAAAAAGATTCCGTCGCCTTTTCCCATTTTTGACTTTGCATAAGCGCAAATCCAAGTCCTGAAAGCATTTGAAAATAGAGGGGGTTTTCAGGCTTGATCTTTTCCAAAAGTTCGCGAAAGATGTCGGCGGCCTCTTCATATTTTGCCAGAAGCAGATAAATGTCCGCGCGGAATAAATCTCTTTCGTTTTTGTCAGAATCTGGATATTTCGCTGAGTACTCTTTAAGCTCCTGCCCGGCTTCCACCGGGTACCCGGCCCTGATATAAGCGGAGACAAGACATCTGAAGGCAGTGTTCAAAGCGATGGGATTCCGTGCCGCTTCTCTTTTATAACGCAGATAAAAAGCTATGGCTTCTTCGTAAGCTCCGTCGCTGAATGCAACATCCCCAAGTTGTCGGGAGCGATAGACTTTTTTGTTATCTTCATCCTTCTGCGCAAAGGCAGGAGAAGCTTCCAACAAAAGAAACGCCAACAATAAGCCGGCAAATGTTATTTTCAGCCGGAACATGAAAATCCTCGATAAATTCGGCATCTTATACCGTTTTGCATTCTAAGAGATATAAAAAGCTGCAGACCTTAATTTGAATCCGCAACAATAATTAACTTTTAGAATGCACCTGTGTATTAAAAATTATTGTGACAGCTTTTCCTTGATTTTTCCAAGCAACTTCTTCTGCAAATCGGGGTTACTCTGAATATAAAGCTTGGTTTGCTCGCGCCCTTGAGCCAGTTGCTCGCCGTCAAACGAGAACCATGATCCCCGTTTCTCAATAAATTCCATATCGGTGGCGACATCAAGAATAGAGCCTGCTCTGGAAATGCCTTCATCGTAGTTTATGTCAAATTCAACAATTTTAAAAGGAGGAGCCATCTTGTTTTTAACTACTTTGACGCGGGTCCTGTTTCCAATGACTTCGCCTGAAGGATTTTTCAGGGCGCCTATTCTGCGAATGTCCAGGCGAATGGAACTGTAGAATTTAAGGGCGTTGCCGCCAGTTGTTGTTTCAGGATTGCCAAACATAACGCCAATTTTTTCGCGAATCTGATTTGTAAAAATACAGCAGGTGCGGCTGCGGCTGATTGCTCCGGTAAGCTTTCTGAGAGCCTGGGACATCAGTCTTGCCTGGAGGCCCATATGCGAATCGCCCATCTGGCCTTCTATTTCCGCTCTTGGAACCAGCGCGGCAACAGAATCTATGACAAGAACATCTACAGCATTGCTTCTGATCAGGGATTCGGCGATGTTCAGCGCATCCTCGCCGCAGTCTGGCTGCGATATCAACAGCTGGTCGATCTTTACTCCTATTTTTTGTGCGTAAATAGGATCAATCGCATGTTCCGCGTCTATAACAGCAGCCACGCCGCCAGCCTTTTGGGCGTTGGCGATAACATGGAGGCAAAGAGTTGTTTTCCCCGAAGATTCCGGGCCGTAGATCTCCACGATTCTTCCTCTTGGGACTCCGCCTATTCCGGTTGCAATGTCAAGCGAGAGCGCGCCTGTGCTGATAGTCGGCACATCCACATGAATGTTGGGGTCGCCAAGACACATGATGGAGCCTTTGCCGAATTCTTTTTCTATCTGGCTTATAGCTATGTCAAGATTTTTGTCTCTCGGGACGCTTTCCGGTTTAGCTTTAACTTTAGCCTTAGCCTTAGCCTTAGCTTTGGTATTAATTTCTTCTTTATTCTCTTCTTCAATATTTTCTTTAGCGTTTTCAGTCATTTCCAAATGTTCCTCTTGTTTTTTGATTAAATGTCCAGATCTTTGACGCCAGCCGCGTATTTCTCAATATATTCACGTCTTGGTTCGACAACGTCGCCCATCAGGAGAGTGAAAATCCTTTCAGCCGCGACTGCGTCTTCCATGGAAACTTTCAACATCTTCCTGCATGTTGGATCCATTGTGGTTTCCCAAAGCTGCTCTGCGTTCATTTCACCAAGACCTTTGTAACGTTGAATCTGAAGTCCGCTCCGGCCGTTCTTTTTGATTTCTTCGAAAAGTCCTTTGAACGAGTTAACCTGCAAGTTGTTGTCGCCTGAGGAGATGTCAAAAAGCGGCTCGCTTCCTTCAAAGAGATTATTTACGTCAAAATCAAGGTTTTTTATTTCATGGGCAAGATCTTCGCAAGCCTTTGACTCGAAAATATTCGTCACTTCAATTTTGTTGTCTATAGCATTTATGGTGGCGGATTCTTCCTCTGTCGCTTCAGAAGTTGAAGTTGTTCCCTGCTCAGTTCCCTGCTCAGTTCCCTGCTCAGTTCCCTGCTCAGTTCCCTGCTCAGTTCCCT
>CAZYVR010000172.1:0-11803 GCA_964651145.1 uncultured Victivallales bacterium | reverse complement strand
ATTCTGCAAGCATCCCTTCAATACATTCTATATGGACGGCAAATTGCCGGGGATTCCCTTGATCTTCTCCCCGCGCGTGATGCTGTATAATCCCCGATTGCTTGAGGAAGCCGGCTGCAAAAAACCAAATGCCGGATGGAGTTGGGATGATTTCATTGATTGTATAAAAAGGCTTAAAAAAACGCTCCCCAAAGAAAACATATTTAACTGGCATCCCTTTTCTCATCTTTGGATCAACTTCATATTCCGCGCTGGCGGCTGCCTCTTGGATCCAGAGGCGAATGATCCCATAAAAATAGATCACCCAAAAACACAACACGGCCTCCAATTATTTACAGACTTAAAAAACGCACTGGAGATAGAGCGCGGCAATCACGATTACAATAAATTTTTTCTTGACGGAAAAGCCGCCTTCATGATTGCTCCTCGAGAATTTCTTCCAGAAATAATAGCGAGCGGGCTAGGAGATTGGAACGCCGTCCCATTGCCTTTGATCGAAGGCGGCTCTGACATAACGGCACAGGCCACCGACTTGATATGCGTCAGGAAAAGTTGCGCAGACCATAAAATGGCGGAAGAATTTGTCAGAACAATGCTTTCAGAAGAGGTTCAGGATTTCATAGCGGTGGAACGCTACGGAATTCCCATAAGAAAGTCTTCTGCCTTCAAAAGCATAGACCTGGAAGACCCGCGCGACAGTCTTTTCCTTAGCGAGTCTTCAAAAATTTCAGCCCAATATAACATAGACTCCCCTGAACTTTCGAAATTGATCCAAGATGGGATAGGGCAAATATGGAGCAATGGCAACGATGTCAAAACAACAACGACAGAGTTGGCCAGCGCAGTAAGGACTTTATTAAAGGTAAAAAAACAAAACATAGAGGCGTTAATATGAGCAACAGGATAGGCGCGCATTTTACACTCATCGAATTGCTCGTTGTAATAGCGATTATAGCAATCCTGGCGAGCATGCTGTTGCCTGCGCTCAGCAAAGCCAGAGCGTCTGCATATTCCACTGTCTGCAAAGGCAATTTAAAGCAACTGGCGGTGGCTATGAATAACTATGCGTCAGATTATAACGAATGGGGAGCCTGTTCCAACGAATGTGGCAATTACCTTTTCGGGCCAGCGGATGCAAATCTATTTGATCGGACTCTTTGTCCGTACCTCGGGCGCGCGCCCGTCACTGATATATCAGTAGGCCCGCCTGCCGCAGCGTCCCTCTGCCCAAGCGGACGCCGCGAGGGAACAGGCGACAGGGTTCCCTCAGGCAATCCTAATTTTAGCTATTCATTCAACACGTACCTTTGCTCCGGAACAACCTTGAGCAATAACCGCGGATCAAAAATCAGCCAGGTAAAAAAAACATCGCGGAGAGTATATTGCTCTGACACTCTAGGCACTCACGCAACGAGTTTATGGACAAACACAAGCTTTGCGGCAAGGCATAACAACGGACGGGACAATCTGATATTTGTAGACCATCACGTGGAGTCGTGGAGTCCTTCTCAAAAAACCGAAATAGGAACCGGAAGCTCCAGTGGCGGAGCCAATGGCTTCTGGCATGATTCAACATGGTAATAAATGGAGAGACTAAAATAAAAAAGAATAGAAAACAACATATTTCAGCAGGAGGCATTAACATGAACAACAGGACCATCGCGCGCTTTACACTCATCGAATTGCTCGTTGTAATAGCGATCATAGGAATTCTGGCCAGCATGCTGTTGCCTGCGCTGAAAAATGCAAGAGAATCAGCAAGACAAGCAGCCTGCCTTGGCAACCTGAAACAGATAGGGCTCACTTATCTATCTTACGCCAGCGATTATGACGATTGGGTCATTCCGTCAAATGATGGAGCGTCAGACTCAACCAGTTGGTTTATAACTTTCCAAAAAGAAGGTTATCTGTCTAACGCAGCATCAAAAAATTCTGTATTGGTATGTCCATCCCAAAATGCTCCATGGCATAAACAATACTGGGGCATCGATTATTATACTAGTTATGGCATAAACTCTTGCGTTGGAAAAGGGATTGGAAGCGGCGCCCTGGAAGTGAAGGTCAGGCGCTTTAGGGAGATCGCTAAAACTATCAAAAAAACAGAAGGCACAGCGCTCGCTATGGATTGCACAAGCGTCACCTATGTCAACCATAAAAACTCAAACGCAACGGAAAGCGCCTTCAGCGCCACTCCGCCAGCAAATATAAACGCAATACACAATAAATCGGCAAACATCTTGTTCTGCGACGGGCATGTTAAAAGCTTAAAAGCTCCGTTTTCGCCTCCATCTACAAACGTTTACTTTCTCGATCCGGATTCAAGCATGTATCCTGAATATATAAGACATTAAAACAACAATAATAAAAAAGAAAAGAGACAAAAAATGGTCAAGAAATTAGCAATTATGGCGGTGGCAACAGCATTCATTCTGAACGCAAAGAGCGAAGAAGCAACAACAAATTTGGTAAAAAATGGGGATTTCGGCATTATAAACTCCAAAGGATTGCCTGTTGGCTGGAATGCTCCCAACACTCAAAAGCATGAGTGCTCCGAAGACAAGACCGACAAGCCGGAAGGATGCGCCAACAGCCTCAAAATAGTTATAAAAAACAAGCACAAATGGCAAGGATACATTGCTCAATACATCAAAGGCATCGAGCCGAACACAGAATTTGTCTTGACAGGCAAAACTAAAAGCACAATGAAAAAACTTGCTTTTCTCCAAATAAAACTTTTAAAAGACAAAAAAGAATTGAAAAGGATAACCACAAGTTCTTCGACTGTGGATTGGCAGACGCTGACCAAAGAATTTTCAAGCGGAGAAGCAGACACTATCAATGTTCTCTGTCGTTTCAGTCAAGCCCAAAAAGCAGTTGGCGAAACAGTCTGGTTCGCGGATATCAAGCTTGAAAAGAAATCCAAATAAAAAGATAAAACGGAGCTCAAGTGGGACACGGAATAAAAATGCGCTTTACACTCATCGAATTGCTCATAGTCATAGGCATTATAGCTATGCTTGCGGCAATGCTTTTGCCTGCCCTGCAAAAAGCAAAAGCCACAGCCCAAAGCGCGGTATGCCTAAGCAACTTGAGACAGATTGGACAAGCTTGCGCCTCATATTCTCTTGACTATGAAGACTGGGTTCCGACCAACACTTACGCCATAAGCCGGGTGTACCCTTATGAGCTTATAACTCCAGATTATTTAAAAGACAAACAAGTCTGGCTTTGCCCCCAATATCAAAAAATGGTGCTCGATGAAGAACCGGGGAAATATGGCATAGAAGGTCATAGAGCCCACTACGCCATCAACACGAATTCTACGTATGATCTCGCTACTTCTTCGGGAGGAATAAGGTATCGCCAGTATAGAACGCCGTCAAAATCGGCTCTATATGGTGAATACAGGTATCCCAAGGCCTGGAATTCGGATACCTGGTCTAAGTTTCATGGGTACTATCAAATGTATCCCTACGATGACAGCTTTTATCCCTGGCATGGAAACACCATGAATATGCTGCTGATGGATATGCACGTGGAAAGAATAATTCCGACCTCTGGCGGCATGGGGCTTACTTGGAATCCAGACCTTTAAAGAGAAATGAAATAAAACACAGGAGAAATTATGAGAAAAGTCTTGTTAACCACATTGAATATCATGGTTGGGGCAATGCTATACGCGGCATTGCCTCACACGCAAATAAAGTCCGAACAGCTCCTGACCGTTCCTTCTTTTGAATCTTGCAGTGTGTACTTTAAAACAAACGACAATTCAGGGACATGCAAAGCCGAGTTTAAAGAAAAAGGCTCTGACAAATGGAAAAAAGCCTTTGGCATGGTTTACAATGACGAAGACAAAATTCTCAGAGGCAGCATTGTTAATCTCAAAGAAAACACAGAGTACGAAGCAAAGCTGACTCGCGGCAAAGATGGAAAAAACAGCGTTTACACCGTAATCTTTAAAACATGGTCATTGGATGTGCCAGTGGCAAAAGTTGTAAATATAAAAGACGCGCAAGCGGGCAAATGTTTTGTTATAAGCGACAAAGGCACAAAAGATGGCTGGATAAAATATACGGCTCCCAAGGGCTTTGTCCTCAAAGGCCCGGAAAAAGACAAGCCGGCCATAAGCATAAAAGACGCTCGCTATATAATCCTCGAAAATCTCACAATTGAAGGCGGCGGCAGATTTGCCATAGACGTGATTGACTCACAAAATATACGGATAATCAACTGTGACATATCTGGCTGGGGACGCGTCGGAAAACAAGATCTTTCGAAAGATGGCAAATACTACACGAAAAAAGGACGCTCCATTAACATGGATGGGGCAATCAATATAAACGACAGCGGCAATATGCTTGTGGAAAGATGCTATATACACGATCCGCGCGGACGCTCAAACTCCTGGAAATATTCCCACCCTGCGGGGCCCGAGGCTGTCACTGTGCGCTCGACCGGAGGCGTTGTGTTGCGCTACAATGACTTCATTGGCAGCGACCCTCACAGATGGAACGACGCTATAGAAGGCCATGGCAACGGATATGAAGACGGCGGTTTTTACAGAGACAGCGACATATACGGAAACATGTTCGCGTTTGGCAATGACGATGGGATAGAAATAGACGGCGGACAGATCAACATAAGAGTCTACAAAAATAAATTTGAAGGATTTCTTTGCGCCATAAGCACCGCGCCATGCCTGCTCGGCCCATCCTATTCTTTCAAAAACCTGATAGCTAATCTCGGCGATGAAGACGGGAAGTCAAACACAGCATTTAAGAACGGCCATCAAGCCTACGGATTGGGGCAAGTTTTCTTTTTTAACAACACCATATACGGAAACAGCAATGGATTCGGCAATTACGGCGGACCGAGAAAGCCAAACCCAAATGACAGCAAGCTAAAGGGAACAACCCGCAATAACCTTTATAACTGCCGCAGGCTTGTGAACCAGCAAATTTTTACCAGAAAAAATGATTTTGACTATGACCTTTTCTGGACAGGCCGACCAGACGCAGATCTTGAAATAAAGCTGGAGTTTGCAATCAAGGGACTGGAAAAGCACGGCGTTTTCGGCAAGCCAGAATTTAAAAAAGCAGAAAACGGCAATTTTGAATTAAAAGAAACAAGCAAAGGAATAGACAAAGGAATTGTTGTGGACAACTTTGCCGACACCTTCAACGGCAAAGCTCCGGACATGGGCGCCTTTGAGCATGGCGAGAACGTTCCCCTGCCTTACAGACCCATCCCTGTTTTTGTGGACAAAAGCCAATTAAATTTTGAAGCGAAGCAAGGGGTGTCGATGGCAGAGCAAGTTGTGACAGCCGAAGTGGCGGAGGGAAAGCCCTACAGCCATAAATTCACCGTAACAAAGAACAAGGTTTTTGATTGGTTTACAGTGGAGCCATCGGATGGCGTGTTCAAAAATGGAGAAAAAATTCAATTCAAGGTCAAGCTGAATCATGACAAGCTCAAGGAACCTAAACTCTACCGCGGGTTGTTTCTGCTTCGTCAGGAAAACGGATTTTCGCGCCCGGTGACGATTTATGCCAACGTAAAAGGCAATCAGAATATAAAGAAAAAAGGCAAAGGCTTTTCTTGTTATATCGAGGCTGAAAAACCCGCAGGCAAGCAGGTGTTCGATGTGGTCAATACCCCAAACGCCTCTGAAGGCAAATGCGTTTTTTTCAATCCAGCAAAAATCAGAAAACTCGGTGAAGAAGCTTTGATATACGAATTTGAAGTTCCTGAAACAGGCGAATATCAAATTTTGATGCGCGTAAAATCTCAAGAGCCTGTGGGGAGCCATGACTCAGTGTTTATGTCCCTTGATGGCGACAAGCCCAAGCCGCTTCACTTGCGCAGCAAAGCAGATTGGGTCTGGTCGGGCGGAAATCGCAATTCTTCCCAAAAGTTTTATGAGCTGATAAAAATGGAAAAAGGCCGACACACAATTAAAATCTTTCCTCGCGAGCCGGTTTATATGGACTTGCTCCTTATAACAAACGAAACCGGCCTAGTCGCCTATTGACAAAATAATAGCTAAAGGCAATAGTATAAGCTTTTAACTATAAGGAATAAAAATGAAAAAAATCTTTGCAGGGATTTTAGCTTTAAGCGCAATAATCAACGTTTCAGGAAAGGACAATAATGTGATAAATGTAATAGCGGTCGGCGACTCGACAGTCGCAACTTACAAACCGGAAAGCGAATTGCGCGGATGGGGACAGGTTATTGGCGAGTTCTTTGGCCCCAATATAAAAGTGACCAACACGGCCGTAGGCGGACGCAGCACAAAGACCTTCATCAAAGAGGGACTCTGGGAAAAAGCTTTGGGCAAATGCAAGCAAGGCGACTATATTCTTATTCAATTCGGTCACAATGACTCCCACGCAAAAGACCGCCCTGAGTCAACAGACGCTGCGACAGATTACAAAGAGCATCTAAGAAAGTATGTGGATGACGCAAAAGCAAAAGGAGTCACTCCTGTTTTTGTCACGCCGATGCACCGCCGAGTGTTCAACAAGAGAACCGGCGAACTCAGCAAGGCTCTTAAGCCATATGCCGACGCAATGAAGGAAGTGGCCAGGGAAAAAAAAGTCGAATGCGTTGATCTCTACAATTTGAGCGGCGCCATTATGCAAAAACGCGGCGACGAAGGCTGCCTTGACCTATTTTGCAACCCTAAAGACCGCAGCCATTTCTCCGAAAAAGGAGCGCGCCTTATGGCTGAATTAATAACAAAAGACTTGTCCGCAAAAAATACAGGGCTCGAAAAACACATAAAGACACAATGACAAAAGCGCTTGCATTATTAGCGTTGTCAATCATTGCGTCAGCATGTTCAGCAGGAGATGCCAAAAAGATGAAAACAGCAGAAGAGCTCAATGAATACAAAAAGAAACACGAAGAAGAATACAAAGCCAAAACCGGCAAAGATAAAATATGGGGAGACGCAAATATTCCAGGGCTTTTAAGGCCAAAAGGGAAAGTCCTCTATAAAGACGACTTTGAAAATCTGAAGGATTGGCATCACGAAGGCGGCGGCAAATTGAGCCAGCCGGAAAAGAATGTCATGCAATTAAATTGCATAGGTTCGCGTCAGGGAAAAGCCGGATGCATGGCATTTTGCCGCACAGATTTCCCGGACAATATCTGCATTGAATACGACATGAAAGTAGTTGTGTCAAAGGGGCTGGTCATAACATTCGTCGCCTCTCAAGGGCGAAACGGCGAAGATATGATAACAGAGCTTCCGGCGCGCGAAGGCATATTTGCCGACTATATTCACAATCCCCGAATGCGCAGTTACCATGTCAGCGTAAGCCGTTACAATGACAAAGGCGAACACACCAACGTAAGCAATTGGCGCAGAAATCCAGGGATATTCATGATGGGGCAGCAAGAAGACCTATGCAAGAAAATAGGCGAATGGCATCACATAACAATCGTCAAAAAAGGCGGACTTTTGCAATTGGCGGTGAATGGAAAACTGGCCGGCGGCTTTAACGATCCCAACGAAATACCCGAGAAAATTCCAACAGAAGGCAAAATAGGCCTAAGAGCAATAGGCTCGGAAGTCATTGCGCAAATAAAAAATTTCACAGTCACAGCTCTGGATTAAATCATTAGAGGCAATGGAAAAAAGCGCTTGCGCTTGCTTTTCGCATTGCCTCATAAAAGGATCACAAATACTTGGCATTCTGAGAAAGCGCCCTTTCTGTTTTTCTCAAAGATGAGAAAAAAGACTACTTGCACCCCCCACGTTTACTTTTCTTTCACCTCCGATTTTCATTGCTGGCATGCTATATGCTGATATATCAAGTGCAAAGCGCATATGCATGCCTTAATTTTAAGGCAAGCAAAAAAGAAAGACGAAGGATATGGGATTAGAGGATAAAATAAATGATCAATGCACACTGAATCTGCATGAGAACGCGGATGTGTCCCACGATACCCACCCGTTCTATCATAAGATCTCTCCAAATGATGATGCGCCAACGGTGAATTTGCCGCTGAGCATTTTTCGGATGGAGCACAATCAGTGGCTGGAATATGAATTTCCAGCGACCCAGACAATTATCAGAATAGGTTCAGACACATGCGCGTCTGATATATATGTTAGCGACAAAGAAGTTGCAGATGTGCATATTGTGTCGCGCTTGATTGGAGAAGAATGGCATATATTTGAAAGAAACTCAGAATGCATCGCCTCTTTTAATGGAATAAAGAAACGGCATGCCGTTCTGAACTCAAAATGCGCATCCTGCCTTATAAAGATAAAAGAACATGTATTTGTGTTCTCATTGAATGCAGGAACAAATGTGACCGATATGACAAACACCGACTCGCGCACATTTGGCCTGAAAGCATTGGACAAAGTCTTCGACTTTCCCTCAAAAAAACCAATTCTCATTGGAGCAAATTCAGCATGCGACGTTCAATTGCCGGGCGAGGAGTTTGCGGCGTTGATATCTCGGCAGGGAAACAACTTCTATCTGAGTCCAATAATAAACACTCCAGATGCTCCTGAAACATATCCGCTTGTCAATAACAGCGAAATGCTCATAGGCGAAGAACTTGTGATCTTTCAGTTGCCTCAGGCATTTGAAGCGCCTCACAATCTAAAAATAGTCCATGATTATTCCAATCCAAACATGGCTCTTTTGGAGCTTGACGCAAACAAAAACGTATGCAACAAACTCTTGCTCCCCGGCAAAGGCGAATCTATTGTTCTTGGACGCGGCAAAGAAAGCTATCTGGGAATAAACAGTGATAAAATGTCCAGAAGGCACTGCCAGATAATGATTTATCGCAGCAGCTTGCTTATTGTGGACAACGACAGCACAAACGGCACTTATATAAATGGCGAAAGAATCAAAAAAAAGATAGCTCACCCTGGCGATTCTATAAAATTAGCCGATAAAAAATACATACTCTCATACGCTGAATAACTTCATTCCTTTTGCTTAAAGCGCAAGCGTCATCTGCCTTTTTCTTTATTTGGTCAGAGGATGCCTTATTAGCTTTGAGTAATCATCTGTTTTATAGCCGTCTTTCAGGTATTGATTTGCGTGGCATTTCTTTTTGGTTTCCTCAAAAGAAAGCTCGGTTATGATGTTTCCGTTTTCATAGCCCATTTCCGCCGAGCGCCCGTTCAGGATCATTCGCATGTCAAAAGCCTTTTTTCTTGGCCATATTTTGCTAAAATCATTGATAAGCGTGGTAAGGCAGTTTCTGGTGATGGTGTCATAAAACTCAGGTTTTTTATAAACCGAATTGACCCGAGAGATTGTTTCCATAAAAAGCTTTTTTATTTCCTTATGACTTGCCCGGAGCGGAAAAACATAGACCTGCTCTTTTCGGAAATCGGTGCGCAAGCGCAACATATCCCGCTCATCAGCCAAAATGTAAATCAGCTCATACTGACGGAATATTCCGCGCAAAGCTCCTTGGGGCTCCCCTTTTTCGCGCCGTGTTTCAATTGAGACTGCCAATTGATAGCCGTCGTCAAAGCCGTATGATATAATAGTATGCGCCACATTTTTATTGCCGTCCCAATATGAGAGAATATAATCGATTGATTTCAATTTGTTCATGTCAACAGTCTTGTCGTAATAACGCGGCGTAAAATCAGTCTCGCTCCGGTAGTCAAAATTGCGGATGTTATGGATAGTCACAATGTTTCCATTTATTTTAGCATACGGCAACACTGCCACGTCCGGCGTCCAGTCCCGGTTGTGCGATGGTGGAATAAGAAGATGCCAGGCAAGGATCAAAATCCCTGTTCCAAACATGCAAATCCAGGCGCGCCAATAATGCTTGCGGCAATAAAACAAGAGAACAGGAAAAGACAGGCCGAATATACAGGCCACAAGTATCCTCAGCCATTCCGCGACCCATGACAAGTTAGAGAAATAAAGCGCCATGGAGCACCATATCCAGAACAAAAACAGTCCGGCGCACGTCATTGCCGCAAAAAGGCCGCGTGTGCATCCATATGAGGGCGAGGAGGACATTCGTTTTAAATCATATTTCATCTATTCCTTAAGGTTTTTTAAAAGGATTCGTCTCACTTCTTTGATTGCAAAAGGAGTTTCATGCGCTCCGTGTCCCGAGCGCACTATCAGTTCACTTGCTGCGCCGTCCAGGTGGGCGCTCTTGTATGGGACGACTCCGTCGGTCCCGCCTGGAACTCCGGCTTTTTCATTGTTGCCGATTATTGAGTGATATGGAACCCGATCGTCTATCGGCAATTGTTCAATAAAATGGATTCCTTTATTATCCGGGTCAAGGTTGTCGACGCCTGTTGATACATAAACTGGATCTGTGTTTTCTTTAAGGTGTGTTTTTACAAGAATTTTTTCATTGACTTTTTGCATTTTCTCAACCAGATCGCCAGGGAGATTTATGAAGCTGGCGGCAACTTGCGAGATCATCCACTTGGTGGCGTCAGAGCCCCGATGGGGAACGCTGATGAAAATAACCCGGTGGATAAATGGCAAGCGCTTGAACAGGACCATTTCTTTGATGAATTTTTTCTGTTCATCATTGACACCTAGATGGTCAATAGAAGAGACTCCGAAAAATTCTTCAATGATCTCATTGCTGGAGTTCTGAATCATTATTTTTGACAAAAGCCCGCCCATGCTATGCGCCACCAATACCATTTTTGAAAAAGCCGGATCATCGCCTTCGGGATCAAATTCTTTCTGCGCCTGCAACAGAGTCCTGCGCAAATTGGCTGCGGAATAAAAGACGGGATTCGCCGTGGGATAGGCGTAGAGCCAGAACTGATATTTCTCCCGGATGCGAGGATTTTTCAGCAAAGTGTTTATCATCTGCACCCAGGTGCGCGGCAGGGACATCAGGCCATGAACAAAAACAACTGGAATCTTCTCTTTTTGATAAGGAGCAGCCATGTAAAGGCCTTCCGTTTTTCGCATTCTGCCCGGGTCCATCATCGCCTTCAATGGTGAGATTTGGGCTGGATTGCGCAGCATATAACCTAAATAAGTCGAAATGTCGACTTCCAACGGAACATCATACTTGCCAAGTTTAATGGAGCTAATAAGCATTGGATCGTAATATTCAAGTGTTCCGGTGGATTGTCCATTTTTCTCTATGTCAAAGCGGATAAATAAGCTGACTGGATAAACCATACGGCTGGCATCCAGAATCTTTCCGCGCTCCTTTTCGAGATTTGCGTTTCCGACCGCCACCAGTGGAGCTCCCAGGCCGGATTGCCTTGTCCGTGAATGAAATCCGAATGGTGTATACTCATAACAGATTTTGAAATCCGAAAAATCTTTCAGGGGATGCGGCAATTTGTTTTTTGTCTTGTTGAATTTTATTTGCCCAGTCAGGTAAGACAATGTGAAATTCCGGGAAAGCAAGAGCTTTTTTTCCTGCAAATATTTGAAGACTTGCGCAACTGAATAATTGTAAAAACGCACAGCAAAAAGGAATTGCGGCTCATATGGAGATGGTTTTGTTTCAAATCTTTCATCGAAAAGATAAAAATAGGCATAGATGCAGGAACTGAGGTAGAATGATAGAGCCTCCTCCCGGTCGGATGCAAGTTCTGCCTGATTATAACATAGCTCGATTAAAACAGCAATCAGCTCCCGGTCTTTGGCTCTTTTAACTTCAGAATACAATTTTTTAAGCATCTTTTTAGGATTTTCGGAATATGCCTTCCAAAAGCCTGAACGCAACAGGTACCCCTTGGTCTTTACGCTAAGCTTATTTCGGTTCTTCTGCGCTTTGTTCCGCAGTGAGGCTGACACAAGAAATAACC
>CAZYVR010000171.1:0-11936 GCA_964651145.1 uncultured Victivallales bacterium | reverse complement strand
TGAGGAACCACAGGAAGCTTTTAGTTGTTGATGGCGAGGTCGCTTTTATAGGCGGAATCAACATCAGCAGCGAAAATGTCAATAGCGGCGCTTTGATGAAAGATAAATATATTCATGATTTGCACTGCAAAGTCAAAGGGCCGTCAGTTGGCGAGCTCCAGTTTTCTTTCCTAAGAGACTGGTGTTTTGCCGCAAAGGTTCCGCCTTCAAAAATATTCACAGAGTCATTTTTCCCTCTCTCAAGAGAATGCGGCAAATCAATAGTGCGCGTTGTCGACACTGGCCCGGGGCAGAAGTCCGAGGGGTCTTTGAAAGTGTTTTTCACCGCCGCCGCCACTGCCAAGAGGTATATCTGGATAATGACTCCTTATTTTGTGCCGGACAAGCCCTTTGTCAGGGCTTTGCTTATGGCGGAGGCCAGAGGAGTGGATGTGCGGATTATTGTCCCTAAAAACAACAACCACTGGTATGTCGATTTCGCGTGCAAAAGCCTGTATCGGACATTTTTGACGGGCGGCGCCCGGATATTTGAAAAAACTGGAAATTTTTCCCATGCAAAAGCGATGATTGTTGACGGCGACTGGGGCTTTATGGGCTCCAGTAATTGCGACGTGCGCAGTTTTAGGCTGAATTTTGAGTTGGACTTTGTGGTTTCATGTGGTGATTTTATACGTGAGCTCCATGCGCAGTTCAAGCGGGAAATGACGGAGTCCGATGAAGTTTTTCTGGATTCAGTCAACTGCAAGCCGATTTACAGAGAACTGGTTGAAAATCTTTGCTCTCTGCTTACTCCGGTGCTGTGATTTTTACGAGGTTTATTATGTAAACCTTTCCTACACTTGTGGATATTGCCATCTCAAAGATTTCCGGATGCTCCGCCGCCCAGATTTCTTCAATCGGATATCCGTCGAATGACTTGATGTAAGAGCTCTCAAAGCGGTGCATTTTGGGGATGACTAAAACTTGCGCTCCATTCTTTTTTAAATTTTTAAGCCACGCATTGCAGTCTGCGTTTTTTCTGTACAGGGCAGGGAAGGGGAAGTCAAAGGCAGGCTTGTTTGCCTTTGCCCAACGCTCATGCATTCCGCGCGGATCTGGATTCACATCGCAGTATACAACCTTGTTTCTCAGGGAGTTTCCAGTCAAAACATATGGCAGGTTAAAGCTTGTGTATGCGATGGTCATAGGATGAATGTTTTTGTTGTCCGCGAGATTAAACGGATTAAATATCGGAGCCCATATTCTATAGTCGCCCATAGCCAGGCTTTTAATTCTTAATTCCGGAGCCGCCAGAGAATTTATCAGAAGCAATGCAAACAGGCCAAGCAAAGAAGAGAGCCATAGCTTGCGGCTTTGGGTTTTGTTGGCGGACCAAGCGGCAACAAGCATAAAAATCAGAATAAGAAACGATGTGGCGAACAACCACGGCGGGGTGATTTGGAACAAGTCGTAAATCAGCTCTCGCTGGCGCGCTATGAGCGTCACAATAAACGCAAAAGGAATGCCCATGGCAAGATGTTTCCAGTTTAATCGGGTGAGGAGATGACTCAGACCGGCGAAGAGCGCCATGATGACCGGAAACAAAAATCTGGCTTGCAGATTATGCGGGATTACAAATATATATGAGAGAGTCCAGATCCCGGCTATAATCAGAAGCGCAAGCGCGGCAAATCTTGACTGTTTGTTAGATTTCAGCATTGCGCACAATAGCCCGCCGACTCCCGCGGCTGCTCCCAGAATGGCGGGCCATCCGAAATAACGGCAAACAACATAAAGCAGCCTGGAAAAACTTTCTGCATGAAAAGGAGCATGCTCTTTCAGAGAGCCGCTTGTATACACCCCTTTAAAAATTTCATTCCCAAACAGCTCTAATTCGACAGGGAAAAACGGATTTCCATAGTTGAGCCAGTTAAAAAAATACCACCATCCGCCCGCAATGACCATGATGGGAATGCTCCATAAAAGAGCGCTCCGTTTTCCGTTTCTCATGATAAATAAAAAGAAGAACCCCAGCAATGGAAGAACAAAAAGCGCGCCCACTGTCTTCATCCCCATAGCCAATCCGACATTGAGAGCAAACAATAGAGCGTCATGCTGCATATTCCTGCGCTTATATATCAGAAGGAAATATACGGAGCCAGACAGAAAGGCGAGCATGGGAACGTCAGCATTTGCCGTGAAAGACTCGAAAAACAGAGGAGGAACGAGCATGAAAGAACTTGCGGCGGCAATCGAATAAAATTTGCCTGAACCTGTTTCGCGCGAGATTTTATATACGCAAACAGAGGTGTAAAGCAGGAACAACACAGGGATGCAGTTTAGTGTGAAATCGTTGCGCATAAAGGACATGACAAATGCGCAGAAAAGCGACCAGTTTTTAGGCGCATAAGCCGAAGAATTGTCCGAGAAAACTGTTGGGATGTGAAAACCCCCGCCTTCCTGAATCCAGCGCGCCGGAAAGTGCAGGTGGTAAGTCATAACGTCCCATTTATGAGGAGCCAAAGGCAAATAAAGCGCAATAAAACCTGCCAATATTATAGCAACGGGGAGCGTTAAAGAAATCGTTATGTCAGTATTCCATTTGTCTCTTTTTTCTATTGCCAGCTTTCTTTTTATCTTTAGCAAGATAGTCATGAAGAGCAGGAGCGCAATCAATAACGCAGGCATACTTAAAAGTTTAATGCTGCCTGATAAGATTACAGAAATAATTGCAATGGCAAACGTCCCCGCAAAAATAGGAATTGCATCTTTTTTAACATTATTTTTTGATGAAAATGAAAGAATAAGGCTTGAAGATAAAACAGCCAGAATTATTCCTGTCAGGAGTGCGCAAATATGAAAACAGTCATCGATCATTTTGGTGTGCCTTCTTTTTCTGACTTAAATATAAGGATTTCACCAGGAATGCTTGCTTCGGCGTATATAATAATATCATTGGGATAAGGCTTTAGTGACGGATTGAACTTGTCCCAGCTTTCGTAGTCGTTTGGAACATAAATATATAGAGTTTCATGGGGGAGATGGGTTGATTTGTTCAAAGGCTTGGCTGAGGTGTATCCCGGAACGATTCCGGCAGCGTAAATATTTGGCAAGGCTTTTGACACGTATCCTAAGCGCGGCATAGTCAACATGTGAACAAAAGGCCACTTTGCGACAATAGGAGTGTTGAAAGCTTCTTTTTCGAGGGTTGAGCAGATTTTTTTATTGGCTTTAAGGTCTTTTAGAAATTCTCTGCTTCTCTCAAGGCAGGCGCCGCTTCTCCTTAGATTATTGGGCAGAGGCGGATATAAGCATCCATTCTGATTCAGGCATCCCCAGAGTATAAATAAAGTGGCAAGAATAAGTGAAATGCGCTTAGGTAACGCTATGGCTAGAAAGGAGCACATCGGGAAAATAACAAAAAGCGAATAACGGGGCAGGGGGGTTGGCAAAAGAGCATAGGACAGCCAAAATCCGGCAATCAGTATAAGAAGATATATAGAAAAGGTGTTTTTAAGAAATTTTTTTCTGTAGCTTGCTGAAATAAATGCCATTGCTGTTGTAAGAGCAATCAGTATTAACTCTGAAGCTTCCAAATGCATAAAATAAAAGAAATGATTCATGATTTTTTTGATCATAATAGAAAAGTTGACACTTCCTTCTTCTGACCATGAACTGGAGGTAAGAGGCATTGCGACGGATAAAACAAAGGCTTCACTCAAGACCATTAGAACATTTCGCGCTTTTAACGGCTTGTTTTCGGTATTAAGGAATTTGCGCAGAATGAAATCAAAAATCATCCAGGCCACCAATGCATAAACAAGCAGTATGGCTGTTTGCTTGACAAGAAACGCCAGAAAAATGAAGGCACAGCAAGCTGCTATTTTTCTTTTACTAAAGAAGTATATGGCAATTGCGCTTAAAGCAAGAAGTGGAACCTCCTGATAGATCGCCGCGCATCTGCCAGACACAATTGGCGCGCATAACGCCGCTGCACACCACATGAACGCGACAATCGGGGAAACAGAGGAGTTTTTTATTACCTTGAAAAACAAGACGAAGACTCCGGCCATGCACATCAATGTCAACGTATGCGCAATTAGAAAAATACAGGCATGGGGGAGTATTGAATAGAGCAACGCGTAAAATAAGGCAAGCAAACTTAATGAGTAGCTGTTTGAGCCTCCGCCAAGGCAAGTCGGCTCTGTCGTCCAGAGTTTTATTAAGTTGAAATCATTGTCAGCCAGCCAGAGGGCATGATTGTGGATGCCTATTATTTCGTCCCAATATGGAGGGTTGCCTAGAGTTCCAAGATTAACTGCAAGGAGAAACAGGAAGACTACCGCAAAAAGCAGCCATGAGTTATTGATCAAGCATCCTAAAATAGGCTTTTTTTCAGAAATTTCCATTATCTCATTAATAGTTGTCGTTGATTGATGGCGCGTTTTTATTGATATTTTATACTATATGAATTAAATTACTGTTTGAATAAATTAATGCAACAGCAAAAAAAGCAATATATAGACAATGGGAAATCTTAGACAACCCGCTCTGCTTGGAGGAGTTCCGGCATTTGACAAACCGTATCATTTGGCCAGGCCTGATCTGCCGCCAATAGAAGATCTGATAGAAGGAATAGAGTCTCTTTATGATTCAAGAATGCTTTCCAATCAAGGTCGATTTGTCCGGGAATTGGAAGAAAAAGTCGCACAAAAGACCAACGCGAAGTATTGCGCTGTTTTTTGCAATGGCACTATTGCAATAATGTGCCTTTTAAAGGCGCTTGACATTCACGGCGAGATTATACTTCCATCATTTACTTTTACCGCAACGGTTCAGGCTTTGTCATGGGTTGGACTGGAGCCGCGCTTTGTGGATGTGCGCAAGGATAACTTGACTTTGGCTCCCGAAAGCATAAAAGAGGCTTTGGATGATAATGTTTCCGCCATATTCCCTGTCAATATTTTTGGTTCTTATTGCAATCATGAGGAAATTCAAACTCTTGCCGAAGAGCGCAAATTGCCACTTGTCTATGATTCCGCGCAGGCTTTTGGCACAAAGTACAAAGGAAAGCCGGCCGGTTCTTTTGGCTTGGCGGAAGTGTTTTCTTTTCATGCCACAAAAATTTTCCATACTATGGAAGGCGGAGCTGTCACAACAAATGATTTGGATTTATACAAGACTTTATGCAAGATAAGAAATTTCGGATTTGAGGAGTATCTGGATTGTGCAGGGCCAGGAATCAATGGCAAAATGAATGAAATTTCCGCCCTTATGGGCTTGAAGCTTATTGATAGCTTGAACGAAAGAATAGCCAGCCGCAAAACAAGCATAAACTTATATAAACAGAGCCTTGAAGGCATTTCTGGTATTTCATTTAAGGCAGAGGTCGAGCATGTGGAAAACAATAATTCGTACTGCTGTGTTATTGTGGATCCACAGTTTTTTGGCATAAGCTCTCTTGAATTAAATTATGCGCTCGCTGCCGAAAATATTGTGACAAGATGCTATTTTTATCCGCCAGTTCATAAGACAAAGCATTACAGGGCAAAATACGGCAATCCGCCTTTTCCGCTTCCAAACACTGATTGGGCCGCTTCGCATGTTTTATGTCTGCCTATAAACAGTGAAATGAAAGAGGATGATATTTTGCGCATAACCGATGCTATTGCGAATTGCCGCAAAAATTTAAAGGCAATCAAAGTTGCGTTGGATGGCTTGGTTCCAGAGAATGTTGATAGCTTGGGAGCCGCCAGCTTTACCGATCCACATGATCGGTTTATTGCTTCTATCGAGAATGGCGTTACTTTAGTTTAGTAGAAACATTTTTTTTATTAATTGAAGGTAAATAGATGAAAGCGACTATTATACAGCCGCGTTATTTTAATATATGGGAAGCTATTGGTTTAGGGTATATTGGCGCATATGCCAGAAAGTATTTTCCTGGCCCGCTTGAACTTGATTTTTTTCAGGGGTATTTTGATAGCGATGACAGCATAATTGAAACTGCCTCAACATCTGATATTGTTGCTTTCTCATGCACTTCGCCAACTTATGGGCATGCGCTTTCTTTGGCCAAAGAAATAAAAAAACATAACCCGAATGCACGAACTGTTTTTGGCGGGTTTCATCCATCGGCTGTTCCAGAAGACTGTATTGCAGAAGAGGTTGTCGATCAGGTTATTGTGGGAGAAGGTGAGAAAGCTTTTCTTGAGTCTTTGAAGGGCAATGCAACGCCTATTCTTCTGGGAGAGCGCTTTGATGAATTGAGCTCTGTTTTTCCAGACAGAGATTTTATAAAAAACAACAGAACTGTTGATTTGTGTCAGCAGCAGACTGGCATGAGAATAACCAGCTTTCAAAGCGTGCGCGGCTGTCCTTTTAAGTGTGCATTCTGTGCTGAAAGAGTTGTGACGGGCAACTATGACAGGAAGGCAAATCCGCTGAGAATTCGCAATGCTGAGCACTTGCTTGACGAAATTGAGCTAGTTGCAGACAAGTATAGGCTTGATTCGTTTAAATTTGCCGACGCCACTTGGAATACATCAATAGAGTCTTTTCACAAAATAATATCTTTTTGTGAGTCAAAAATAAAACGGAATTTTAAATTGCCTTGGGAAGCTAATATTCACGCATCCTTTGCCACGCGTGAAATGCTTGAAATAATGAAAGCTGCTGATTGCCAAATGATTAATGTTGGCTGCGAAAGCGGCAGCCAGAAGATTCTCAATCAAATGAAAAAAGGTTTGAGTGTGGAAAAAATTAGAGATGTTTTCCATTGGGGACGAGAATTGGGCTTGTTGAGACGCGGCTTTTTTCTTATAGGAATGCCTGATGAAACCCTTGAAGATATAAGACTTACTGAGAAATTGGTGGAAGATATTGAGCCGGATGTGTTTGGTGTCACTATTTTATGTCCTTATCCAGGCTCCGACCTTTACGACAAAAATACTATGAAAAATTTTGACTGGTCAGTGGCGGACGAATATAGCAATCCTTATTGGAGCACAAAGTATTTATCCAATGAGGAATTGAAAAAATGCCAGAAGCGTTTGTTAAGTAAATTTTCTAAAAATCTTGCCTGGCATCATAAAATAATTAAATAAAAATAGGATGCGGAGCATGAGCAATAATGAAAATAAATCAATATCGATTGTTATTCCGGTATACAAAAGTGAAGGTGTCCTTAAGGAGTTGCACAGGCGTCTTTCTCTTGCTTTGAATTCTTTGACTGATGATTATGAAATTATTCTGGTGAACGACTGTTCCCCTGATAAATCATGGGAGATCATGAATGAAATTTCCAAAGAGGATAAATGTGTAATGCCGATTGCCTTGAGGCGAAATGTGGGATACGACAATGCTGTAATGGCAGGGCTGAATTACGCGTCCAAGGAATATGTCGTTATGATGGACGATGACTTGCAGCATTCTCCTGAGGATATTTCTCTTTTGCTTGACATGTTTGAAGACGGATATGACGTTGTTTATGCTAATTTTATAAAAAAACGTCAAGCGCTTCTCAAAAATCTGGGCAGTTGGATGAACGGCAAACTTGCCCAGCTCATTATAAATAAACCGCCTGATATATATTTGTCGCCATTTAAAATAATGCGACGGGAAATAGCAGATGTTGTCATTAAATATCGAGGTCCGTTTCCTTATATTGACGGACTTATATTTCAGGCTACTTCTTTCATCGGGCAGGTTACAATAACGCATAATGAGCGTTTTACAGGAAAAGGAAATCATGGCATATATCGTTCGATGAAAATAGTTTTTAATTTTTGCACAACATTTTCCGTCTTGCCACTGCGGCTTGCTACTTTGCTTGGGCTGGTTTTTTCTTGCATCGCTGGAATTGCGGGCATTGTCCTTGTGTTGAGCAAGCTGGTCTGGGGGGTGGAGCTTGAAGGGTGGACTTCTATAATGCTTTGCATAGTTATCATGGGAGGCATTCAACTGGTTGTGCTGGGGATAATTGGAGAATACGTTGGGCGCTTGTATATGAATATAAATCATCGTCCACAGTTTGTTGTTAAAGAAAAATCTGAATATAGGCGAATGAATGACGGAGAGAACTGAAATGCGCGCTGTCGCTGCCGTCAAGTGCAGTGCGTATGGTCCAGAAGAACTTAGGATGCGTACAGCCGAGGCCATAAAGCTTGCGGGCGGACTGCCTGAAAAGGTGAAGCCCGGAGCAAAAATTCTTATCAAGCCAAATCTGCTCACCGCTCTTTCGCCGGAAATGGCTGCCACCACACATCCCGAAGTGGTCAGGGCGTTGATTCGCTGTCTAAGAGCAAAAGGCATTGACAACATAACAGTCGGCGACAGCCCCGCAGGCGGGCACTCATGGGAAAAGCTGTGGACTGAAACAGGCTTTCTGGAGATGACAAAGCAGGAAGGCGTTCCGCTTTTGCCTTTTGAAAATATAAAACGGGTTGAGTGTGAAGGAGTGGGAGTCCTGCCGCTATTGAGAGAGCTGGATGATTTTGACGCAGTCATATCGGTGCCGAAGCTTAAAACTCATGCCTTGACAAAAGTTACCGGAGCCGTCAAGAATTCTTACGGGCTTATGGTGGGGCACGCAAAAAGCAACTTTCATGGAGATTTTCCGTCTCCGAGGCAAATGGCGCGATTTCTTGTTAAATTTTATAGTTTTGTGAAGCCTGATTTTGTCCTGATGGACTCGATTGTCTGCATGGAGGGCGAAGGGCCAGCCGGCGGCAATCCAAAGCATATAGGAATTCTTTTCGCGGGATGCGACGCCGTGGCGGTTGACGCATGCGCGTGTCGTATTTTTGGCTATGCTCCACGCGATATAACCATGCTAGTGGAGGCAGAGAAGGCCGGCTTCGGAATTGCTTCGCCCGATAAAATATCGCTGAAAGGCGACGCTGTGGAGCTTCTTGATAAAACCCTTGCCGCCCGCTCATCCAAGGTTGACATGCTTCATGCGTTTCCTGAGCCTGTTTTTAAAATAGCGTCTCTTTTTCTGGCATGCCGTCCGCATATTGACCCAGCGCTTTGCAAAAAATGCGGTATGTGCGAAAAAATCTGCTCACAGAAAGCTATAAGACAACGAAAGGGCATTTTTAAGGTAAAGAAAAGTGACTGTATTTTGTGCATGTGCTGCTTGGAATCATGTCCATATCACGCAATTTCGCTAGTCAGTCCCGGAATGAAAATAAAGCGGATTATTAAGAAGCTTATGGGAAAAGACTGAATTATTTCAGCAGCTCTATTTTCTTTATGAAAGCGGCTCCTTTACCTTGTTCCAGATAAGACGTGTCAACTTCCAAGCTTATTCCTGAAACGAATGGGACCTTGCTTTTCTTGAAATATTTTTTGAACGCCTCCGACAAATCAAACTCTGTGGTTATTGTTTTTTGCGCGGGCGGAGTCCCTGCGCATACAAAGCGTCCGCCTGCCTTGAAGTGTTTTCCTATGTACATTTTGTTAGCCTTGTCGCTTTCAGCAAGGAAAAGGCCGATGAAATATGGGCTGTTGGGAATGAACCAGCTATTGCTTGACAATTTTTCTGTTCCGAAAAAAACATATATCATCAGGGCTTCATTGTTTACGCCTTTTTCATATGACGCGCCGACCGGGTATTTTTCGATTCCCCATGTCAGCCTTATTTTTTTTACGCCTTCCAACTTGAGGTTTTCTTTGATTATTACGCCAAATAGAGGCTCTGACGACTTGAGCGTCAGGGCTCTTTTTTCAAAAGCAAGGCATATGTCGTCGGCGTCTTTTTGGAACTCAAAGCCTTTGTTTTTGAGCCAGGCAACTGGATTGCCGGAGGCCTTTGCGAAATCCAGTGTGTAAGCAACTTTTAGTTTTTCTGAATTGGCTTTGGCTGTTATTGCAAACACGGCTAACGCGATAGAAGCGGCAAATAAAAACTTCCGCATAATGTGGTCTTTCCTTTTGGTTAAATTGCAAACAAGCCCATAATCTAGTGCGCGCGCCGCGATAAAACAAGATTGTTTACTTTAGTGGGGTCAGACTTATATCATCAAGATAAAAAGCTCCGATAGAATCTTTGTGAGCCCATACGACTATTTTCATTGAAGAATAGCCTTCAGGAACTTCGATGTTGCCGGATACGTTTTCCCAGCGTCCGTATGCGTTGCAACTTCTGCTGATGCGCTTCATGAAGCTTCGCCCTTTTTCATCAACCTTGGGGTAATACATTGCAAAAACATCGATGCCGCCTTTTTGGGCTCCCACGCAATATATTTGCGCCGAGACGCTATAGCGCTGGCCGGGCTTGACCTGAATTAAAGGCGTATATATTGCGCGATGAGATTTGCCTTTTTCTTTCATTTCAAACTTGACTGAGTTTTTGCCGGAAGTTGCTTTCTCTTCTGAAAGCGCAACTTCATCTTTTGATATTCTCCAGCCATCCACACCGGATTCAAAGTCGTGCGACACTGCTTTTCCTGGTTCCGGAGCTTTTTTCTTAGGCTCAGCAGGTTTTTCTTTTTTTATGTTGGCCGATTTGACAAGGAATTCCGCTATTGCTTCGCCTATTATTTTATGGCCTTTTTTATTTGGATGGGCCATGTCGCAAAAATATTGGTCAATGTTTTTGCGTCCGAGCTTTTTTATTTCTTTCTGCAGGTCGAAGCATGCAAGGCCTTTTTCCTTTGCCGTTTCTCTCACTGCATCCGCAAAATCGTCCATCATCACAAATCTTGGGCCTACGCCTGGAATGGTGGCCATCAGCAAGACAGCCGTTTTTCCTTTTGTCTTTCGTGCTATTCTGTTTATGTAATCTTGAAGGGATTTTTTGTAGGATTCTTTTGTAAATGTCGCTGATTTGTCATTGTATCCGTACATCATTGTGACAAGGTCTGGCGCTTCGCCTTCGAAATCACGCTCGAGCCATGCGCGCGCGTCAATTAATTTTGCGCCTCCAACCGCGTGGCTTTTTGCGTTTATGTTTGGGTTGTCCAGCCATTTTTGCAGTGTGCGCTGCAATACGGAGGCGTAGCGGTCTTTGTCTCTTTTTGCCAGGCCTGTTCCGGCTGTGATTGAGTCGCCCATGCAGAGGATGTTGAGTGCTTTTCCATTTTTTAAAATTTCAATAATCTCAGCAAAAGGCCTTAGTTTCTGAGGCGCGGCGGGCTCTTTCGCGTCCCACACCAACTCCACATCGTCTATGCTGTATTCGTGTTGTGGGATTTTTGCGTTGTTATGGGTTATAGTCCAACGACTTCCGAAGCTGATGTCGCATATGCCGCCAGCGGGGAGGGCTCCATATGAATTTATTTTCTTGTATTGGCCTTTGGGAATCATGTTTTCCCATGGCACGGTTATTTTATGCCACTCTTTGTTTTTAAGAGAGAAGTAGCAGATATATGCAAAGCTTTTTCGTCCGACTGTTATGCTGCCGTACTGATCTGAGCCATCGCCTTTAACCCAGAACGAAATGCCTTTGGCTGAATCCCAGTCAATGCTCTCTTTCAGGGGATTTCTGAAAAGTTGCTTTTTTATGATGCCCGGGAATTTCATATGGATTGCGCCGTTTCCGATTGCCGCGGTGTTTGCTTTCTCAAAAGAAGCTTTGCCTCTTGCTACTTTGACCCCGGAGAGGTTCTCGAAGTTTTCCAGTGTTACGGTTTTTTTCTCATCTCCGGCAAACGCGCAACAGCATGCCGCCAGAGTCAGCGCTAATAAAGTAGACTTTCCTTTTTTCATATTTTTTCCTTAATTGGGTGCAGTTTATATTGAGATTTTTTATTAATGTTCGGAATTGGCATTCAGCTTTGCGCTGTTCACTGTTACGCATACAGGATATTTGCCTTTGTCTGTACCCCAGGCTTTTCCATGGATTTTTATTGCGTGTCCGTTTTCCTGTTTTGCTGTTTCATTTAGGACTTTTTCCGCCTCGGAGCCTTTGGGCGCGTATGCGTATATGTATTGACTCTTGCCTGTTCTTATGC
>CAZYVR010000170.1:0-11978 GCA_964651145.1 uncultured Victivallales bacterium | reverse complement strand
TTTTATTCCGACTCCGTCGGCTTTTTTATTTTTCAGGACTTTTGACGGCGCCGTCTAATTACATAAGTTTGCAAAAATTGCAACGCATTGGCCGAGCTTGTTGGATTTATTATTCATCGCGGTTTATATTTAAATCAACCACAACCAAAAAAAATTACAAGGGGGATCAAAATGAAAAAGTTTGCAGCGCTAGCAATGTCAGCCATAGTAGTCACACTGTTGTCTGGATGTGCCGCTATGGAAGATATGAGACTTTCGCGCCATGAGGGAAACTCAACAGATCTGCTAATAAGAACGCAGGTGCCATTTGACAAACTTGACTCAGCCATAGAAAAATCCGCAAAAAAACTGGGCTACAACATAACGAAAGAACACAGCGATCAGACAGACGGAGATTTCCAAGGTGAAGGAATAGAAATATCCTACAAAAAAGACGGGAAAATTATTCGTCTGTTTACTAGAGTAGGCTCCATGGGCGATGACCTCAAAGAGGAAGCAATTATAAAAGAAATCAAAAAAGAACTCAAGATAAAGCAGCAGTAATAAAAAAGGCGAAACAGCATGAAAACAATCTGTCGTCATATGAACACTAAAATTGAAATGCGCGACGGAACGCGACTTGCGTGCGATATAAGATTTCCCGCCCAAGGCGGCCCTTTTCCTACGATTTTGACAAGAACACCGTATGGGAAAAATTACCCAGAAAGCGAGCTTGTTCCATTCCTGAAAGATGGCTATGCGTTTGTGACTCAGGATGTTCGAGGAAAATTTGATTCAGAGGGCGAATTTCATCCTATGAATGAAAAAGAGGACGGCTTTGACACTATCAACTGGATAGCCGCCCAGCCATGGTCAAACGGAAAAGTGGGGACTACCGGCGGCTCATACTGTGCCTTTACGCAATTGTTTGCGGCATGCCTTCAGCCTGAGCCGCTTTGCGCCACAACAATGTCCGTGCTTGGCAACAACTTGTTTAAAAACACTGTATACAGAAATGGCGTTCTTGAGTTTTCACTGGTTGCCTGGCTGGTAAACTGCAGCGGACGCGTTTCAAACCCGAATGCTGTCGCAGACTGGAATAAAGCTCTGAGTTCCCTGCCTGTCTGTGACATTCTCAAAGTCATAGGTTTTGACGTTCCGATATTTGACAAGTGGATATCGCATCAGCACTACGATCACTTTTGGTCGGAAACCAACTGCGACGCCTATTACGAAAAAATAGAGACGCCAACCTATCTGATTGGTGGATGGTATGATTATTACGCGTCAACGACACCGGAAATATACACGAAGCTCCGCAAAGCAGGAAATGGCGGTCGCCAATTGAAGTTGATGATGGGGCCATGGGCTCATGGCAGCCAGAGCGACGGAAAAGTAGGCGAAATCGATTTTGGCGCGCACTCCGTGATAGACCGTCTGTCTGAAAAGAAAAGGTGGCTTGATCATTATCTGGGCGGCTTTGATAATGGGATTGAAAAAGAAGCGCCTGTGAAAATATTCGTGATGGGGATAAACAAATGGCGTGACGAATATGAATGGCCTCTTGAAAGAGCTGTGGAAACACCCTTCTATCTTGGAAGCAAAAACTTCGCAAACAGTCTTTATGGAAACGGCTTTCTCAGTCGGGAAATTGCAGATGGCAAAGAAGTCGACGAATACGTCTACAACCCGGCAAACCCAGTCCCGACCATCGGCGGAAATGCCCTCCTGCCAACGCTTGCAAAAGGGCCTTTTGACCAGCGTCCACTGGAAAGAAGAGATGACGTGCTTGTGTTTACATCCGAAACACTCGAAGAACCGCTGGAAGCCACCGGAATGCCAAAAGCCGAACTGTTCATATCCTCATCCGCGCCAGACACCGACTTTATTGCAAGACTGTGCGATGTCTACCCGGATGGAAGATCCATTCAACTTTGCGAAGGAATTGCGCGAACACGCTTCAGGGAAGGATTGGACAAAGAAGTAATGATGGACCCTGGCTCTGTCTACAAAATTGAAGTGGAACTGGAAGCAACATCAAACGTGTTTTTGAAGGGACACAAAATCCGGCTCGAAGTCACCAGCTCAAGCTTCCCCAGATATTCCCGGAACTTGAATACAGGAGGCGACAATTTGAAGGACAAAGAATTTGTCAAGGCAACTCAGACGCTGCGTCATTCATTGGAGTTCCCCTCCCGCATTATTCTTCCAGTTATTCCTGTTTTTTAACTGATAGTGTGCAATATTGAATGCCTGCTTGCCCTTTTGACTTAAAAGTTATTTGAATTTATTTTAGCAATAAAGACACGAAAGGATCTGGAATGGATAGCAAAGAAGCAATGAAACAGTCATGCCAAAAGGTGGGAGTTAAAACAATAGCGGAAGCCCTTGGCCTTTCCGCCACCGCCATCTACAACCAGATTAATGATGACTCCAAGAATGACATTCTGCAGAGATTTGTGGATTTCACGACTGCCTGCGAAGATGACACGCCAATTCGCTGGGCAAGCGAAGAATTGAATGGAGTTTTCATAAAAAATCCCGATTTGACTGTAAATAAAGACGATATAATGCGCAACTGCGTGTCCAACTCTCTAAAGGAATTCAGCGATGTCATAAAAGAAATAGGCGAAGCTCTGCAAGACAAAAAAGTGACATCCGATGAAGCCCAAAAGATAAGGAAAGAATGGGAAGAACTCAAAGTGCTGCTCGAAACTTTTGTGCTGGCGTGCGAGTTCGGCTATATAGACAGTTAGTGCATCATTGAAAAACTACCCCGCTCCTCGCTGAAATTGCGACGCTGGGAGCATTTATGTTTATTGCCTGGCTGCAACATGTGGACATTTCAATTCTGCGTTGACTCCCTCATTCACCTCTTTTAAAAATTATCAATGCTAATCCATGTTTATTTACACTCAGCCTGATTTCTTTTCCTAAAGGCTCAAGTGTGAAATCATTCAATCCATCATGTTCAACATATTTATAGCCTGGAGTTTTTATTATAATTTTAGCATTTTGAAGATGGCTTTGCGAGACCATAACGGCCAGTTTATTTCCTGCAGTAAATGACGTGGCGAAGAATTCTGGATTGTCATGTTCAAAATGGTCTGTGTCACAATATTTCCCATTCATAATAATATCCTGATATTTTTCACGCAACACATTTGCCTTGGCCAAATAGGCTTGATAATGCGGAGTCTTAGAAATTGTTGCGCGGCAACGGTATATCTCAACATCACTGCGCAACCCTTTCATTAAGGCAAAGTTTACTCTACGCTCAATATCAGTGTCATCGCGAATTTCACGATCGGACAGAATCACTTCAGGGAATGTATAATAAAACAATTCTAGAAACATGTCGCTTTTGGGTTTTTCGCCATTTTGCCAGTCATTTATAACATTTGTTCCTTGACGCAGTGTATGGACAAAATCAACATACCGGGCCGTTACGTCAGTAATAATTTCCGTTCCTAAACTCATCTCAGGATTCTTTGACTTTGTATAAGCTCTTAATTTTCTGAGGTTTTCAGCGTTGACTGCCATAGCGTTTACAAATGGAACCTTGTGACCATGGTTGGGATCGAAGCACATTGCCGGAAGGGTTCCTAACTGATCAAAAAATACCCCGTCACAGCCCAGTTCAACTGCAGTGTCAATAAACCCTTTTAATATATCCAGCCATTCTAAACTCGAAGGGCATGCGGTAACAAAACATTTATTGCCAAAGTGGCTCAACGCTGTGCCATCCCCCCCAAACTTATAAAATTCATTATGCTCTGAACCGTCAGGGTGTTTAATGCATATGTTTTTGCCTTTTTCTTTATAAAAATTGGATGCGACATCAATAAGGCGTCCATTGAAATAAAGAATGACTTCTCCGCCATTGTCCTGAAATTTTTGTATATTTCTCTTTAACCCGTCAAAGCCTCCCTGCGTCTCGTCGCATGAATAGTCGGGGTATCCTGAATCATGCCCTTTATTATGCCAGCCAAACATGAACAGGGTTTTAATCCCTGCCTCCATGCCATCATGCAGAATTTGGTCAAGCTGATCGTATTTAAAGAACGTTTTTCCATATTGATGACGCATGATAATGCGCTGCCATGACGTCATCTTTTTTATAGAGTCGGGTATTTCAAAAGGAATAAACCAAGAATCCGCCCAGGCTCTATACTTTTTTGCCGCAACATGCCAGGAGCCTGAATAAGGCGAAAGAATATTGCTGTTAATGACGGCTTTTTCTCCAGGGGCTAAAAATGGGTATTTTATGATTGCGGCATTAATGCCGCCTTTTGATTTGCAGAGATAATGATTGGTCACTTGAAAGCTCAAATCATGGCTTCCGAAATAAAGCCCCTCTCTTTCAGACGCGATCATGAAATAATTCATAGCCGCAATTGCGGGATAGAGCGTGCTCATCTGTATTTCTTTATTGTCCTGCGCCATATAAAGCGTATGATGCTTATCTATTTCCTTTTCGACATTTTCAAAACGCTGCCCGCCAAATGCAGTGAAGAACAATTCATGATCATCTTCTATATTGCAACTGCGAATGATCGGGCAATGGCACTCTCTGATAATCCGGCTTTCATCTTTGTTCTCAAGCTCGATGTCAAAGCGCAACTCGTTGTCAGTCAATGATATTAAGATATTCAAGCTAAATGCTAATTTTTCATTCTCCACTTCCTGATAGATTAATCTGATCTCGTTCCCATTTTGCTGGATGTCCGGAACGATGCCCTCATCGTCAAGCTCTTCTTCAAGTGAAATGCCGTCCTGATAAATCAATCTCCATAAGCTGCCGCCACCTGCATAATCAGTTGATGTTTCTTTGTTGCTCAGCTCAATAAGTTTTCCAGCGTCATCAACAGAAAAACGAACTTTGTCATTCTCAAGAAAATACATTTTAATAACCTTTAATTTTTTTCGCTTTCTTCAGTGTCTTTCCCGGCAGCAGTAAGAATTAAAAAGTGCATTGAATGCTTCGGCATTGACAGGTGAAGAGAATCTACGTTGCGGCAGGGAGCGCCTGTGACTGCGTCGACTGCGTTGCAGAGCGATGGCAGGCGAAGTTCGAAATCTGTCGCTTCATTGTTAAAGACGGCAATGAAGCGATTGTCGCCATAGACCACAATTCCGTCCGGCGCATAAAGATCACAGCCCGCCTTTGCCATTATATAGCGCAGATGCTCCGCTTTCAATAGAGGCGCTGTGCAATAAGTTGAATTGCCTTTTGCTGCCAGCGCTATGCCTCCATCAGAGTAGCAGCCCAAAATTTTCTGCTGATCGTCAGGCAATATTTCCAAATGTGGAAGCTCGTTCAATCCATATTTTTCGGAGTTCCATTCACACGCAGGCATTTCATCAAAGACAAGCTTGATGGATTTAGCAGCGGGGCGCTCTCTTACTGAAAAGCCAGTCAGGCGATTAATGTTATCCAGTGAAAATAAATCGTCGATTACCCCAGGCGCGTAATTCCATAAAATAGTTGCATCGTCAGAAATGCGGTTTTTCATTCGTTTCCATCTTGCAGGATTTAGCGCAAAAGCATTCAGTGGAACTATTAGCCGGTATTGTGAAAGCTCCATGTCCTCAAGGTCGGAAAGCCTGTATATATCCACCGGAGCCCCAGACAGGGTGAACTCACGCAGCCAGTTTTTAATAAGCATAAAATGGAGAGGAGAGCCACATTTTAAATGCGCAATTGAGGTTTCATCAATAAGCAAAAGCGTCTGCGCTATGCTTTGATGTGGAACGGCTCTTAATTCCTCGGCAAGCTTTTCTATAGTGGCAATTTCGCGCATCAATTCTGGAGAATCGTACCAGCCTCCGCCAAGATCCATCCACCAGTAATTAGAGTCTAAGGATAGATTTTTTGAGAATTCGCGCCATAGAACGCTGCGACTGTCGTTAAAAGATTTACACGAAGAGTCTGGAACCAAATGTGTGCGACTGTCAATCTCGTCCATCCAGAGTTTTTTCCTGTTGATAGACTGAATGGGAGCAAGGAGCCCTCCTGGCTCGCCTGGCTCATTGCGAAGATAAGATTTCGGGCCGGCAAGAAAGTCGATATAAGGTGAATTTAAAACTCTCTCATAGCCAAGCCATCCAGAGTAGGCGGCATTCTCGCATTCAAGAATATATCCATAAAAATAGCCTACAGGCTTGTCATCGGCGCATTCCTTGACGATGCGTCCGAAATGCTCCATGGCATCGACGTTCACATCGCTTGTGAAAAGATCATAATCAATGCATATCTTATCTGTGGCATTTCCTCGCATAAGCTCTTTAAGAGAGCTGGAAGCTCCTTGACGTTGCGCAGGCTCCGGTGGTTCCGCATTATTTCGCGCAAGCTCCGGCCTGCTCCAAGCTGCCTTGAGTTTTTTGCTTGATCCATACCGCGTCATCCCCCAATCAAAAAAGGCTCTGCGATTGGCTATTCCCCAATCTCCAGGCAATTTTTTCCCAAAGCGCCCCCATAGGCAAGTTTCGCCGCAGACGCCATAAGCAATGTGGTAGCCCAGAATTTGTTTGCTGTACGGACCATTTTCTATGTGACCGATTACCCGCCGCAAGGCTTCGCCTGCGTCAGACAGCCATTTTTTAGAGGAAAAACTCTGAAGCGCTATTACTCCGTCAATATTAGGCCGGTCATCTTTATAGCCAAAAGTATTTTGATATCCGTTCGGAGCATCATAGCCAAGAATATCATGCTTGGGAGAGCCAACAAGGTCGCGAATTTGTTCGACATCGCGCGGGCCATCGCAATATACGAACACTTCTTTAGGGTTTGTTTGGCACCAGTCAATGGGAACGTTGAGTTTTATCCGCGGAATGTAAAGGACATCCGGCGTCTTTTCAAAAACAGAAGCAAGCACCTTGTCGGTCAACTCATAGTCATATGTGTCAACTCCGACCCAACCGGAAAAAAGTATAGAGCTAAATATTTTGATCCCAGCTTTTGCAAAATCATCTTGAATGCGTGTAAAGTAATCAAAGTCAGAGGCAAATAGAATTTCTTTGCCATTGGCGTCAAAACGCGGAGGATCATAGCAATATCCTAATTTAGACCAGAAAACTGAATTTTCTTCTAGTAATTTCATAGCATTGTTCATGTAAAACCTTCTTGTAAATAGTTTGAAATAACTAAATTTATGCTATTAGTTGCCATGAGTCAGCTTTTAATCTACAAGCAGCATAATCGGATACAAGTGCGGTTTCCTATAGCCACCGGTTCCTGATGGCGTAAGAGTCAGAGCCTGTTTTGTATTTTTGCCTTTGTCGCGGTCATTAACGAAAAGACTGAAGCCAAGAGCGTAATTCTTTTCAAGATTGACTGGCAGAAGATACCTTGCCGGAATTGCCACTTCATAAATATAGCCGCCGGGTATCTGCTTGAAAGCGGATGGAATGTCCTGTGCAACAGTTCTGTCAGGCGGGGCGGCTATTCCCAGTGTTAATTGTCTGTCTGGCGACCTGTAGCGGAATGTTATGGCTTTTCCGTTTTTATCTGGAAAAATGGCATAATCATAGTCGTTCGCGTCGAAACCACGATGCTTTCTGTCTCTTGCGTCACACTTTGTGTCGATGTAAATCTGCAACGAATCGTTGTTCCAGCGCTTTGCAGTGTTCTTAAAGGGCTTGTGGGTAAACGTGTCGTCTTTGATCTTGACCATCAAATAAAGATAGTTCTTGCTCCATGCCACTTTGAAGGAACCATCGAAATCACCTTTGTAGCCTGTCTTCTCTCCGGTGGTTCCGCCTATTGTTCGATTTTTTAACGAAATTGACGGAATCTCTTTCCAGTCATCTTCATTGCCGTCAATTTTTATCGAATCGACTGTTCTTTTGCAAAGAAAACCTTCAAAGCTGACGTCTTTATCCAATGGATTTGGGCTTCCTTCTTCAGCCACGCTTACAGGAATTTTTATTTCAGTTATTTTGTCAGCAAAAAGAGTTTTAGGCATTTTTATTTTAAAAGAAACGTTCTTTCTTGGAGGGATGTCAATGTGTTTTTTCAATCCCGGAGCGCTTATGGAGCCTTTTACTTCTCTGGATATCTGATTGGACAAAATCAATTCAACAGTGTCAGCTTCAGCAACTTTGGCGAGCATTTTTAACGGAACAAGGTTGCCGCCAAGCATTTTTGAGTTTCGCAATGAATCGCAGAAGCTTTTTGTTTTTCCTGCCTTACCGCGAATAAAGAAAGGAAAAGTGGAAATAGGGAAGCGGATATTGCCTTTGGCATCTTTCTTTGCAGCACGGCGGTTTTCCATTAGGTCAAATATATCTACTTTTTCATCGCCGAATTTGGCAACGGCCCATGGAGAATTTTCCAGGCCCAGGTCAACGTTCTGGATCTTTCCCCATACAGCCGCAACGGGACGCTTCTCGCCGTCCTCAAATATCAGACATTTTGTGTCAGGCGCAAAGCTCACATCCTCAATAAATCTTGAATTTCCAAGCAATCTTCCCAGTGTTTTGGGACTTTTCTGATATGCTCGCGGAGTAAGCTTTGCGTCAAGATGAAAATTGCTTACCATTCGTTCGGCGGCGGAAGTGGCGGAGATTACTCTGTCCATAAACTTCATGCAAATAAGCCAGCTTCTGGCAAACCACGCGGCCGACAATTTTTCAGTCCAGCCCATGTCATAGGACAACGTCCCATAATACCATGATATTGGAGTTCCCCATGACGCGCTAACGATGCCCCACTGCGGAATATTGTAAGGCCCGTAGTGCATCCCTTCCGGATAAAATGTGGGCGTGTTTGTGTATCCAAATTCTTTGCCCATGTCAAAAAAAGCTTCCATGTTAGCCTCAAGGGAATATGGGCCTTCCGGCAAATATGAGTGAATCGCCAAGGCGTCGTATTTAATTCTTCCATTGATTTCCTCAAGAACTTTTTTGACTTCTTTCACTCCGCCTTCAGGATAAATGTTGCAGGGGTCTCCATTGTACACTTCAAGCTTGGGGTTTGCCTTTTTTACAGCTTTATAAAATGCTATTTGTATTTCGGCAAACGTTTTTGTCTCATTGTTTAGCCATTTTGGCCATCTCGCCCCGCACTCCCCGGCAAAAGCCCAACGCGGTATCCATGGATATTTTTTTACGATCCCAATAACCGCTTTTTCAAACCTTTTCAGGTATTCAGGCGTGAGTTCGCCATTGCCTTCCCTCCTGAAGTCTTTTATCAACAGTTTTGCGCCTTTTTTCCAGTATGTGTCACTGTAAATTCCAAAAAACTTCTTCCCGCTGGAGTCCATGACTGTTTTATATCCATTCATTAGAGTGCCAGTCATATTGGAGTTTATAATTTCAATTCCATATTTTTTAAACAGTTCATCGAGATCTTTAGAAATAAAACCTGGGTGCGTGTCTCCGCCAACTCCTATCTCGCGGCAACGCTTTAAATAAGTGTCCAATCCCGGATAGACGCCTCTCTTGCCTGCGCCGTGATAGCTGCTGGCAAACATTGCTTTGAGCTTATGCTTGTTTTCCAGGTAAGACATGATTGAAAAGCGGAAAAAGTCGTGACGCCTTTGCCCGTCATCAAGAGTGTAATCCGCTTTTGCCACGTAAATGCCCTTGGCAAATTTATTGTCAAAGGGAAGCTTCACTGAGAAAGCTCCATCTTTTCCCGTCTTAAAAGAGTATTCTTCTTCAAATATCTTAGAGCTGAAAAAGTCTTTAACTGTCACTTTTACCTTTCCGGAAGTCTCAGGCTTTACGGATAAAATGCGCAGGGAGGCATTTATTTTTTCAGATGGGCAAAAGAAGTTGTCCTCCTTTGATGTGACCAGCAATCCTTCAACGGGAGGAGAAACAAAATCAGTGGCTTTGTCGCCTTTTTCAAGCTGAATGCCGTCCAAGCGGACAACAGAGTCCTCATTGCCCAATAACGACAACATGCATGACGCTGCTGTTGTTTTTTTTACCTCAAAAGGAACAGATATTCGTTGCCATTTTTCGTTGACACTCCAATATTTCTTGGAGAGTGGGGCAAAGCTGGCATTTTGAATATAGCTTATTATTTTTTGTTTTGCAGAAGGGTTTCCTTTTGCATAAAAGCTTAATATGTACTTTCCCGGCTCCACTGGAACAGGGGAAAAAACTAAGCTATAGCCATCTTTATATAATCTAGCTTTAAGGCTGTGCTTTCCAAATAAAGCGTCGGAGTCATCCACTTCAATTCTATCTATTCCAAGAAAGTCATCAAAATGATTTTTGGCTATGCAATACATGACTCCCTGCTCAAAAGAAGGATTTTGCATGAGGTTGCGGCAGATTGAATAATTGGGAACTTCAAGATCCTCCGTTTTTTTGAAATCTATGCCGCCATAAACTTTGTTATTTTTTTTCATGCTTTCTGCAAAAACCTTGCCTGGATCAAGAACAAAAGATATTTTGTCGCATTTATAGGGATAAATCCGAAAATCTTCTTTTCCTTTTCTTTTGGTCGCGCTTGCTACCCCCGGAGACACAATATCCACATTAAAGCTGTTTCTGACGTTGCCCTGCGCAAAGTTAATCGTATCAGGCTTGAGAAATCTCCGCGTCTTATCTTCAAATAAATATTTTTTCCCGACAATGTTGAATTTTTCCACTCCTGAGCATTCCAAAAACATGCAAGTTATTTTAAAAAGTTTCTTGTGCTCTTCAGGAATAATATATTTATTTTCAATTTTAACTTTTCCGCTGTCCAAAAGCGTAACTGTTTCAATAAATTTCCCTTCATAAGGGACACCTGACTTAGGTTTGTTTAGTGGAAAGTTCCCTTTAATTACAAATTGTTTTTTGGCTTTGTCGTAGCTGGACTCTGTTATTCCCACATACCCCTTCCTCCATTTAGAAGGAACTTTGCCCCTGTCAATATTTGTGAGCCATGGCGACCATTCAGTGTGGACATAAAAATAAATTTTGCATAGATTTCTGCCGTCCGACATAAAAACAATTGAACCGCTTGGAGTGACAATAAGCTTTTTGCTTCCAAATATTATTTCGCGTCCTGCAATTCTAGCGTCAGGCTTTGCCGCTTTTACTGAACTGTCAGATTTCTTGAAAGGGGCGGGCGGAGCGGTAAGCTCTGGAAGTTTTTCTTTGTCAGCAAAACAGCCAGACAAGCTTAATAAAGAAATAAGCAAGAATTTTTTTGGGATTGCAGTACTAAAGCATTTTGTCATTTTTATCTCCTTTTTATAATTAATAATCATGGTTGAGAGTTGTTGCCATAAGTTCCTAATATTAGATTGATTCGCCATGTGGGGCTGTCTGTCGCAAGCCAGGCGTTTTTATGATATTTGACATGCCCGTCAATGAATAAAATATTAAACCCGCCGGAATGAGCCATCCAATATTTATCTGCTGTAGTGGAATAATATCCCCAGCAATCAGCGGCCAGCCAGCGATTTGGAGAGTTAAGTGAAAGCTTTTTCCGCATCTGGGGCACTGTGTGCGCAGCCTCTCTTTGGTATATTGTCCATTCGCACCAGCGAAGCCAATAATTGTTTAATAGGTTCGTGCCCGTCACCCCTCCTTCCCAGCCATACCAACCGGAACCTTCTCGGCCTTCATAACTGCAATCCCCATTTGAATTCATATTTGTTTTGCTGGGGCAATAAAATGTTCTTCCAGAAGTAACATACCCTGCTTCATAAACGGCTCCAAACCCAACCCAATTGCCGCCTGTTTTGATAGCAAAACCTGGCGTTGAGCCTGATTCATTAAGCAAAGGCGGTTGTCCGTTAAAGTCTATGTCGTATTGGGTGTATCCCAAGTGGAGCTGCTTCATGTTGCTTGCGCATGATATTTCGTGCGCTTTCTCTTTTGCTTTTCTCAATGCTGGAAGCAGCATGCTTGCCAGTATTGCTATTATGCCAATCACAATCAGCAATTCGATGAGCGTAAAACGTAAATATTTCATTAGTCACTGCTCCTTTTTATAATCTTTGATTTAACCTTTATCGACATAAGCATTTCTTTGGTTTTCGTCCATTTCG
>CAZYVR010000169.1:0-12020 GCA_964651145.1 uncultured Victivallales bacterium | reverse complement strand
TAAAGACGCAGAGAAAGCTATGATTCCTCGGAACAAAGCGCAGAAGAGGCTTAAAAATGACAAATGTCGCATTCAGGGACAGCTCCGATCCTTCCGCTTCTGAATTCAAAGCCCGGCAAATAACGGTTGACCTCTCCATGCTGGCGCTGCTGTCCGGCCTTCCCCCTATTAATGCCTGCTACATTCGCAATGGAAGCGTTTATGTGAATATGTTCCCTGAATACGGAGCTGAAGCAAGCGGCGACAAAATAGGCTTTGTGAAATTCAACGCATTTTTGAGACGCGAATCAAACTGGCTAAAAATAGTGGAGGCGCGCGGAGCTCTTGAAGACATAAATCTTTGTTTTTCCGGCTCAATAAGAAATATAAACCTCCCTGGCCTTTCGCCAGCCCCCAGATATTGGGAACGCAAAAAAAGAAAACCCAAGAACCCGTTTATAAGCAGACAGATTTTAAAACTGCCTGTTGCCTGGCGGAAAAAAGCAATGATAGCATTCTCCAAAATAAAAAATAAAAAGTTCAAGACTCCCCCTGAACTGGACATGATCCTAGACATTGACCTTAAGGAACTGTTGAATAAAAGCTTTATTGACTTCCACCTGAAAACTCCCGGCTTTTCCTTCGGGCGACTGAATGTTCAAGGCATGGTTGGCGACGCTTTGATTAAAAATTCCGAAATAAATGTGACACTCCTCAATATAGACATGGGAAACGGAGACATCTGCAACATCAAAGGACTCTATAAAATTGACAGCAACAATATATCAGGCACAATCAGCGGCAAAACAGACGCCAACAAACTTCTGCCCTTTTTTGACGACAAATCAGTGGAGATAATCAGAGAAAACTTCAACAATGGCAAATTCCACGTGATCTATAAAGGCAGCCTTGGCAATTATTCTCCTCTTACAGGAAAATACACAGGAACAATGGAAGTAAATATACCGATATTGAAGATGAAAAACCTTGGACTGACCGACGTGTCCGCAAGTGTTTCGGTGAACGACCAGAGCATATCCGGCTCTCTTCAATCGGCAAAGCTTCCCCATGAAGGCTCATTGTCTGGCAACTTCATGCTAACCGAAAAAGCCTTGACTGGGGATTTCACAGGCTCAAGCTCCATAAAAAACATCTTGCCGGATCTGGGCAAACGCGAGAGGGACTTTATTTGGAAAAACATGGACATAATCAACAGCCAATCATTTAAATTTTCAGGGCTTTTGAATAAACCCGCAGCCGGAACCTTTGGCGGGAAAATAGCAATTTCAACGCCTGCCCTCAAAATCTGCAACTTAAATTTTCACAAACTCAAAGCATCTGTGGAATTCAACTCTCAAGATATAAAAATAAACAAGTTGTCCGCGAATCTGGACAACGAAACTGAAATATCAGGAGAAATGCACATTCTGATATCCGAAAATTTTATGACTGCGTCAATCTTCTGTAAAGGAAATCCCAAAAATGCAGTCGCGCTTATACCCAAGAGCTCCAATCCATTTTTCCTGAAGCTCATCAATGATATAAAATGGCCTCCCAAAGGAAATCTGGCGGAAGCAAATGTAGAGATCTACCATCAATGGAAAGACGCGCCTCATTACTTTCTTTCAGGCAATGCAGTGATGACAAACTTCGTTTACAAAGACATAAACTTCAACTACGGCGCAACAAAGTTCTATGTTGACTCGGACGGGCTTGTTGTCCTCCCGGGCATAGTGATGGAAAGCAAAAAAGGCCAGGCTCTTATGACCCTGGTCTATGATGGCAGAAAAAAATCAAGCTGGGCTGTTAAGTCGCCGCATATAAGCGCCTTTGACATTCCAAGAGAGCAACTGTCTTTCAATCTAGAAAGCACTCTGGTTGGCAACAATATCATAAAATGCCTGTACCCGCAATGGAAAAGCGAATACCTCACATTTAAAGACAGCATAATGATTTCTTCGGACGGAACAATCGACTTTAAGGACGAAAACAAAACTGTATTTTCCGCAAAACTGGACAACGCCATATGCACTTGGCAGGATCTGTCAATACGCAACCTTGACGCAAGGCTATTCTACAGTAAACAGATCCTGACAATGAACAAAGCCACAGCCGAACTCTGCAACGGACATATGAACATTGATTATGATTTCAACTTTGGAAATATGACTGGCAATTTTGCCTTAGACTTCAACGGCACCAATTTTAGCCAGCTCTTGAGAAAGGCAAAATGGGAATCAATGATTTCTAAAAGCAAAAACGAAGGAAAACTCTCAGGCGAAATAAAAGCAAAAATATCCTATGACAAAAAAGACGATCTCCTGCTTGACGGCAAAGGCAAAATCAAAATCACAAAAGCGGATCTCTGGAGCATACCGTTGCTTGGCGGCCTTCTCGACGTAATCGGAACTGCATGGAGTGTGGACGCCTTGGGCAATATTAGTGAATTAAAATGCAACTTCACGCTAAAAAAAGACAAATTTCACACAGACTCCATACAGTCAAATGGCAATATCATATCACTAAAGGGAGAAGGCGATTACTCATGGCTCACCAACGAATATAATTTCAAAGTGCAATCGGAAGCGCTTAAGCATGTTCTTCCGTTTAAGGTCCTTAGCTACTTTTTCATCCCGGTGACATGGTTTCTTGACGCAAAAGTAACCGGCAAAGGCAGAAAAATGAAATGGGAGTGAGCAAACCGGACTTGATGAACACGGATTGACGCTGTATTTTAACAAAAAAGAGGATTGACTATGAAAAATTTAAACGTTATTATTTTCGGGATTTTGACTCTTGCGCTTGTCAACGGATGCAATTCGGACAAAGCCATTGCGTCAGCGGAAATCAAAGACACTCTCGTTTACCCGTATTACGCGTCAAGCGAACGCAAACAAGAGATAATGAATGGATCCAAAAAATTAGTTATAGGCATGCCCAAGAAAGAAGTTGTTAAATTAATGGGCGAGCCGGACGAAGTAAGCAATATTTACAATACTCTCGCATCAATGGAGAAAAAACAGCCGTCAGGCTATTCATATATTTACCTGATTCAAAGAAAGAAGAAGCTAGGCAGCTTCATCGAGCGCCAGGAAGTGCTTTTCAAGCTCCACTTCAACCTTAATGATGTATTGACGAAAACTACCAGAGAAGGCATTCGCTGAACACATTATTTTTTTGTGGTTTCGAGTTTCTCATCGCCGGGAATAGGATAAATAGATTTCAGCCCATACTCTTTTAGCCTTGTCAATTCTTTCAAGTAGTTGCCAGCGGGCCCACTATTGAAAATTGCTTTCTTGGCGCACAGGTAACCATTAACTGGTGTCGGAATAAATTCTCTGGAATATTGAAATCCTTTGTAAGCATATGTGGCAGAGCTAATCTCTTTTTTGCCAGCGAATCCCTCAAAGGTATATCTCTCTGATGTTCTGTATCCTGAAGCATTTACAAGGATAGAGCATCTCTTAAAATTCATGCGTTTGGAAAAAGAAGTTAGCCGTTTTAATAAACCACCAGAGTCATATTCGCCATAGGTAAAAGACTGCACTTTTTTTCTGCCTCTATATCTCACACAAAGAATGGGCGCGTGTTGACTGTTGTACCATACCTTATAACACGGAATAGGGCTTCTCCTTTTTCCAATAACAAGGTCAATTTGAGATAGTCTGCCGTTTACATATTGCCATTCATAATATCTTTTATTTTTCAGTTTTTTTAGGCTGACATCGGCTTCAGGCAAAACAGGAATCCAGCCATTAAAAAGCTTTGGCCACCACATTTGTTTGCCAACTGAAGGCATATAGAACTTTTTTATTTCATCTTTTTTCTGACGATTCGATTTTTCAAAAAGTTTCTTTATATTTTTCTTTATATTTTTCATTGTCTTTTTAAATATCGTATAGGTAACAAGATCCAGCCTTTTGTCAAGAAGTTTTAACATTGCCTTGGGAAAGTCGCCTGTTTCTTTCTTTTTAGGGGAAAGTTCTTCCCACATCGCGGCAAGCTGCTCTTTTTCTTTCGGAGTATTATCTGGCCTAACAAACTCAATGTCAGCGGCAAAGCTTCCAGAAAGCACAGCAAAAATTAAAGTTGCAAATGAAATTTTCTTGAGTCTTCCTGGCATTCTTTCCCCCATTGATTGGCGCAATTGATTATTATGATTTGGAACACTTAAATATAATTAAGGCGGGGACATTTTTCAATTGCTCATAAAGCTCCAGCCAGCCTTTGCTTGCGTATGGAACTTTGCGGCTTATTTCCTGCTCGCTCATTTTGTCAATAGGCATTGGCTCCGGCTCTAGAATGCGCTCAATTTTTAAGCCTGCGTCGAGAATCCAATCAGCCATTACGCTTACAGGAAAAAGAGAAGAGCGGACAAGCTCCCTGCCCTCGTCGTCAAACCGGCTGTCCGGCTCCGGCTTGAAATAGTTTTGCAAGAAAAGGCCACTTTCACCATCAAGATCAATCCATTCCCCGGCAAACAAAGGGTGTCCTGTTGAAAACAGCAAAATGCCTCCAGTGGACAGCATCTCAGCGCAATTTTTTATGACTTGCCCCGGGTGCTGCGTGAAAGAAATGGCGTAGCTTGAATGAACGATGTCGAACAGTCCCAGTTTTTTGCAGGATGCGTCTTCCATGGAAAAAGACGCAAGCTCAATTTTGACATTTTCTTTTTGAGCCAGTTTTCGGGCATTCGCAATCTGCTCCTCAGATATGTCAATAGCCACGCATTCCGCGCCTTGCTTTGCCAAATAGACACTGTTCTGCGCGATGCCGCATCCTAGCTCCAGGCATCTAAGGTTCGTCACTTTTTCAGGAAGCAATTTTAATTGACTGTCAGGCGGGACAAGCGGGCCGTAATGGAATTCGTTTGTCAGTATATTTATTGCAACCCGATAGTTTTCGGCTATGGAATTCCAGTATTTCCGTGTGACGTCATCAAAAGAATACTCAATCGTCATTTTCTGCGTCCCTGAACAGGCATATGCCTTTGAGTATTTCAACGGCGCGCTCCAACTGAATGTCTTTAACGCTGCCTTTTGAATTAGGTTTTATCTCTCCCGGAAATAATGCTGTCTGGCGCGCCAGCCTGTATCTCATGCCTATGGAAACCGGAATGGGGATATCCGGCTTTATGCCTGAGCCGTGAATAAGAACGCCATCCGGCGTGTAGTACTTGCCCGTGGTAAAGCGCACGGCGCCTTTGTTAGTCAAGGGAATAATCGTTTGAATAAAAGCTTTCCCAAAAGTGCGTTCTCCAACCAAAACCGCCCGTTTATGGTCTTTCAGGCATCCGGCCACTATTTCGGATGCGCTGGCGCTTGATCCATTTACAAGCACAGTCATGGGGATATCAAGAAGTTTATCACAGGACAGTGATCGAAATTCCTTTCTGCTGTCCTTTTTCCTTCCCTGAGTGGACACAATGACATCGCCCTCGTTGAGAAATCTGCTGCAAATCTGCACAGCGGCCGCAAGAAGCCCGCCGGGGTTGCCTCTGAGATCCAAAACCATAGCTTTCATATGTAGCTTTTTAAGCTTGTCTATTGCCTCGTCGAGTTTTTCGGCGGCGACGGCTGAGAAGTTTGATATTCTGATATATCCTATGCCGTCTTCAATTATTTTGGCGCCCTTTACTGGAGAAACTTTTATGATGGCGCGTTCAACAGTGATTGTCTTTGTGGAATCCTCAGATTTTCTGTAGACAGTCAGCGCCACTTTGGCGCCGGGCGGTCCCTTGAGCTTTCTGACGCATTCGCTGAGGTTCATGGCTCGGGTCGGGTCGCCGTCAATTTCAGTGATAATGTCTCCGGCTTGAATGCCGGCTTTAAACCCCGGCGTGTCCTCCATGGGAGCCACTACCTCCAGAATACGATTTTTGGTTGTCACAACAATGCCCAGTCCGCCAAATTGGCCTTTCGTACCTTCCATTGTTGCTTTATAATGCTCGGGCGTTTCGTACACGCTGAATGGATCCAGTTCGTGGAGCATGCCCTTCAAGGCGCCTTTCATAAGTTTTTCATATGTCACTTTTTCGGGGTCGACATAATGATAGCGCAACATTTGCATTACTTTCATAAAAAGAGAGATGGAATTATACGCGTCCTTCTCCGAATCAGAGTTTTTATTTTCTGCCGGAGGCGTTGCCCCTAAAAGTCCACAAGGAACCATGAGCCCCAGAATGCCTGCCGCAATCACAGGACGCATAAATTTCACAGTGCTTTTCTTAAACATTGTCTTTCCTTAGATTTAAGAAGAAATTGCAATAATATTTACAATTGCCTCCTATAAACATTATAGCGTTTATTTTCTCAGCTGTCTATCTTTTCATCCGCAATTTTCCCAAGCAATCTGACCTTGCGGAAAAAGTCCTGCATCAGCGCTTTGCATTCAGCCTCCAAAATGCCAGCCGTTACTTCAACATTATGCAGCATGCCAGGAAAACCGGTCACATTCAAAGCAGATCCGGCTGCGCCGCTGCGCGGGTCAGGCATGCCGTAAACAACTTTTCTGACTCTCGCATTGACCATTGCGCCCGCGCACATGGCGCATGGCTCTTTTGTCACATATATGTCGACATTCTCTAGTCGCCAGTCGCCAATTGCGGCCGAGGCTTGTGTCATTACAAGTATCTCTGCGTGCGCAGTCGCGTCTTTAAGCAACTCCACCTGGTTGTATGCTCTCGCAAGAATCCTGCCACCCATGACAGCAAGAGCGCCCACTGGCACTTCGCCTTGTTCCGCCGCATATTCCGCTTGTCGCAGAGCCGTTCTCATAAAATGTTCATCGTCGTATATAATCATAATTAAATTTGAGCTATTCTCCCAATTGTTCTTTTTTAAGTTCTTCTATAGCCTCTTCTCCATAAAGATCGCGAAGGAGTTTAACGTTGACTTCAAAGAACATCTGTGAATCCGGGCGCGACACCACCTCCTCGTGAGACAAGTCAAGCATTCTTTTTCTCTTGGTTGTGTCATTATTGTACCTGTCAAGATAGCGGACCAAGGTTCTGGGGCTAAGCTCCTCGAACATTTTCTGGCCAAACTCCTCAATATAATCAGCGGCCATGACCGACACCAATTCAGACGGCGGTTTTCTCATGCCAAGCGAGACAAGATAATCGTAAATCATTTTCTGGCAATTGATCTCATCGAACATCGGAAAGACAAATCCCCTGCCCCTGCTTGAGATATTGGCGGGGAATTTATAATTTGAAGCGATTACTATTGAAATATTATCAGGGAGCGCAAAGCTGCCTCCAACGTTAGTGCGAAAGTAATACCAGTTCACTTTTTTGGGGTTCACATCGTCAAAGAACAAGACGAATCTTCTGTTCTTCCGCGTTGCAAGTTTGCGTATGAGGCATTCCAGAGGTTTTTCCAAGTCTTCGGGCTCCGGCAAGATCAATGTCAAGTTTTCGAAAGCAAGCGTGTGCGCAATAGAGAAATGCGTTTTGCCCAGTCCCGGCAAAGATGAAATAAGCAGAGGGAGATTGCTTTTCCCTAATGAAAAATCGGAAAAATGCTTTTTGAACTGCATTTTTGCATTATTGTAGCCATAGAATTGCGCGACCGACCTGATCGAGCTTAGATTTGCTGGATGAAATTTGCCATCGGCATAACGAAAAGTCCTTCCCATACAGAATGAGTCAAGCTCGGCTGCTTTATTTAACAAAACCTGAGCAGTCTTCTTTGAAAGCTTTCCGCCCGCAAGCTTAAAAGGCGAATCTCCCACAATAAAGCCGCGCGCCTCCGGGGCGATTCTATCCAGCCCCCCGTCAGGCACAGCCATGTCAAGCAATTTAAGAAAATCCATAATCACACACGCGGCAAGCTTATAAAATCTTGCCGCATGCTTAATAAGATGGATAAGTTTTTTATTTGCGCTGAGTTCCGCGACATCAAGCTCTTCGCAGAAAAAACCATACGAAACAAACACATCAAAAATGCAGGACTCCAGAATCCTTTCAAAAGATTCGCAATGCTTGTCGGTAAAAGAATTGATAAAATCTATAGAGTCGCAATCATCGGAAAGCTGCCGCTTTTTCATTGCGGCTGCCGCCGGGTTATTTTCAAGCTCCAATAAATCCCATGAAACAGAGCGCAGGATGTCCAAATAAGAAAGCAAAAAATCCTTATTGCTCACATCCCGGATTCCCAGGGCATCTGCTCCTGGTGTCTGAAACAAAACATTAAAACTGGCTCCAGCCTCCTCCAGCTTCAGCCTCAGTTCTTTGACTGAGTTTTTGAATTCTTTGGCATTCATCAACTAACCTCCGCTAAGAAAGCTGCTACTCAAACTGCGTAACGAAACTATCAAACTTTTGCTTCAATTCATCAAACTCCGAACGCAAAATGGCAAATTTTTCCTCCAGCTCATCCAGCTTTGCTTCGGAAGCTCCGGCAGCGCCCACAACTGGCGCAAACGGAACAAGACTTTCCTCGTCTATTTCAACCTCGCCGCATAACAAATGGGCGTATCTCGATTCCCGCTTGCCAGGCAATCGCGGCAAACAAACAACAAATGGCCCGTCCTCGCGTTCAGCAAGAGCCCGGAAAGTGTCTTCCACTTCGGCGGGGCTTGTAAATTCGTAAAGTCGGCCGGTCCTTCCACGAATCTCTCCGGGAGTCTGAGGGCCGCGAAGCATTAAAACGCACATAACCGCCAACTCAGCATCGGAAAAATCAAATGCCTGGTCAACAGTATGCTCAAATTTCGATATCCGATAGCCTATCGTATTAACCTGATTTGCAAGTTTTTTCTGACGAAGCTCAAACAAAGTGTTGGCCACAGTCGGCTCGTCAAGATTCATAACCGGATCGCGATTGGATTTCTGGTTACAGGCGTTAATTAACGAATTCAAGCTGAGAGGGTAGTAATCCGGGGTCGTCACTTCTTTTTCAATCAGGCATCCCAGAACTCTGGCTTCCACTGGCGAAAGAACAATCTCCATAGCAAACTTTCTCCATTATTATTTCCGCAAGGCGTTATTGACCTGGCACGTTTTTACTATATACCCATAATCGCGAAAATTGAAAGAGAAATGCAGCTATTTATTAACGCGGCAGTTCTATTTTGAAAACAGTGCCATTTGCTGTGGAATCCATGGATATGGAGCCGCCATGGGATGTGACTATCTGTTTGACTATTGCCAACCCCAAGCCTGTCCCCTGCATTTTTCCTTCGGTCACAAAGGGTTTAAACAAAGAATCTAAAATTTCATCAGGAATTCCAGGCCCATTGTCGCCGACAAAAAACTCAACGCTCTTGTCATTGACATTTGTTGAAATTTTGATTGTCGGGTTGGCTATTTGTTTTTCATTCAAGGCTTCCGCCGCATTTTTCACCAAATTAAGCAAAACCCGGAAAAGCTTGCCTTCGTCGGCGTCAAAAACAACATCCTCTTTGCAATCAATTTCCAGGACAAAATTATACTTCTGTTTTGCCAACTCGCATTTGTGCTCCACTGTATCAATGATTTCGCTGATATGCACAGGCGCCTTGTTGACTCCCACATTGCTCACATAATCAAGAATATCATTCGCAAACGCAACGGCGTCAGTTGACGCCTCATTGATTGAGTCAAGCATTTTCCTTACAAATTCTTTGTCGTCCAAGTCCTCTAGAATCATTTCTATGGCTAATTCAATTGTAGACAACGAATTTCTAAGGTCATGAGTAATCATGCTAGTGGACATTCCCACCGCGGAAAGCTTTTCACTGCGTATAAGCTCCTCCTGCAATCCCACATTCTGAATAGCCTGAGCCGCCTGCTCCAGAAAAAGACGAACAATATAAATGCGCTCGCTGTTCAGAGGCTTGCCTGTTACTTCGAATATAGCCAGAACCCCATATTTCTCAACGGTAAAATAAGCATAATCATCTGTCTGGTAAACTTCTTCTGCTACTTGCTGAGGTAATGTAGCCAAGTAGCCATCCGACACTGAGTTGTCGCTCAAATGCCCTATGCTTAACACTTTCTCGAATATTCCATTTCTTTTTACGGCTAACAATGCTGAATGAGTGCCCAGCAAATACGCCACCTGCTTGAGAATGTTCTGAAGCAAAGGCTCCAGTTGCCAGTTCTGAGCGCGCAAATGCGACACTGTGCGAATAAGGTTCTCCAAGCTGACAGCCTTGTTCCACTCATAAACGGCTTTTGTGGCTATCTGGCCTATTTCCTCCACTGAGAAAGGTTTGCAATGATAGCTTACATTGGCGCCCACATCAGACACTATTTCTTCTATGCTATGGTCGCTGAATGCTGTCACAAAAATGATTTCCACGCGTTTGTCAATGGATCTAATATGATTAACTGTTTCCAGCCCATCCCAACCCGGCATGCGCATGTCCACAAAAATAGCGGCATATGGACGTTCTTCCTGGAGAGCCTTCTCCACTTTTTTTAACCCAAGCTGGCCATTGGCCGCATCATCATATTCAAATTCAAAAGTGGCTGAAGATCTTTTTCTATTCCTGGCGCCGAACGACAACACTCCTCCGCCAAAAAGCTTGGACTCTGCTGCCTGCAAGTCGGAGGAGGCGTTCTCGATGCTTTCGCAAGGAGCGAGAATCTGCCTGAAACTATCTCTTACAGTTTCATCGTCGTCAATAACCAATATCCTAGTGTTGAATTTTTGATTCATGCAATCCCTTATCTTTATTTTTCATAGTGCGTCGGCGCATAAAAAACACGACACAAAATATTTGTCTGGCAATAGATAATAATGCGCCCCTTTCCCTGCGTTAGCAAGCGACACAATTCGGCATAATGAGCACAGCAAAATTGTGACACCCCCCTTTATAGATATAATTATGGCACAAAATGTTGGATATTTCAAGTATGCGGACATTTAGTTTTATGCAAATAAAGCAAAGAATGCGCCATCTCCTTGCATCAGGCTACTTTGTCGTATAAATTAAAAAAATGGAGTTTGAGATATGAAAAAAAAACAGCTAAACAGAGACATAATTATTTACGAAGCAATTGGCTTCATTTTAATCATAATATTTTTGTGGCTGGACGAGTTATTGGATGTTCCAAGCATTATAATGGGTCAATCCCCTACGCCGATAAATCTGTCCGAAGCGATATTTGAAACCATTCTAATTGCAATCCTGGGAGCCAGTGTAATTGTGGCGTCCTATAATTTGTTGAAAAAAATTAAATATCTTGAAGGCTTCCTTCAAGTATGCCCCTTCTGCAATAAGATAAACGTTGCTGAAAAATGGATGCCTTTGCAGGAATTTATTAAAAAGCATTCCGATGCGACTTTTGCCAACGGTTTATGCCCCGATTGCGCGCAGGAGCACTTCGAAGGCCTTGAGGAAACAGTGGCTGACAACTTTCACGAAATAATTAAAAAACATTAAGACAAATGATTCTAATATCTTTTTGAATCAAAACAGTATAAACCGAGACTTACTTACTCTGAACTTCATACAAAGCATAGCCTTTGCTTTGCCATAATAGGACAAGATGACCTTTGCGTATTAGACCCGCAAATATTGGAATAAACTTTAGATTTGCCTTTTCATATTCAGACAGTCTGTCCGGGTGCTTGCGAGCCGAGCCCCAAAGCACGTGGGATATTTTGCCAGCAGCCAACTGCTTGTATGCGTCTTCGCTTGTTTCAGGGACAGGAGTGAAATATTTTTCCTGAAAGCAGGGAGTCCCTATTTCATATTTGCGGGGGACATACAAGCCTCTTCTTTCAAAAAGCAGCAAAAGTTTTGCGTCTGCGGGGGTTTTTTCACAGACTGCGGAAAGGGCTTGCAAATACCCTTCGCCTGTGCCTGTGTAAATGTGGTCGATGGGCCTGACGCTTCCGAATAAATACTTCCAGCAGCTAATGTAGTGCCTGATGGACTTCGCTGATATGTTAAAAATGGAAAGAAGCAGAATGAGAATGCATATAAACGTCTGTGTAGTTTTGGAAAATGTTCTAAATGAACTTTTAGCAGTCAACAACAAAAGCGGAAAAAGTGGAAGGAGAAAGCGAATTTGTTGGGCAGAAAAGAACCAGAACACATACAAAAAT
>CAZYVR010000168.1:6006-12049 GCA_964651145.1 uncultured Victivallales bacterium | reverse complement strand
TGGCGGTTTTGTCTGATCGTTGGAATAAGGCTGAAATCAGAAAAAATTGCCGTTTGGGAGTTGAATTTAAAAAAAAAGTAGATATTATATCTTTCCATTTTTATCAAGATGTGAAAAACTTAACGTTATAAAGGTTAATCCTTAAAAAAACAAAAAGGGAAAAGCAAATGGCAATCAAAATCGGCATTAATGGCTTCGGTCGTATCGGCAGGCTTGTTTTCCGCGCAGCTATTGAGCGTGGAAATGTAGAGATCGTAGGAATCAACGACTTGATGGATGTAGACTACATAGCTTATCAGCTCAAATATGATTCAGTTCATGGCAAATTCAATGGCGACATCGCAGTTGAAGGCGGTCATCTTGTTGTAAATGGAAAAACAATCCGCGTAACAGCTGAAAGAGATCCTGCAAACCTCGCATGGGGCGATATCGGCGCTGAATATGTTGTAGAGTCCACTGGCCTTTTCCTTACAAAAGAAAAAGCAGAAGCTCATCTGAAAGCTGGCGCAAAGAAAGTTATTCTGTCCGCTCCTTCCAAAGACGACACTCCAATGTTCGTTATGGGCGTGAACCACAAAGACCTCACAAGCGATATGAATATTGTTTCAAACGCTTCATGCACAACAAATTGTCTTGCTCCTATAGCTAAAGTTCTCAATGACAAATTCGGCATTGTCGAAGGTCTTATGACAACTATCCATGCCGCAACAGCCACTCAGAAGACTGTTGACGGACCTTCCATGAAGGACTGGAGAGGTGGCCGCGCCACTTTGACTAACATCATCCCTTCATCAACAGGCGCCGCAAAAGCAGTTGGCAAAGTCATCAAAGCGCTCAACGGCAAACTGACAGGCATGGCTTTCCGTGTGCCTACAGCTGACGTTTCAGTTGTGGACCTCACATGCCGCTTGGAAAAAGGCGCTTCTTACGATGAGATCAAAGCCGCTATGAAAGCCGCTTCCGAAGGCGAGCTTAAAGGCATTCTCGGTTACACTGAAGAAGATGTTGTCTCTCAGGATTTCGTTGGCGAAGTATGCACATCAACTTTTGATGCAAAAGCCGGCATTGCTCTTTCTGACAACTTTGTCAAAGTTGTTGCATGGTATGACAATGAATGGGGCTACTCAAGCAAGGTCGTTGACCTGATCGAACACATTGCTTCTCTGTAATTTGATCCTGACAGGCAAATTATAAGAAACTTCAGCCCGGTGGAACAGCAACCTGTTCTCCGGGCTTTTTTAAAAAATAAGCGATAACCTAAAAATAGGGGGTCATTAAATGAATCTCAATAAAAAAACAGTTCGCGATATTGATTTGAATGGCAAAAGAGTTGTCATGAGAGTTGATTTCAACTGCCCCGTCAAAGACGGCAAAGTTGGCGACGACACCCGCATTCAGGCAGCTATTCCCACGATTAAATATATAGTTGAAAAAGGCGCGTCTCTTGTGCTCCTCAGTCATCTTGGTCGCCCGAAAGGCGAAGCCAAGCCGGAATTCAGTCTCAAGCCATGTGCCGAAAAACTTTCAGCGCTGTTGGGCAAAGAAGTCAAAATGGCTCCAGATTGCGTTGGCGCGGAGACTGTCGCCATGGCGGACGCTCTTCAGGCTGGCGAAATTCTAGTTTGCGAAAACACCCGTTATCACAAAGCCGAAGATCTCAAATGCAAGACTGACGAAGACAAAGAGCTTCAGAGAAGTTTTGCCAAAGAACTCTCAAAACTCGGCAATGTTTATGTTAATGACGCTTTTGGAACCGCGCACCGCGCGCATGCATCCACTGCCATTATCAATGAATTTATGAGGCCAGAGCCTTGTGTCTCAGGTTTTCTTCTGGAAAAAGAAATTCAGTATTTGGGGCAGACTGTGTCCGATCCCAAGCATCCTTTTGTCGCAATTATAGGCGGAGCGAAGGTCTCCGGCAAGCTTGAAGTCCTCGTTGCTCTTATGGGAAAAGTTGACACTATTCTGATAGGCGGCGGAATGGCTTACACATTCCTTAAGGCTCAAGGACATCAGATTGGCAACTCTCTGGTTGAAGACGATTTGATTGAAACAGCAAAGGAAACTCTTGCCAAAGCCGAGGCCAAAGGCGTGAAATTTATGTTGCCGGTTGACAATAAGATCGCGGATAAATTTGACAACGACGCGCAGATTCAGGTAGTCGGCAACGACATTCCTGATGGCTGGATGGCCCTGGATGTCGGCCCGAAAACAGCCGAAGTCTACGCGGCCGAGGTAGCGGGCGCTAAGGCAGTGCTCTGGAACGGCCCCATGGGATGCTTTGAAATGCCTAATTTTGCAGATGCCACAATGGCCATCTGCAAAGCTGTGGCCGACAGCGACGCAATAAGCATTATTGGCGGCGGCGATTCTGTCGCGGCTGTAAATCAGAGCGGTTTGGCTGACAAGATGACTCACATTTCAACGGGCGGCGGCGCTTCTCTGGAATTTTTGGAAGGCAAACCTCTTCCAGGAGTGCTCGCGCTTGACAACGCATAATTGACGATAAACAAGACATTTAACATTTGGAGAAATAAATTATGGCACGCAAAGTTATTATTGCCGGAAATTGGAAAATGAACAAAACAGCCTCTGAGGGCGCGGCTCTCGTTGAGGAGCTGAAAATAAAAGTGGCTGGAATCACTGATGCCGACATAGTGGTCTGCCCTCCTTTCACCAGCCTTTGTGCTGTTTTAAAGGCGGCTGAAGGCTCAAACATTAAAGTCGGAGCGCAGAATATTCATTGGGCAGAGTCTGGAGCTTTCACTGGCGAAATCTCAGCGGAGATGTTGAAAGCCACTGGCGTTGAATATGTTATTATCGGACACAGCGAAAGACGCCAGTACTTTGGCGAAACCGATGAAACAGTCAACAAGCGCCTGAAAGCCACTCTTGCAGCGGGCCTCAAGCCCATCGTTTGCATCGGCGAAATGCTGGAAGATCGCGAAGGCGGAAAAACTGAAGCCGTTATGGACAAACAGCTGAAAGGCGGTTTTGAGGGCATCTCGGCAGCTGACATGAAGGGTATGATTGTTGCTTACGAGCCAGTCTGGGCTATTGGCACAGGCAAGACAGCCACAGCCGAAATGGCGGAAGATACCCACGCGTATATCAGAAAAGTGCTTGCGGATATGTTCGACGCAGACACCGCTGAAGCTGTCAGGATCCAGTACGGCGGCAGCATGAAGGGAAGTAATTCTGCTGAGTTGGTGGGACAGGCGGACATTGACGGCGGCCTTATCGGCGGAGCCAGTCTCAAGGCTGACGATTTTGCCGAGCTTATAAAGAACGCAATCGGCTGAACATCGGCGGATATGGAAGTTTCCGGGAGTTGAAAAAACCGGAAACTTCGACTCAAGCAGCGCTTATGCAATTTTCTTGTGTGAAAATGTGTTGACTTTTTATGCGAAGGATGTATATGTACTGCTTCCGTTTTGTTCGGAGAATATAAATTTAAAGATTTAGGATGTTGTTATTATGAGTTTTGTCGATGTCATTACTATTGTTCTTTACACTGTTGTGATTCTGGTCGCTTTATTGCTTATCGGGCTTATTCTTGTTCAGCAGTCTAAGGGCGGAGGATTTGGAAGCGCTTTCGGAGGCGCGGGCGAATCAGTTTTTGGCGCGCATGCTGGAACTCATTTGACTAAGCTTACTGTTATAACAACCACTGTGTTTTTTGTTTTGACGCTGGCTCTTGCCGTTATCACAGGTCGTCGCGAAAAACCCAAAAGCGTTGTTGAAATAAACAAAGAACTTATGGCTCCGGAAACAAAGCCGCTTGGCGACAAAAAAACTGGAGTTTCAGGGGCTTCTAAAGCTAAGCCTGCAAAGTCTGGAACGGTTACGCTTGACGAGTCTGGCGAAAAGATTCCGCTTCCGGTAATGAAGAAAGATATAAAGAAAAAAGCAGCTTCTCCTGTGGAAAAGAAGTCGCCGGCAACTAAAGTCGGCAAATAATTCGGCTCGGCGGGATATGACGGAGTCTTCCTTGAAATATGACGCGGTTTTTTATGAAGCCTTTGAAGAAGAGGCTTGCGAATTAAAAAAACACCTTCCTCTGGGAAAAAAATTCTATTTTACCTGGAAAACTATTCAGGAAAGTGGACATGCGCTTCCTCCTGCTGGAATAATCAGCACTCGAACGCAATCAAAGTTCCCGTTGGAATGGGGCGGGCATATTGATGGAATAATCACGCGCTCCACTGGCTACGACCACGTTACAGCCTATCTGAAAGAGCTTGACAAACAAATCCCGGCCGCTTACCTGCCGGATTATGCGGGCAGAGCTGTTGCGGAGCAGGCTATGTTGATGTGGACTGCTCTTTTAAGAAATTTTAACTCTCAGATAAATGCTTTTAAAACTTTTGCCCGCGACGGACTGACCGGACGAGAGATTGCGGGCAGGACAATTCTGGTTGCGGGCGTGGGAAGAATCGGTTCGCAGATTGTGGATATTGCCTCCGGATTGAAGATGAATGTTCTTGGCGTGGACATTTTCCCTGATTTTTCCCTTTCCAGCAAGCGCGGACTTAAGTATGTGTCGTTGGAAGAGGGGCTTGCTGTCGCCGATATAGTAGTCTGCGCGTTGCCGTTGACTGATCTTACGCGCGGCTGGCTGGATTATTCCTTGCTTTCCGGCGTGAAGCGCGGCGCGGTTTTTGTAAATATAGCAAGAGGTGAAATATCTCCTACGGCTGATTTGCTCAGGCTGCTCGAAGAAGGCTTTTTGTCAGGAGTCGGCCTGGATGTTTATGATTGTGAAAGGGAGTTGGCTTATGTTCTTAGGGATGGCGGAGATATTTCTGAGCTTTCCGGCAATAGCAGACTTGGCGTTGAAAGTCTTAAGAGTTTGATGGGGAATCCCAAAGCGGTGTTGACTCCGCATAACGCATTTAATACAGAAGAGTCGGTCGCCAGGAAAAGCTGCCATGCAGCCGGGAACCTTGTCGCTTTTTTGGAGAACGGCGTTTTTTTAGATCCAATTCCTCTTGGCTGAGCTTTTTGCAAGCGATTTTTTGTGTTGAGATTTGCTTATAAAATATAGTCGACATATTATGAGCGTTTTGTTTGTTGGTGTGTGTTTTTGAGCTTTCTGATAAAACACTGAAAAAAGCGCAAAAATATTAGGAATTTCGTTTGAAGTTTTATTTTAAGAGGAGTAGCTTAACGCTTGATTGATAATGAGATTTTGCGTTAAAATTGTGAAAGGGGATCTTTGATGAAGTTCAGAATTGTTTTTCTTTTTTGCGCCTTTGCCTTATTTGTTTCGTCTCAAGCTTTTGCCCAGAAAGCTGCAAGCAGATCTTTTATAAAAAAAGCCGAAGTTAAATTGTCTTTTGTTGAGACAGTGCGAGTTAAGTCCAATGCTGGCTCAGTCACCAAGATGGGATTCAGATGGCTTAAGATTGAAGTTACATACTCTTTTGCAGATTCAACCAGGAAGTCGACCGATTGGATTGATGACATGAAAGTGGGCTTTCAGGTATTGTTCCCGTCCCATTATAAAGGCAGAAATTACACTGCATTAATGACAGGCGAAGTTGTCTTTTGGTCGGTTCATATGGATGACAAAAAGCACAGAGTTGTAGGCTATGTTCCCCCGCAGATACTCAGACGCTATAACCGTACAGGCTCCAAGTTGAACAAAAATCTGGCTGGCAGTATTTTTGCCATGGTTACTTTTTACAATAAAAAAGGCAAGGTTATTGGACGTGAGTTCGGAGCCGCCAAAAAGCAACAAAGCAACAAAAATGCTATTTACGCCATTTTTGCAAGGGCAGATGAGCAAATTGGCGGGCCTGGCTCTAAGTATTTTAAAGTTAAAGGCGCAATACTTTCCCGAGACAAAACGCCTTGGGGATCGATTGATTTTGACGCGTATGATTTAATAAAAATGGACGTGAATAAGTAGAAATATGGCAAATGTAGATTCGATTTTAGCCGTTGATATCGGCGGTGACAGCATAAAATTTGCTGAATTTTTTTATCCGGCCGAAGGTGGGGTTGTCCTTGACCGTTTTGCTTTTACCGAATACGGGGG
>CAZYVR010000168.1:0-5996 GCA_964651145.1 uncultured Victivallales bacterium | reverse complement strand
CCTTAAAGAAGAGCAGCTTATGGATGCTCTTTCTCAGGCTTTTAAAGCGACTATCGCTGAAAATCATTTCAAGTCCAAAAAAGTTCATCTCTCTATCTCAGGCCAATCTGCTTTTGTGCGCTTTGTCAAGCTTCCGCCTGTTGGCGAAGAAGAGAGCAGAGTGCGCCAACTTGTTGAGTATGAAGCAAAGCAAAATGTGCCGTTCCCTATGGATGAGGTTGTTTGGGATTATCAGTTGCGTCGCGGTGTGGAAGACGAATCTGAAATAGAAGTGATGTTTGTTGTCGTTAAAAACGAGCTCATCAGCGAAATAACACAGGTTGTTGAAGATGCCGGCATGGAGGTCATTCTTGTTGACGTGGCTCCGACCGCATGCTACAACTCGGCTCGCGCCAATGAGATAGGCGAAAACGATTGTGAAATGGTCCTTAATATTGGCGGACGTTGCTCAAGTCTTGTTTTTATAGACAGTGGCCGCTTCTTTGTCCGCACTATTCCTATAGCCGGTCATTCTGTGACTCAGCAGATAAGCAAGGAGTTTGGTATTCCATTTGCCGATGCGGAAGAATTGAAGCGCCGTCATGGGTTTGTCGCTCTTGGCGGAGCTTACGAGGAGCCTGATTCAGAAGTGGCTGCCACTGTTTCGAAGATAGTAAGGAATGTAATGACTCGTTTGCACGGTGAAATTAATCGTTCGATAAATGTGTATCGTTCGCAGCAAAAAGGAAAAAAGCCCACTAAGCTTTATTTGGCCGGCGGTAGTTCGGTTATGGCTTTTACTCCAAGGTTCTTTTCTGAAAAATTGAGGATTCCAGTAGAATATTTCAACCCGTTTCAAGTTGTTTCATTGGCGGAAGATATTGACAAAGAAGAACTTGCCGAAGTGGCGCATATGTTCTCTGAGGTTATAGGCCTTGGGTTAAGATATATAACCGTATGTCCTATAGAAATATCTCTGATGCCTGAGTTCTTAAAAAAACAGCATGAACTCAAATTGAAAATCCCATATTTCTATGCCAGTTGCATTACTCTTGTTCTTTGCCTTGCTGTAACTTGGTGGGGCGTTGCGAGCAACAATAAATCTGCCTTGAAAAAAGTTCAGTTTGCTCAGAAGGAAGTCAATAAAACCAGTACATTGCTTACTACTGTGAAACAATCTATGCGAGATTTAAACAAGATTAAGACGCGCTACCAGAATTCCCGCGATATTCTTGCCGGAAGAAAAGCATGGGTGGATTTGCTTGACGCCTTGCAGAGCACATTGCCGGATCAGGTTTGGCTTACGAGCATAAAAGGAACAAGCAGCATTCAGCGTAAAGCTGCCTCGTCAGGTTCTGCTAATGGACCGGGAATTGAGGGTATGTTCGGCGCTTTTTCTGGAGGAGGCGCGCGAGCCGCAACGGTTCAAGAGCCTACGGAAATAAACTGGATACAGGTTGAGGGGCATTCCCTTCTGGGGCCTCACAGCTCATCGCTTGAAGAAGAGTTCAAGGAGAATCTGGTGAAAACTTCTTATTTTACAGATGAAAAAGATGATATTCGCACAGTGTATTTTATTCCTGCAAGGGGAAATAATAATGTCACTACTTTTAAGATGGAAATAAAACTGAAGAATCCTATAAAAAAATAGTTAGGGTTGAGCTTTAAATGGAATTTTTTAAGAAAAATGTGTTGCTGACTATTGTGCTTGCCGTAGCTTTTATATTGGCCAGTGGGCTTTTGTATATGGTTTTTACGGAGCATTCTGCTATGACCAAGCAAATGGCTCAGGTGGAAAAGATCAGATTGGAAATAGAAAACCTGATAAAGCAATCTCCCGCGCCAGTTGCAGAAAACCTTGAAATGATAAAGGCCGACACTGAAGAACTTAAGCAAAAATTAAAAAATGTGCAAGGCATATTTGGCAAGCCGTACAAGGTGGCATTGCAAAAGTTTGCTCAGGAGTTTGGAGTGACAGAAGAGCAATTGAATGCGGAATTCAGGGAATTCTGGGCAAATGAAGCTAGGCCAGGCACTAACCGTTATCAGCTTATTATTAAATTTAAAAAACAACTTGATCGATCCAAGTTCTCCAAGGCCATCTCGCTTTTTGCAAAACAGATTCAGTTGCAGACAGTCGAGCCCGTGGATGATTCAAATATTGATGATTATCTGCTTGTTGCTCTGGGTTTGCCGCGCACTATGAGCAATGTCAATTGCAAAACATATATGCTTTCGGTAATGCAGCCTGCGCTGAGTGATAATTTGATTAAAGCCAATGTCTTGCATGATAAAGTTGCCAAGTTTTCCTTCGGCGAATTCGAGACTCGAATGCCTCTGTCAGATAACATCCCGGTTATTCTTCGGCATGGGATGATGCTTGACGATTTGTTAAAAAGAATTATGAGCTCTAAAATTGAGCAAATTGACGCTATTAACAAATTGAACGGACTGAATGGCGAGTTAAGCAAGGATTATCTGAAATTTCGCTATTCACTGACAGTTATGGGAACGCAAGGCAGCCTCAGAGCATTTGTGAACAGTCTTCAGAACGCATATAAAGACAATAGGGTTTACATAATTAAAGATATTTCTTTGGAGAAAGTGATTGACGGAGTCAAAGAAATTACAGATACTGGAGCCCGGCCTGTTCAAAGAGCAACACCCGGGTTGGCTAGTCGGAGGACTCAAGAGGAAAAGACGGCTATAGAAGAGGCTGAGAAAGATAAGCCTTATTGGCTTAAAAGTGGTTACGGGCTTCCTGTCATTGGCGAAAGCTCCCTTTGCAAACTCGTTATTGAATTTGAATATGTCATTTATGTTGGCGACGAACTGAAATTAAGGTAGGAGTATCGGACTTTGACATTTCTTAAAAAACATTATGAAAAAATAATTCTGACAATACTGTTGCTGGTCTTTGTGGGGTCTCTCATTTATCAGATCACAATTGTTTTGTCGGCTGGCAATATTACAGAGGAAGACTTGAAATTGCCGCCCAAGCGGCCTGATTACAGAAAAATCGATTTTACCAAAGGCGAATTCAGGTTGATTGCCAATCTTTCAAAGAATGATCTTTGGCTCAAGTCAGGACCTCGCAAGGAAGGCGACAAATTTTGGACAGACTTCATGCTGCCATTTCCTGCCAGCAGATCTCCTTTTGGCAAAAATAAAATTATACCGCGTTATTATATGGCGCACGAAATGAATGGTCCGTTTATGGGCAAAAAGCTAAAAGCTCCAAACACCAAAGCTCCCATTGAATCAGATATTGACAAGGACGGAATACCAAATACGGTTGAAGACACGATCGGGATGGATAAACTTAATCCCGAGGATGCCGAATTTGACATTGACGGAGACGGCTTCAAGAATATAGACGAATATAAGATGACTCTTCAGAACTTGCTGGGCAAAGATGCTGTAAATAATCCCAAGATTCATCCTTCTCTGGCTTTGCGTTTGTACGTGATCCAGATTATAAAAACAAGGATTAATGTTAAGCTGAAACGGGTTGGCGTCAAAGGGAAAGACAAGAAGAATTGGGAAATCCACATGGAAACAAGGAACAAAAAGAAGTGGAGAAGCAAATTCCCTAAACTTGGCCGCTCTATTCAGGTGGACGGAGTTGACTATAAGATCGTTGATGTGGTTAGCAAAAGTGAGGATGTTTTTGACAGGTCCTTGAAGTCAAAAGTCAAGAAAGACAGGTCCGAGATTGTTTTGCAACAGGAAGGTGCGCCAGATAAAATTCTAGTTGTAGTCGGGGAGGACGTTTACGCGCCAAAGAAAAAAGTGTTGCTTAAAGATGTGATTGACAACAAGAAATATCGAGTCGTGGTTGGGGCATCCTTTAAAGTTGGGAATACAAAGGTTGGCAGGGAAGACTTTAAGGTGTTAAGTGTGGATGCAAAGGCAAAGACTGTAGTCTTGGAAAGCAAAGACGGCAAAAAAATAAAAGTGACCAAAGAGAAAATGGAAAAACCATTGGAGCCTGGTGAAAATGCCGGGACACGAGCAGCGCCTGGGCTTCCTGACGATATGATGCCGGGGGCTCCTCCACGGATGCCGCGAGGCACAAACCAGCGAAATCCTAAAAGGACTGCTAAACCGAAGTTTCCTTGGGAAACTCCCAGTATCAGATAGCCGGATTTATTTTATATTTGGCGTTAACGAAGTTAAGAGGAAAATATGAAAAGTTTTGTTGTGAATACATTTGAGCCATGCATAGAGAAAGTCTTTCATTGTTTTGCTGTGTCTTTGATTGCAGTTGTAGCTGCTTGCAATGTTCATGCGCAGTCAACTGAAGATTTTGAAAAAATAGTAAAAGACGCCAAAAAGACCCGAAAAGCGGTAATGAGCGAGGCCAAAGAATTTCAGAATGAAGCTGCCCTTTTGATGGAGCGCGACAAGTATTTTGAGGCTAGCCAAAAATGCATGATAGCTCAAAAGAAATTGGAAAGCTTGAAAGGCCCTTTGGCGGAGCTGAAGTTGAGAAAGCTCAATGCTTTTATTGCAGCTCTCAGAGTTGAGTGGGCCGCTAAGCTTCAGCGTGACGCAAGACTCGCTTTTCTGCATAAAAAATATGAAGACGCAATCGCTTTGTCTAGGTCTGCTTCAAAAATAAACCCCGATCAGGAAGAGCAGTCCAAGGCTTTCATGAAAAAATGTGAAAAAATGGCAAAAGCAGCGGTTTACAATAGTGAGACAAAGCTGAGCGTTATTGACCCGGAAGACGAAATCAAAAAAGATGACATCGGCATTCTGATGAAAGAAGCGGAAATAATGTATAAGAATAAGCAATATGACAAAGCTAGCCAAGGCATTGAGAGGATATTGCTTAGAGATCCATATAATGAAAAGGCCGCTTATTTGCTGGAGAAGATTTACAGACAGCTCTATCGCGTTGGCACTAAAAGGCGTTTTAACGAAGTGTTAGAGCGCGATTCCGAGATCGATTGGGGATGGAGTCAAGGCATTCTTCCAACAGAAAATATCACGCCTCCAGTTGTTGGGCCTGCAGTAAGAGAAGCGTCTAAATCAGGAATCTATGAGAAGCTTCAAAATATTATTTTTGACAATATTGAATTTGATGACGCTTCCATCACTTCAGTCGTGACTCATCTTTCGGAAAGAAGCAAGCAATTAGACCCGGAGGGCAAGGGGGTTAATCTTATCCTTCAGTTGTCTCCCAAAATTCGAACAGCTCCGCCAAGAGTGACTATGAGCTTTGACCAGATTCCTATGGATGAGGTTATCAGATATCTTTGCCAGGGCGCCGGTCTGAAATACAGAATAGAATCAAGGGCTGTATTGATTGGAGATCGGGATATTGACAATATGGAGACACAACGCTTTCCGGTGCGGGCCGAGCTTATTGCCAGTCTGTCTCAACCGAAAGGTGATGATGACGCTGATGGCGAAGGCGGAGAGAGCATGGTTGACAGTGAAGATATTTTTGACGCTGAAAATACATTTGACGCCACAGCCGGAGAAGGCCGGGCCGCTGGCGGGAAAACTGCCAGTTCTTTAATTTTGATGCAATATTTTATTGACAGGGGCATACCTTTTGATTCCGGCGCTACTATAGCGTACGATCGCCGTTCGGGCAGACTGATCGTAAAGAATACGCCTGATAGTTTGCGAAAGCTTGAACATCTTCTCCGTGAGCTCGACATAACAAAGCCTATGGTGTTGATAGAATCAAAGATACTTGAGATCACTCAGACCGATATGGATGAACTTGGATTTGACTGGGTCTTCAATATGTGGTCGCAATATCATCCGCAATCAGTAATTCAGTCTAACGACAAAATTTTGAGGAGCTATGCAAGCCCTACAGTGATTAACAGCACGTCTTCTGGCGCCCACAAATTGATAAATGAATTGAATATTCTGCCTAATTTTGGCGATGTTAATCAATATAACCTTTCTCTTACAGTGAATGCCATAAGTCAGTGTGGAAAAGCCGAGGTGCTTTCCAGCCCGAGAGTCATTGCTTCCAGCGGCACAACTGCCAC
>CAZYVR010000167.1:0-12068 GCA_964651145.1 uncultured Victivallales bacterium | reverse complement strand
AATGTTATGTTTCGTGCCCAGGCTGCAACATAACATTCGACCTCCTGCATATTCAAGCGGGAGGTCGAATGTTATGTTGCAGCCTGGGCACGAAACTTTGATGATGTCGGACATATATTGTTTCCTTTTTTCAGTAAATCAAAGCAAAAATATAGCGTTCTTTCAATATTAATCAAACGCTTAATAAATTTTATATAATATTTGATAGATTCTTTTGGGCTTTGCGCATTATTGCGCCGTAGTCATTCCTTTTTGGAATAGCGCGTTTTTTATCAGGCAGTTTACCGCTTCAGGGTTGTTGTATGTAAGAGCTTCCTTTAACATATTTTCGCATTCTTCTGTTGAAAAAAGCCTGATGACTTTTTTTACTGAGGGGATTTGCCGTGGCGGCATGCTCAGGTCGTAAATTCCGGCTCCAATGAGGAAGGGCGCCGCCAGAGGGTTGCCAGCCATTTCGCCGCAAAGCGCCAGTCTTTTGTTTTTTTGGGTCTTAAAAAAGTCGCCGATCTTTTTTAGCACGCCAAGAAAAACAGGATGCATGCTTTGGAAGGAATCTGAAATTGTTTCGTTGCCCCGGTCGGCGGCAAAGGTATACTGAAACAGGTCGTTGGACCCTATGCTCATGTAGTCAATGTCATCGATCATGCTCTCCAGGGCGAACACGGCGGAAGGCACTTCAAGCATTACGCCTATTTTGTAATTTTCAGCATGCTCTATTTTGCTTATATGCAACTCCGTCTCAACTTCCTGAAGTATTTGTCGGATTGAAATGATTTCGGTTTCAGATGTTATCATGGGGAACAATATTCTTAGATTCCCTGTTTTGCCAGACCGAAGAATCGCTCTTAATTGTGTCTTGAAAATATCGGGCCTTGCAAGGAGCAGCCTTATGCCTCGCAAGCCGAGGGCCGGATTGTCCTCTTTTTCAAAATTTATGTATGGCAACGGCTTGTCTCCGCCTGTGTCCAATACCCTGATGGTCACTTCGTGGTTCCCGGCTTCTTTAACTATTTGGGAAAAAACTTTATATTGATCTTCTTCGGAAGGCAAATAATCTCTTATCATAAAAAGAAATTCAGTGCGGTACAGTCCTATTCCCTGAGCTCCGTATTGCTTGAGCAGCGAGGTTTCACAGACTAGCGAAATGTTGCCGCGGAGCATTATTTCCCGGTTGTCGAGGGTAATGGCAGGGGCCAGGTCAGGCGCCTTTTTTGAATGTTTGCCTGCCTTAAACATTTCTTCAAAATGCGTGGTTGCCTGTTTGTCGGGGCGGATATATATGGTTTCCGCATTGCAATCTAAAATTATATCGTCGCCTTCGTTGGTTGTTTTAATTAGTGTTCTAACTCCCAGCAATGCAGGAATATCCAGAGCTTTTGCCAGTATGGCCATGTGCGCGGTGACTCCGCCTTTTTCACAGACAATGCCCGAGATATTGTTGATGGGCATTCTTATAAGGTCGGAGGGCAGCAGCTCTTCCGCCACCAGTATCTGGTTGCGTTTCAATGACTCAAAATTTCTCAGTTTGGTTCTGCCGCCTTTTATGACCTTTATTGATTCGATGAGCCTTAGGAGCACATCCTTCAGGTCCATCACGCGATCCCTGAAAAAATCTTCGCCCAAATGCCTGAAGCGTTTGCAGTATTCCATATAGATCATTTTTACGCTGAATTCGGCGGTGTGTCCGTTTCCGGTGATTTCTTTTCTTATCCCGTTCATCAAGGCTGGGTCTTCCAGAAAGAGAAGATGGACGTAGAATATTGACGCGTCTGCTTCGGAAATCATGGACAAGGCGCGTTCCTCTAGCTCAACTGTTTTTGTTTTTGCCAGCTTTATGGCTTGATCAAATATTTTCAGCTCTTTGCCGGTGTTCTTGCAAGTCTCGTGGAATATCGCGTGAAAAAGATCGTTGCTTTCGAAAATAAAAGCCTTGCCGATGGCTACGCCGTTGTTTGCGGCTGTCCCTCGGAGCATTGCCTGGCCTGAAGGTTTATTGGCTTTTCGGCTTTTTGCCTTTTTGCCTTTGTCGTCAATAGACAAATTTTTCAGCATCTTGGCGTTAAGGATAAGGTTTGCCAGCTGGGTGCTCAGAGAGGTTACCATGTCGATGACCGCCGCCGGAAAGCGCTCGTCGCTTACGCGCTGGATAGTCAGCGTTCCAACACAACGCCCGCCCACTGTCAACGGAACGGCAAGAAGTGATTGATATTTTTCTTCTCCTGATTCCTTGAATAATAAAAAGCGAGGGTGCTCTTCGGGGTGCGACACATTAAATACTCTGCGTTGTTTGAAGCAGGCGCCAGAGATACCCACTCCCGATTTCATCTTGACTGAGCCTACTGATTCCTTGGACAAGCCTTCAGTCGCGGCAAGAACCAGTTCATCGCTGTTTTCATCGTATATATAAACAGAGCATACGTTAACGTTAAGGCTGCTTGACAATACTTTGACTATCTGGTTCAGCACAACGCTGTAGTCTTTGTTGCCAGCTATTATTTCTGAGATCTGGCGTAGTATTTGTAAAAGTTTATTCAGCATTTCAACCGGTCCTCCCGTAAAAAAAATCAAACCCTTTATTAACTATAATAATGGTTGACAAGGGCATAAAAAAGAGCAATATAGCATAATATGTCTTATTTTTCGCCTTATTTGCCCAAATGTGCGCTTTTAAGCGCGTCAAAGGGGTTTCTGGCGTCGTCGCCAAAAGTCCTGAAAAATAAAAAAGCCGATGGAGCCGGAATAAAAACCGGAGTTTGTCCGGGCGGCAGTGCGCATGGCGCGTTAAAAGCCTGCGGCTTGTTGGGGCGCAAAGCGACAACAAGCTTTATTTCGTTGGGGCGCAAAGCGACAACAAGCTTTATTTCGTTGCAGCGCCAGCTCTTTGGACTTTTGGCAAAGCCGTTTGCGGTTTGATTTTAAGCTTGGCGTTGCATTTGCGGCAAGGCAGAATTATTTTAGATGCTATGAATGATAAAAAAAAGATTTTGTCAGAATCGATTCCGCGCGCTGAAGGAGCTGGCTCGTCTGTGCGTGTCAATCCGGTTTTTACTTGCCTGGGGATACAGACTTTGAAGGATGAATATTCTTTTTCTCCTCATGTCCATTCTCAGTACGAGTTGATTCTTGTGGAGGAGGGCAATTATCAGTGCCTTTTGAACGGAGTCGAAATCAATCTGGCTCGCGGCTGGTTTCTGGTAGCCAAGCCAGGCGACAGGCATTCCGACACTTGCAGGCCTCCTCTCCGCTATTTTGGACTTAGGTTTTATTTGGATTCTGCTGGAATTTCAAGCGACAGCAATGCGCGAGGGCTCTTTTTGCCTTCCTGCGATCCAGAGAGCCAAACAGGGGAACTGGAAAAGAGCGCCTTTCTGCCTATTCTTGACAGGATTGCCAAAGAGACTAAAATAAGCGACGCCATTTCGCCCCACATTCAAGACGCCGCTTTGCTTGAGTTGTTTTGGCTGCTTGTCAGAGAATTGCCAAAGGACGGTATGCAGTCATGGTTCTTGAACTTTTCATTTGAACAGGCGTTCGCAACGCGCCTCACAAGATATTTCAACGCGAATATAGACGTCAGTGTTTCGGTCGCTGACATGGCGCGCTACATGAAAATGGGGGAAAGTTCTTTTGCTCATAAATGCCGCGCCATTCTGGGGGCTTCGCCAGCTCAGTCTTTCATGAAATACAAGATGGAGGAGGCAGCCAGAATGCTTGCGGCTTCTTCCGCGCCAGTCAAGGAGATTGGAGCATATTTCGGCTATGACAATCAGTACCATTTTTCGAGAGCATTCAAAAGCTGCATGGGCAAGTCGCCCACTGATTTTAGACGTTTTGCAGAAAATGGCATCCGTTTTGCTGTTTGAGCTATTTCTGTTTTCCATTTTTCGATGTAGACTTATATAAGTTTCACAGGTGATTTTCCAAACAAAAACAATGAAGCAAAGGACTGATATGAAAACAGAAAAAGAGCTGGCCGTGCAGAGTTATTGCCTCAGAGGCTTTAAGAACAACAGGGAAGTGGCTGGAAAAGTGAAAGAAATAGGCCTTTCGAAAATCGAGCTGTGCGCTGTTCACGCCGATTTCGCGGATGAAGCCTGCTTTGAAGAGGTGATTGGCGTTTATAAAAATGCAGGAATTGATATTGTCAGCATCGGAGTGCAAGGGTTTAAAAACGCTCCTGAAATTGAGGAGAATTTCTTTAAATTTGCCCAAATGGCAGGGGCAAAAAATATCAGCGCCAATTTTACGCCGGACAGCGTCCCGGAAAGCTTCAGAGCCGCGGAAAAGCTGGCGGACAAGTATGATATTAATCTGGCCATACACAATCACGGCGGCAAGCATTGGCTGGGATCGTCTCAGATGCTCAGGACTGTTTTTGCTCAAACAAGCCCCCGCATCGGCCTTATGCTGGACACCGCATGGGCTATGGACGCGGGCGAGGACCCAATTGCAATGATTGATGAATTCAGGGACAGGCTTTGTGGCTTGCACCTCAAGGACTTTGTCTTTGACCGCGCGCGCAAGCATGAGGATGTGGTTGTGGGACAGGGAAATCTTAAGCTTGAAAAACTTTTTGGCAAGCTTGATGAAATTGCTTTTGATGGCATGTATATTCTTGAATATGAAGGCGACATAGGAATCCCTGTGCCCGCATTGAAGCAATGTGTCGAAAATCTTGAAGGATAACATAAGTTTTTTAAAATTAAAGGATGTGTCATGAGCGAAGTAAAAGTTGGAGTTGTTGGAGCAGGGCAGATTGCCTACAATCATATAAGGGGCATTAACAAACATCCCGACGCCGAATGCGTGGCGGTGGCAGACCCCAGCGCGGAGCGCGTAAAAAAAATAGCCGATGAGTTCGATATAAGCAAAACTTATTCCTCGGCCGATGAATTGTTTAAAAATCCTGACATCGACGCAGTCAGCATCGCTGTTCCAAATAAATTTCACGCGCCGCTTTCAATTGCCGCGCTGAACGCCGGGAAACATGTCATACTCGACAAGCCATTTGCCCTTAACATAAAAGAAGCACGCGAAGTCGCCGCTGCGGCCGAGGCCAACGGGAAAATATTCACGCTTGGCATGAATCAGCGGTTCACTCAGGAAAGCCAGACAATCAAGGCTCTTGCCGAACGCGGAGATCTGGGTGACATCTACCATGGAAAAGCCGCATGGTTCAGGCGCGCCGGCATCCCTAAGTTTGGAACATGGTTTACACGCAAAAGCGAATCGGGCGGCGGCGCGCTGCTTGACATCGGCGTGCATCTCCTTGATCTTTGCCTGTACCTTATGGACAACTTCGAGCCAGTGTGTGTATCCGCTTCAGCTTACACAAAATTTGGCAATCGAGGACTGGGCGAAGGCGCCTGGGGAATGTCAGACAAGGGCGAGCATTTCTTTGATGTCGATGATTTCACCACCGCGTTTATCAAATTTAAAAACGGAGCAAGCGTGGGGCTTGACGTTTCATGGGCGCTTCACCAGGAAGACCCCAACAAAGTGAACCTTCAGCTTTTCGGAACTGAAGGGGGAGCCATTGCCAGGCCATCCGCAAAGCTTTTTCGCTACAGCAAGGAGCATGAGGGCGAGTATGAAGTTGTGGAGCCGCAGGGAGTGGAAATCAAATATCCTCCCATGGAGCGCTTTGTTAATTGGGTTGACGCAATCGTAGGCAAGGACAATCTCTGCTGCACAGTGGAGCAGGCTTTGACCATTCAGAAAATTCTGGATGCCGCCTATCTTTCCAGCGCAACAAGCAAAGAAGTAAGAATAGAAGACATTTAAGAAAAAATCATAATTTATATAAGACAAGCGTCTGCCGCGCAATGAACGTGACAGGCGCTTGTTTGCGTATTGATTTCATCAATGAATATTTTTAATTTTTTCAATTATTACAATGATAGTTTGGGAGGTATATTTATTATTATAAATAAGGAGATGGTATGAAATTGGAAAACTTTAAGATGTTTTGTTATCAAAAAATTTTGTCGGCAATCGTGGGCGCGTTGTCTATTGCATTGTCGGCGGGGTGTTCGACTTCTATGATGAAAGCCACTCCTTTTTACTCGGGCAAAATGATTGCTGGAGTGACGAGTTCCGGCAAAATGGTGCCATGGAACGACCCGACGGCGGTGGAGATAGAAAAGCTGGATTTTAACGATAAAACTAAAAAGCTTGACGCTAATCGCGTAAACGTATGGCCATTTTTTTACGATAATTTTTTGGTGTCAAGCATACTCTGGCCGATTGGCGAAATCAATGACGTGGGATGGGAAGTCAGACCATTTGCGTCTGTGGACAACTACAATAAGCGTTACAGGTATTTGCTTCACCTTGGCGGTTATGACGGAAAAGATGGAAGCAGCTATTTTTTCCCTATTTATAAAAAAGACGACGATTCTTTTTATTCGGCTCTTTTTGGGTGGGATAAAACGTCTATGTACGCGCTTCCGCCAGCTTTCATAATGAATGAAGGCAAATATTTCAACAAATATTATATTATGTGGCCGATTGGCGAGATCAATGAATCGGGATGGGCTGTCAGACCCTTGGTGTCTGTAGACAACGTTAATGATCATTACAAATATTTGCTTCCTCTTGGCTCTTATGATGGAATTACTGGAAGCAGTTATTTTATTCCTTTCTATAAAAAAGACGATGCTTCCTTTTATTCAGCTCTTTTTGGGTGGAATGAGGACTTCATATATGCGCTTCCGCCAGTTTTTATAATGAACAAAGGCAAAGATGGCAATCGATACAATATTATGTGGCCGCTTTGCAGTGTTTCAAGCGTGAAAAAAGGCATATATTCCTTTCCGCTATTTTATTATGAGAGCAATCCTGAAGAGAAAAGCTGGGCTTTTAATTGCCTGATGCCCTTGGGGTGGGCATGGAGCAATAAGCATCGATGGGGCAATGCATTTTTCCCATTGTTTTCTTGCACTGGCGCCAATTTGGGCGTGGAGAGCTTTCTGACTCCACTTTTTGGATGGCTTGACAGTGGGGACACCTATTACATTCTTCCGCCGCTTTTTATAAGAAACAAAGATTGCCAATATACGAACTACAAAGCTCTTTGGCCATTCGCGGAGCTCAAGGTTCAGAATAAAAATCAAGAGAGCGTCGCCCCTTTTCAAGGTTATCTATTCCCATTTTTCGAGTTTTGGCGTGAAAAGGACTATTCCCGCGTAGGGGCAATGTGGCCGTTGTTTTTGGTTGAGGATGACAAGCGAGACAAAGATAGACGGGAACTAAGGCGTTTTTTGCCGTTTTACTATTCATATTCAGATTTAAAATACAGTCACCAAAATTATATGCTGTTTTTCGGGAATAGAGAATGGAAATGCGGGAGGGGATATGCCGCGTCTTACTGCTTGCCCTTTTACTGCAAATGGCTTAAACTTGTCTATGAAATGAATGTTGCAACTAAAAAGCGCGAAAATTATATGGAAGAAAGATCATGGTTTTTTCCCAATATTTACCTTTCAGAAAATAAAGAAATTGACAAGCATTGTTTTGATTTTATCCCTTTTTATTTTTACGAGAGGGCGGGCTCTGATATATCCGAAAGTTCTTTCCTGTGGCTGTACACAAGCAGTGAAAATACGGAAGAAAAACATGCGAGCACGCAGGCTTTGTGGTATATGTATTTTCATGAATCGCAAGGAAAAAACGAAACAGATGAAGAATCTTCGACGACAAGAATTCTTGGCGAACTTTATCATAGTGAAAATGTTGGAAAAGAATTCAATGTGAATATATTCCCTTTTATTTCTTATTCTAAAAACAAGGAACGGAAAAAGTTTTCCTTTTGCTGGAGACTGTTCAGCATAGAGAGAGGAAAAGAGCGTAGCAAAGCGTATTTTATGTTTATTCCAATTTGGGGTTGGTAGCATTTTCTTCGGGATTAGATGAAATATGGGGTCAGCCCTGGGGTGTTAAATCTGTGGCATTTTTTGATGTTTTTAAGAAATTTCTTCACCTAACTTTCTTTTTTTGCCTCTTCGTCGTTTTAATCCGTAACTCATAGCCTTGCTTGTATTCATATTTGGCAGATCAAATATTTTGAGATGGAAATATTTTTGGTCCCGATATCCGTATGCCTGCCTGATGAGCCATCGGATTTTATTATTGAAGCCTTCCATTGATGCATTGGATAGATAATTATTGCGCGAGAACGCGGTGATTCCGTTTTTCAAACTCCGCAGTTCTGGCAATCCGTGAAAGAATTACCGGATTCCCTTTTTTTGATTTTCATGGCTGACATTCAACCATTGAAAAAATTATGGCAAAGCCATTGACAAAAGAGCAATTGCCATTGGAGTCTCTATTAAGACATATTAATCAAATCAATAATAAAGTATTGTTTTATCAATTATAAGTATGCTCATTATCGCGCTATGCTTATTGCAGAGCAAAAAACAACAGAAAGGGAGTCCGCAAATGCAAAATATAGTTATTGACAAGCCATACAGTTTTGTGGCGCCGCAAAAAGGGAGTTTCTGGCTGAAGCTCATTCATCTTTATCTGCCGCGATACCTGCGCCGGAAACATGGAATTGCCTCATGGGAAATACGCGGATCTGAACATTTAAAAAGATCCATTGACGAAGGACACGGCATAATGCTGGCGCCTAATCATTGCCGTCCATGCGACCCTATGGTTTTGGCCATGATGGCTAAAAAATTGGAAAAACGCATGTACATCATGGGCAGCTGGCATCTGTTCATGCAAGACAAGCTTTTTCGCTGGCTTCTTCCCCGACTGGGGGTATTCAGCGTTTACCGGGAAGGCAGCGATCGCGAAGCCCTTAAGTTTGCGGTAAAAGCTTTGAGCGAGGCAAAACGCATGCTGGTTATCTTCCCGGAAGGCCTTGTGTCGCGCACTAATGATCGCTTAAACAATCTGATGGAAGGCACAGCTTTTATTGCGCGTTCAGCCGCAAAACGACGCGCCGCCATAAATGCGACACAAAAAACTGTAGTGCATCCTGTGGCTATGCGCTACTTTTTTGACGGAGACCTTGAAGCGACTGCTACTCCGGTGATTGAAGACATTGAACGGCGCCTGACATTGAAGCCGCGCAGCAAAGACACATTGCTTGAACGAATCAAGCATATAGGAATAGCTCTTTTGTCTGTCAAAGAGATAGAATATTTTGGAGAGTCTCAAATCGGCAGTTTGGAACAACGTCTTGCCGCTCTTATCGACAGGCTTCTTATTCCACTTGAAAAAGAATGGCTGAATGGACAACGCGAGGAAGATCTGGTTTTGCGCGTAAAGAAATTGCGAATCGCGATTCTCCCCGCAATGACGACAGGCGAGTTGACGGACAATGAAAAAAAGCTGCGCTGGCGCCAGTTGGAAGACATCTATCTGGCTCAGCAACTTTACTTATATCCGTCTGGCTATTTAGAATCGGACCCCGCGTCGGAACAGATTCTGGAAACTATAGAAAGATTTGAAGAAGACATAACGGATGCCGCAAGGATACATTATCCAATTCGCGCCGTCATGGAAATAGGCGAGGCAATCGAAGTCACCCCTGAACGTGATCGCGCTTCCAACACAGACCCTTTAATGAAAGCAATTGAAAACAGCCTTGCAAAAATGTTAAAAAAGCTAAAAGGGGAGCAGTCTCCAAAAGTCTTGAAAACTAAAAAAACGGCGGAGCCGGAATAAAAAAACGGACTTTTGCCGGGGGCATCGCCTTGACTCCCAGCAACTTTTGCGGATGAAAATAAGGAAAAGCTGTTAGGAAAATAACAGAATAGGCGCTATCTTTATTTTTTTGCGTCAAATTGCAATTTATTCGGGATAGATTATACGATGAAAGAATATTTTCTTGGGATAGACATAGGTTCAACCACACTAAAAGCTGTTCTCATGGGAGACGATAGAAAAGTGCTTCACTCTATGTACGAACGCACAAAGTCGGTAAAGGCTGGCGCGGTTACTTGCACTGGGAAGTGCTCTGCCTGCGGCACGTGCAGTCTTGGTTCAGTGAAGAAAACGCTCGACGAATTTCTCGCTGGAGCGGCGGTGAAATTTGATGAAATGACCTGTGTCGTTGTTACCGGCAGTCAAATAGTGGAAGACACAAAACGTTTTATTGGCTATGACTTCAAGGTCAGCGAAGTCTCGGCGCATGTTGCCGGAGCTCAGCACTACCATCCTGAATGCAAAGCAATACTGGACGTTGGCGGACAAGACAGCAAAGCAATGATTTACAATGAAGACATGGGCATGTGGGTTTCCAAAATGAGCGGCATCTGCGCGGCGGGAACCGGCGCGTTTCTCGACAGCGTGGCGATCAAGCTGAATGTGCCAGTGGAAGAAATGGCTGACAAGGTCAATTATGACTCATCTCTGGAGTTTTCGTCAGTATGCGCAGTTCTCAGCGCCACTTCAATAAACAAGTTCAAGAACCGTTATCCATTGGGGCAAGTCATCGCGGGCGCTTGCAAAGCTCAGGCAAGGACAGTCCTTTCAGGCGTTGGCGATCTTCTGCACAACTATGATGGCGACATAATATTTCAGGGCGGCGTGGCATCCAACCGGGCAGTGGCTTATTATCTAAAGGAAATAACCGGCAACAATATAATAACGCCAGAATTTCACTGCGTAATGGGAGCTCTGGGAGCAGCCGTTCTTGCGCAAGAATACGCGGGTCTGAAAGATAAACTGTCAATAAAGACAATTGAGCCTGACCGCATAAAGCTGAAATCCATATCGATGCGCGCCAAGGCGACACGAAAGGAGTTCTTTTCAAAAAGCAAAGGCCCCCTCGTCTGGAGGAACCTGTTCTTTCCGACTGAAATCCTTAATGCCATGGGGCTGAAAATGCTGACGCTGGAAACTTATGCGGCTCTGTTTGCAAGGAATTCCAGAAAAATAAAACGTTATTTAGACAACGCCGCCTGCAAGGGGTTTTCTGCTGAGACTTGTTCATTTCTTAGAGTGCTGGAAGGCGCAAAGTTGCCCCAGCCGGATTTCGCGGTTTCAACCTCCCAACCATGCCAGCAGGGAGAAAGAGTTTTTCAGGATCTGGCAAGGACTTACAATTTTAGCGATAAATTTTATTCATTGCAAACTCCAATAAACAACAACAAAAACGCAGTGGAAACTATAGCCGCCGGCTTGCAGGAAGCCGTTGAACAAATGGAAAGAACCTTGAACGTCAAGATGGATCCGGGCCGCCTGGCAGAAGCCTGCGCTCTTTCCAACGAAGCTCAGGCTATCTCGCAGAAATGCAACAAATTGCGATACAACAGCCCTCCGCTCATTAAAGGAAGCATGGCTGTTTATTATGCGATAGTGTTCTCTCAGCTTTGGGGACGCCAGGAGCTGGTTGACATGCAAAAGCAGTTTTACATTGAGCTTCAGGAGAAGAAAGCAGAGCTTGAAGGCAAAGTGAACATAGAAGACACTCACAGGCTGCTCTGGCTGCACCTGCCGCCGTTTTACGACACAAAATTGATGAATTTCATAGAAGCGCAATGTCATGCCCCAATAGTTTTTGAAGAAGTGAATTTCGTTGACTGGGAGACTTTGAACCCTGACGATCCATATCGTTCTCTAGCCAGAAAGCTGCTTACTGTTGGTTTCCTTGATCCCAGCCTGCGCGTAAAATTCATTAAGGAGAACTCGCTGGCCGCAAAGTTCAACGGCTGCATACTCTACAATCATGGATTCGGACGATGCGCCATGGCCGACAGCGCTTTTGTGAAGCACCTCCGCGAAGAGCTCAAAGAAATACATCTTCCGTTGCTCCTGCTTGACGGCGATTGCATGGACCCGACAATTGACCCATGCAGCACACTGACCAAAGTGTCGTCTTATATAGAATCGCTCAACGGCAAAAAGTTCGGCAACATTTTCGGTGCTGTAAGCTAAACAAACAATAAAGTTGACTGGAGGGGAAATTCAAAATGATAAAACACAATGGCGAATACAAATGTGATATACGCGAAAATATGCGCGGCGGCAATGGCTCAGTTAAAATTGAGCAACTGTGGAACCCGGGCGAAGAACTGAAAGCAAACAATCGGCTGTTTGCCAAACTTTCG
>CAZYVR010000166.1:0-12111 GCA_964651145.1 uncultured Victivallales bacterium | reverse complement strand
ATCGTTTTTTCCAATGAAAATTACATTGTTGTGAAAGTTAAAAAATAAACGTAAAAACCGGTAAAAACGCTTAGCCGCTTCACTTCAACTCGGGTATAAGATCCAGAATTTTCTCTGGAATTTTGGAAAGACATACGAATTCTCCATCGGTTTCCGCCAGATGCCTGCACTCTTTTTTCAGAGAGCCACCCGAAAAAATAAGCCCTCCATCCATCATTGAATCATTAATTTTCTTCTTTAGCCCCTGCAATCCTGCCTGATAGCCTGGGTGTCCGGAACATGCATTAGGGCAGCCTGAAATCCTCACAGTTTCAAGAATTAGTGGAATCAATGCGGCTCGCTTGCTGGAGTTGTCTTTGAAAAAGTTGTCCAGGTTAGACGCTATCATATCTGCCAGCGATGGTGAATCTATGATGCCTATTTTACACACAGCCGCTCCGATGCAGGAAATTATATGTCCTTTGAAGGACCCAAGCAGGAGATCGACATCGCCCAGCTCTGATTTCAAATAAGCAAAAACGCGGGGCAGCGCGGATTTGCGCAAAAGCGGCAAAATAATATTTCGCGTTTGAGTTAGTCTGAGAAAAGAACAGCCGCAGATGTCCGCCAAGTCAGCTATTTTTCTTAATTGAGCAGCTGCAAGATTGCCGCACGGCACAAAAAGCTTGATAGATACAATTTCTTTAAAACGTGTCTCTGACACAGCATATTTCAGCCATTCTGAATATTCCCGGCTGTCGGGCTCGGCACCGGAGAAGTTTGTCAAGCGTTCCGTTTCCGAAAAGATATCCCATTTGCAGGCATCCGGCAATTCAGCGTCAGCCTCTTCGAAATATTTGTTAAACAGACTCACAAACGCTTGTTCGCCAAGTTTCTTAAGAACAAAACGAAGCCGGGCGTTGTTGCGGTTAGTTCTGTCGCCGTGATCATAAAAAAGGTCTATCATCGCTTTTGCGCATCTGGCAAGCTGGCTTTCCGGCAGGAAATCAAAGAGCTTTACTCCGATCATGCTTTCCCGGCCCATGCCGCCGCCGCCATAGACTTCGAAGCCTCTGCATTTATCAATTATTTTGGCAATGAACCCCAAATCTTGCGCAGCCGCATTAATGCTGTCATCGTTGCCTGATGAAAAACCTATTTTAAGCTTCCGGGGGAGGTCAAAAGCTTTTTCATAGCCTAAAATATATTCGTTAAGGTTTTTTGCGCAAGGAAAAACGTCAAACGCTTCATTCAGAGACAGGCCGCTGTCGCTGGAAACGAGCGCGTTCCTGTAAGTATTGCCGCCGCCGCCTTTAAAGGGCAAGCCGTTTTCAGTGCATTCCCTTACTGCCGGATAAATCATTTCCGGCTTCATGTCATGAAGCTGAATATCCTGCCTGGTTGTCAAATGCGCGAAAGCTACATTATGCGTGTCCATTGCTTCTGCTATTTTGCGGATGTGCCTGACGGATATATGGCCGCCCGGAACTCTTATTCGCGCCATGAATAGATCGTTCCGTTGTTGGTAAATGCCAAAAGGCGCGGAGTAATGCTTCAATTCCGCGGCTGTTATTTTGCCGTCAATATATTCTTCTGTTTTTGTTTTCAATTCCAAATGGAGCTCTTTCAATGATTCCACGATGGTCTCCTTTTTTATCATATTCTATATTACAATTTCAAAATGGGCAAGTCAACTAAATGCAATACTCAGGAATAATATGCCTTTCTGAAAGCAATTTGAGTATAGAATTAAGGCTGCCGCTCACGTCGGCATTGCCCGGCAGATTAATGTCCGCCTCGTAATTGCTCAAAATGTTCTCTCCGATATTAATGACCAGAAGGTCATTCGGGTAGTTTAGCATTTTTAGCTTATCAAGATCGTAATCGTCCGCGTCATTGATCGCTGTTATAAAAATAAGTCCTGCGTCCGTCAATATTCGGGCAAGCTCGCCTATCCTGCGTATATGTTCGTCTCTGTCCCAGAAAGCATCGCCTATGTCAGCGTCAAGTCCGCCGGTTATGTTTGACATTCCCAGGTAGTACGAGCTCATATTCAATCTAAAAAGTTCCTGCTCAAGCCTTTTGGCCACTCCGTGCTTGTTCTCTTCTTTTGCGCCTGTTATTATGACCGCTTTGCCTTTATGTCTGTTTCTGATCATTCTATCTCTTGGGGTAACAAAGCCGGTGTCCCATGAAAATTCCCTCTTTTCTATATGGTCCTTCAGGAAAGCTTCATCGCTGGAGTCTTTTGGAAGATTATCAGGAGAGACGCCTTCTATTATCATGCCTGCGCCCATCGTATTGTTTGACACAGGGTCTATCAGAATAAAACTGCCGGTCTCGCGATTCTTTGAGTAAGGGTCATAGAACAATGGCTTGGATGTGGAAACAACCACTCTTCCTATCTCGTTCAGCTCCAATTTGTCGGCCTTGCTTTTCTTTAAGGTGTTGACTTCAATATTGTATTTGATGGCGTCTATTCTGGCTTTTGCGCTCTGGGATGCGTGCCTTGCGATATAATTGCCTGAACGCTCAAGAGGAGTGTCGTTCATCCATACAATGATTGCCTCAAAGTGAGTCGCTATTTTAGGAAGGTTATTGGAGTGCGTTATCATGTCTCCATTGCTTATGTCAATCTCGTCTTCAAGCACAAGGGTTACCGCTTGGGGCGCAAACGCCTCCTGAAGATTGCCGTCAGCGGTGACAATTTTCTTGATCGTCGATTCTTTCATGGAGGGCAGGGCCTTTATCTTGTCGCCCACCTTTGCTACACCGGATAGAACGGAGCCTGAAAAACCCCTAAAATCCAGATTTGGCCTGTTTACATATTGAACAGGGAACCTGAAGTCAGAAAAATTCCGGCTATCGGTGATATTGACTGTCTCCAGAAAATCAAGCAAGGCGCAGCCATTATACCACGGCATCTTTTCCGATTTGTCTACAACATTGTCGCCTTTTAAGGCGGAAAGGGGGATATAGTGTATATCCGGTATATCCACGCGTTCAATGAAGTCCTTGAAGTCCTGTTGGATATCATTAAAGACTTCCTGCGAATAATCCATGAGATCCATCTTGTTTACCGCCACAATGACATGTTTTATTCCCAGCAATGAAATAATAAAAGCGTGCCTTCTGGTCTGAGTGACCACGCCAAACCTTGCGTCGACAAGTATTATGGCAAGATCTGCGGTCGAAGCTCCGGTTGCCATGTTTCTGGTGTACTGCTCATGTCCCGGCGTGTCGGCTATTATAAACTTCCTTTTGGGAGTGGCGAAATAGCGGTAGGCCACGTCAATGGTTATTCCCTGTTCGCGCTCAGCCTTCAGGCCGTCTAGAAGAAGGGCGTAGTCTATGTCCCCAGCCTCCCTGGTCGTCCCCATTTTCTCGCTGTCCTTCTTGAGCAAACTGAGTTGATCTTCAAATATAAGCTTGCTGTCATACAGCAAGCGTCCTATTAAGGTGGACTTGCCGTCGTCCACCGAGCCTGCGGTGAGAAATCTCAGCAAATCTTTATTTTCGTGCTGATTTAAAAATTTGTCTATATCCATCTTAAAAGTATCCTTCTCGCTTTTTTTGCTCCATAGACGAGTCGCCATCGTGATCTATCAGGCGCGTTGATCTTTCACTGACCTTTGTCTGCATCATTTCCTCTACTATTTCCTCGACTGTTGTTGCGCTGGATTCAATAGCTCCGGTGAGCGGATAGCAGCCCAAGGTCCGGAACCGGATCATCTTTTGAACAGGCTTCTCCCCGGGGAGAAGCCTCATTCGCTCATCATCCACCATTACCAAAACTCCGTCCCGTTCCACCACCGGGCGCTTTTTTGCAAAATACAATGGGACAATCGGAATGTTTTCGAGGCGGATGTATTGCCATATGTCACATTCGGTCCAGTTGGAAAGCGGAAACACTCTCACGCTTTCGCCGGGATTAGTTCTGGCATTGTAAAGGCTCCATAACTCAGGGCGCTGATTTTTCGGGTCCCACTGATGATTGTTGTCGCGAAAAGAATAAATTCTTTCTTTGGCTCTCGATTTTTCCTCATCCCTTCTGGCTCCTCCGAAAGCCACATCGTATCCGCCTTTGCTAAGAGCCTGAAGAAGAGCCTGGGTCTTCATGATGTCTGTATACTTGCGGCTTCCGTAATCGAAAGGATTGACGCCAGCCTCTTTGCCTTCTTTATTATGATGAACATCCAATTCAAGCCCCTGTGACGAGCAAAATTCATCGCGAAATTTTATCATCTCTTTAAACTTCCACGTGGAATCTATATGCAAAAGCTTAAAGGGCAGCTTGCCCGGATAAAACGCCTTTTGAGCGAGCTTCACAAGAACCGACGAGTCCTTCCCTATGGAATAAAGCAGTATCGGGTTTTCAAACTGGCTTACGGCATCCCTGAATATGTAGATGCTTTCGGCTTCCAGTTGCTTTAACTGACTTAAATTATAATCCGGCATTTTGATTAATCTCCTGTTGTGCTATGCTTTGTTCTCTGCAACTTTCCGTCAACCCAGTCCAAGCCGCATTCTTTATGCTCTGGATTCTCCCACCACCAGCGGCCAGCCCTGATATCCTCGCCAGGCTTTGCCGCTCTGGTGCAGCAAGAGCAGCCTATGCTCAAAAAACCTTCATCGTGCAGTTTATTATACGGGACATCGTGCTCTTTTATATACTTCCACACCTGATCGTTCGTCCAATTATGCAAGGGGTTGATCTTTGCCATTTGATTGGCCTTGTCCCATTCGATGGCTTCAAGCTCCCCCCGGGTCACGGACTGTTCTCGACGCAAACCGCAAATCCACCCAGAGTAGCCGCTCAAGGCTCTCCGCAGCGGTTCGATCTTGCGTGCATGGCAGCATTTCTTTCTTAATTCGACACTTTTATAAAAAAGGTTAATGCCATGCTCATAGACTATGTCCTCCACTAATTTATTGTCTGGAAAGTATATTTCAATTTTCCTGCCGTAGCGCTTTTCTGTTTCGGCAATCAGATCATAAGTCTCTTTAAAAAGACGCCCCGTGTCGAGAGTGAAAATTTTAACATCAAGATCCCGACGGGATATCATATCCATAATAACCTGATCCTCTGCCCCCATGGAAGTTGCAAAGGCAATGCCTTCTCTTAAATGCGCAGTAGCTCCATCAAGAATTTCTTCCGCTGTTCTGCTATTAAACGCTTCTTTGTGCCTTAGGAGATAGTCTCCAGTCATTTCTCCCCCCTTTTTTTTCTTTAAGTTTACTAATACTGTATACATTACCACTGTTTTATCTTTTGTTTTTAGATATTCGATGCCTATGTTTACTATTATATCATACTATACCAACAAAGTAAACAATAATGCATTAAAAAATTCATTTTTTTTAAATGCTGCAAAATCTTATATCAGGTTGATAATTGGCGGCTTTGAGGCATTTTCGGTCGAGTAGTTGAAAACTTTTTCTAACTTTAGTCATTGACAAACATTCTGCAATATGGTATAATGAGATATATAATGTAAGGAAATGTAAGAGTTATGAAAAATATTTTACCCAAAAGACTAACAATCTACGACTTGGCTGAAAAGACGGGGGTTTCAATTGCCACCGTTTCAAGAGTCATAAACAATGCGCCAAACGTTAATGAACATACCAGGCTCAAGATACTTAAACTCCTTGACGCGACCTCTTACAAACCTAAAGTTGTCAAAAACAGGCTCCCATGCATTGGTGTGTTGTTGGAGGCCGAAGGCTTAGGCATCAATCTCTTCAACGACTATAATGCCGCTATTTTAAGCGGAGTGTCTGACTATGTATTCAAGCATGGTTTAGCTCTCTCTATTTTTCCGTTCTCAAGCAAGGCTATAAAACATCCCGATGACCTTATGCGGCATTTACAGGAGCGCGGCATTGATGGAGTTGTCGTCATATACCGCAAAAACTATGACAAATGCCTCAGCAGTCTTCATGCAAACATGTTCCCGCATTTTTCCATCGGAGGAGGACGCGGTGTCACTCCTTTTTCAATATCCTACGAGGAGGAAAAGGCTGTAGAGATGGCTATTGACCACTTCATTGAACTGGGACATAAGCGCATCGGTTTTGTGAGCACTGATTCCGACAACGACAGTCCCAAAAGGCGCATTAAAGCCTTCAGAAAACTCACAAAGTCAAAGGATTGCATTGCCATAGACGACCTAATACTGAAAAAGCAATATCATACATCCCACAAAAGGCTTGGCTACGAGACAATTATGAACTTCAAAGATAGCATTCTTGAAAACCCTCCAGACGCCCTTCTTTGCACGGATGTCAATATTGCAGTTGGAGTATTGAAGGCGTTTGACGAAGTGCACATTGCCGTGCCGGATGATATTTCTGTAATTGGCTTCAATAACAGCGAATTCTCTGAATACACTAATCCATCACTAAGCGTGGTGTCGCATCCGTTTTATGAAATGGGCCTTTATGCTGCGGAAAATATCTTTTGTCGATTGAATGGAGGACAAGTTTCGCAATCAGAAAAATTATTCAATCCTGACCTGATTTTGCGAAAAAGCTGTGGCGCGGCCAAAAGAGGCGGAAAATAATCAGACTTAAAATCAATAAAAATAAAAGGAAGAAAATGAGAACAGAAAAGACAAAATTGAAATTTGGAGTCCCTGAAAAATATTCAGGCTTTTTTCAGATGAAGTTTATGAAACTAAACTATTGCTTGCTGTTAAATTATCTTGTTGCAATCGGACTAGCAATGCTGACTTCAGCATGCACGGGAATAAATGGAGATGAACCGTCAAGCTCCATGGCAGATAAAAGCGCATGGCTAATCCCTACTCCAAAAGAAGTTAAGGTCGGTGAAACTTTAATTATCAAACCTTCATGTTACAACATAGACGATGCGTTAAAAATGCCCGCGGATGCCATCAAATGGCTGAAGGGCGAACTGCTGAATAATTTGGGATGGAAGGAAGCTGTCTCAGGAAAAGCGCGGCGCCTCATAAAGATTACATGTCTGAAAAAATCTAAAAACAAGGAGTTCTACACTCTTAAAATATCGCAAGACAAAATAGAAATTGGAGCATCATCTCAGGAAGGCTGCTACAGGGCCATAGGCAGGCTGTTATGCATTTTCGACTCACCTCTTGTAAAGATTCTGACGGACGGTTCCATTCAGTGCCCGGAGATAGCAATCAAAGATTGGCCGGATTTTTCGTTGCGTGGAATGCATCTCCGCTTGTTGTCTTACAGACAAAAAGAGGAGAACTCCATCAAATATAAGATTGATGTCATGTCCAGATTGGGCTTTAACTTTGTCGTTCTTGAAATTGGAGGATACTACGAATCTCTAAAGCATCCTGAATGCTGCATGCCCCCCCGTTGGTCGCAAAAAAAACTTAGGGATTTGGTTTATTACGCAAAGAGCCGCGGCATTATGCCCGTACCGGGAATAAACAGCATAGGACACTTGGGGACCGGTCCTTTGATATGCCCGATTAAAGGCATTGGCAAAGATGGAAAAGAACGTCCTGTTGTCATGAATTTGGCGGCTCCTGATTTCTACAATATTTATTTCGATATGGTGGATGAGTTGTCTGAACTTTTTGAAAAACCTCCATATTTCCATATAGGAACAGACGAGTTCGCTTTTTACGATGGAGCCCAAATCCTTGAAAAGACTATAGGGAAAAGTGGTCATGAGTACTTTGCCGAATTTCTCAACAAGGCAAGCCGTCATTTTGCGTCGAAAGGCATTAAGCCGGTTATATGGCACGATATGCTGGTGGACGAGAATAAATACGACGACAAAGATGAAGAGGAAAATGAGCCTGCCAATGGCCATTTGACGTTCAAAGCCCTTGATAACATAGACAAGAATATAGTGATAGACTACTGGTGCTATTTGCCGCATAAACGCTATGATATTCTAGAAGATATATCAAAAAAGGGCTTTGAGATATGGGTCAGTCCATGGTACAACGAAAAAGGAATTGAACGTCTATGCTTCGACGGTTTTCGGCTTGGAGCTAAAGCGGCGCTTGGAACCACTTGGAATAATTCCCCGCATCATGAAGCATTCCCCATGACAGGAGAATGCTCGTGGAATGCCACCGCGCGCCACAACAAAAGCAGCGCTGTTTATGCAACCTTTAATGACATTTTTTTCTACGGCAGAGGCACAAAGAAACCGAATAGCGAAATCCTGCAGATAAAAGACATATCCGGAACTACACAGCCCTCCAGCACATTCCTGAAAAAACTTGCAGATGCTTTGCCTGAGATGAAAATGGATGCATCCGGCATTCCACTGGAGATAATAAATCCACGCTCGTTTTTTATCTTTGGCTCAACACCGCCTCCTAAAATTCCGCGCCCTTATAATTTTAAGAAAATGATGGAGAATGGGAAACTGAAGGACATAATCATTTCCGCTCAATCATACGAGTGGATATCTCCAGCCAAAGTTAGAGTGGACAAAGAAAGGGAATCTAAAGAATGCATCATTTATACTCCAGCTTACGGAAAAAGCACAAGAACAAACAGATGGGGCAAGGAATTGGCGGTTCGCAATGACAAAATTGTTCAACTCTCAGGCAATCTCCTTGATTACGACAAAGGACAAGGAAATATGGAGATACCGGAAGACGGCTTTGTCATCTCAAACCATGGTCCCGTCAGAAGGGGCCAGTTCTGGGAGTATCTGAGGACAGGCGATCGCATTTCAATCTTATTGCGAAATCAGCGGCAGTCTCCGGCCGGGACTATCTCAATGCCCATTTCTTATGGACTGCGGAATTTTATTGTCTTTATTACAACCGAATATCCCGTTGATGCAAGCAGAAGCCTGGGAAAAATAGAAGTGGACTTTTCTGATGGGACAAAATCTTCCATTGACTTGAGAGGGCGCAGCTTCTTCAAAGCGCGGAGATCGGTCGGCAACTGGAGGACATGGATGGCGTGGCGTGGCAGCGACTCCCGGAACATGAATAACATTCTTGCTATAGAATGGCAGTCGCCAAAGCGCAAGCAAGCCATGCCTAAAAAAGTAAAAGTTACCGCTTCTCCCGAAGGAGTTCAATCAGGACTTGTAGTTTTAGGTGGTGTTCAATATTAACTTCAAAGTGGAGACTCAAAAAGATGAATGATTTCTTTTTTAAACATCAAGAGCTCAAAAAGGGAATGGATTTTTTTACACTCATCGAATTGCTCGTTGTGATTGCCATCATAGCTATACTGGCGTCAATGCTGCTCCCGGCTTTATCCAAAGCAAGAGAGAGAGCCAAGAGCATTGTTTGCATGGGAAATCTAAAACAGTTGGGTGCTGCGTATTTGGGTTATGCCGATGACTATGACGGGAATGCCATTGACACACTTTGGACCGTCAATTACGCATTCGGCCCAATTGATTCTTCCAGGCTTGAACAAACATTATGTTCATATCTGAGCTACAAGCCTGAGGACGATGCCGCCATCAGATCGGTCATGCCGACCGCTCCATCTTCGCTTTGCCCTTTAGGAAGATTGGACGGCACATTTAATAACAGGAGATCCGGGGGGAACCCGAATCCGAGTTATGCCATTAATGCATTTTTCAGAGCCACTCATGGCGAAAGCATTGGGTCTCAGAAATATTGCAGCCGCATTTCAAAAGCAAGATTTCCATCTAAAAGAATAACCATCCCTGATGCTACCAATATTGTTTTCTCGGAGACTTATCCAGGCTTCATTACCCAGCAACCTGGCATCGCGCGTCGTCACTTCAACGGCGCTAACATTCTATTTCTTGATTTGCATGTTGATTACTATAAAAATCTGGAAATCATAGAACTAAGAAACGATACAGTCAATGAATACTGGCATAATTAAATATAACATGCATCCTCAATAGAATTTGGACTTAACGCGCTCCTTCGAGAATGAGGCTGTTTTAAAGGCTGGCATACAACAATATCATTATGTTTCTCTCGCTCTTGCAGGTCGATTGTTGTAATGAGCGCTAATCAAGAAGCTCGGTCAAATTCTTGCATTTTGCTTTAAAAGGTTTCAATTGTCATAATAAAAGCGCAGCGCAACATTTAGAAAATGTTTAAATTATGTACAATCAGGTTTCCGAGTGTAATTCAGGATTGGAAAAATAAAGAAAAGCGAAACATGCAAGTATTGCACTCTCGTTTGCGCGAATCAATAACACTGATATATTTGTTTTCAAGCGAACAGTCGTGAATTTTTTTTGCTCTGTTATTTTATGAACTTTATTATATGGGAATAATCGCGCTATGGCGAATATAGGAAAATTGAATAAGCTCAAAGTGGCCAAGGAAGTTGATTTTGGAGTTTATCTTGACGGCGAAGATCTTGGAGAGATATTGCTTCCGCGCAGATATGTGCCGGAAAATTGCAGACCTGGCGATTTTGTAGAAGTTTTTATATATCTTGACTCCGAGGACCGACTTGTGGCAACGACGGATAAGCCTTACGCAATGGTGGGCGATTTTGCTTTGCTGAAGGTTGATTCAGTCCATTCCGTGGGCGCCTTTTTGGATTGGGGATTGCCCAAGGATCTCTTTGTTCCCTTCAAGGAGCAAAAAGAAAAGATGTGGGAAGGAAAGATTTATCTTGTAAGAGTTTATCTTGACGAACGCACCAATCGCATTGCCGCGTCTTCCAGATTGCATAAATTCATCCATAAAGGCGGAGCCTACAAAGAAGGACAGGAAGTGAGCCTTTTGGTTTGCGACCAGACTGAACTTGGATATAATGTGGCGATAGAAGGGGAGAATTGGGGGCTGCTTTATAAAAACGAAGTTTTCCAGACACTGGAGTGCGGACAAAAACTCAATGGCTTCATAAAAAAAGTCAGAGACGACGGGAAAATCGATGTTTGCCTGCATAAGCCGGGTTATGAAAAGGTCGAGGATCTGTCAGAAATAATCCTCGACAAAATAAAAAAGGAAGGCGGATTTCTTCCGTTGACTTCAAAGAGCTCGCCCGAAGATATTTATAAATTGTTTTCGACAAGCAAAAAAGCGTTCAAAATGTGCATAGGCGCGCTTTACAAAAAAAGACTCATTGCGGTAGAGGACAACGGGATCAGACTAGTCAAGAAGTAAGCCGTTTATGATTTGCCCATTATGCAAGAATGAAAAAGCCGATTTTTTCTTAAAGGACAAAAGCCGCGACTATTTTTCTTGTCAGGAATGCTCTCTTGTCTTTGTGCCAAAGTCTCAGTTGCCTGCGCTGGAATACGAAAAGGCCGAATACGATCTTCATTGCAACAGTCCTGATGATCAGGGGTATCGCAAATTTTTAAGCCGTATATTCGATCCGATCCTGAAGCGTTTAAAGCCGGGAGCGCGAGGTCTCGACTTTGGCTCCGGCCCAGGCCCTACACTCTCTGTCATGCTCGAGGAAAGCGGATTATCAATGGCTATCTACGATTATTTTTACGCCAACAACCCATCGGTATTCGACGAGCAATATGATTTTATTGTCGCCACCGAAGTATTGGAGCATTTGCATTGCCCCGCTGAAGAGTTGGAGCGTTTATGGAATTGCCTGAAACAGGGCGGGACTCTGGGAATAATGACCCAACTTGCGCTGGATAAGGAAAGATTTGCGAACTGGCGCTATAAAGCCGACATGACTCATGTCCGCTTTTTTTCGCGTCCCACATTTGAATGGCTTGCCGCCAAATGGCATGCCGAGCTTGAGTTTGTCGACAAAGACGTGATCTTTTTATCCAAAACGTGTTGATTGAGCATCTCTTTGCGCAATCTTGCAATTTATTCTTAATGCAGTTAGACTAATGGCTATGGATGAAAACGCAAAATTTAACAAGCTGCCCAGGACGCTTGAAAACGACAAGCTGACGCCTGCCGAAGGTGCAGCGAAGAATGTTTCGCGGATAGACGAGCCATCTCTGAAAAGATCTCTTATTCTACATCCATTCAGCGGCATCTTGATTTTATTTCTGGATTACGCTTTTTTTGTGATGGAAATACCCGGAGTGACTATTCTGGCGGCTGTTGGCATTGCATTCGTTGTCACTTTTGTCGGTGTTCTTTTGATCCAGCGTTATATTGAGGCGGAAAATTGGGGGCGTGGCGTGGCCAAGGCATTTTTCAGCGCTGTCATAACCGCAATTCCGACGCCTGTGTT
>CAZYVR010000165.1:0-12129 GCA_964651145.1 uncultured Victivallales bacterium | reverse complement strand
GTAAAACGTCAATAATCTCTCTTTTTGAAACAGTCAATACAAAAAACTTTATTTTTGATTGTAATTATCAGCGAGATTGAAAAATTCAATAGCAAAATTTACATATTAGTCACTTTCACGTATCCAATGCCAAACCAGCCCCAGTTCCCCCTCCTTCTAGAACGTTTCTCAGCCGCCTTTTGGGGAGTGCCAGGCTCTGAAGCGCCCTCATTTGAGGTTCGGTTAATGAATTTGATTTGATTTTTGCCCGTTTTCCATGAAGCGGCTGGAACTGTATATTTAACGGTTGTCCATTTTTTATCATCGAACGGATTTATTCCGTTATAAACTGTTTGTCCATTCACGCTGATTTCGAATAAAACCTCACCGGGTTTGTCATCATCCAGCCCACACACCGTCAGCTTCATGTCACTCGTTGGCTTTTTCGACAATGTCAAAATAAAGGTCGTCGTATTTATTCTAGAAGGGCGCACAATAGTACATTCTTGCCCCCGTATGCTCATGTGCTCTCCTCCCATGCTAAAACCGCTAAGGAGAAGCCAGCCATTCTCTATGTCTTTCTGCCCTCTTCCTTCAAAATCAAATGCTTCTGGGTCGGCCAGAAATGCTTGGACATTTTTGTCCTTTCTCCAATTCTTCATTTTCACCTCCAAGTGGGCTATATTTTTGAGCCAAAGATTGATGGGTTTTTTGCGGAACGCAGACTTTCTATTATCTTTTTTTAGAAATTCCGCCAATCGATTTACAAAGACTTTTCTAGCCACACCGCTCAAACCTTTGACCAGATTTCGCTGCGTCAGGTCAATCAGCAACAAGTCATTTTTATATTTCTGAATACGTGCGAGGAAGACTGGGTTCTCCTCGGCCGCCTTTTGCGCGGCTTCCAAATATTCAAAGCCTTTGTCCATTTCCTTAAACGTCAACAAAAAGGGTTCCCCTCTGTCAGGATAGATGGGGGTGATTGCTTTGGGCCTGTCACCTTTTTTTTCGGATGCATCATGCTGATAAAGATCAATCGCGTTCTGAAGCAGATCGAGATATTGCCTCATGGCTGGCGCAGCCGGGCCATAATACAGAGTCATGAAATTATCAATCTCTTTGTCAACATTCAGCTCGATGTTCCAAAATGCTTTACCGAAGACCCAGCAGAGCAGAGCGGGAGACACTCCCCGAAAAGAACAATGAATTATGCCGACAACTCCCTTATCCCGAAAAAAGCAAAGACGCTTCATATCCGCTAATACATAGGCAGGATAATCGAAAATATGGACACGCCCTGGCATTAGCTTTATCCATTTTTCGAAATTATTCACACCTTCATTATTGCGGTCGCAAAAAGCATGTTGCTTACACGGCCAATCGCTACTCCACAAGCAGTAAATCACATTCACATTTTGTTCAGGTTTTACTTGAGTTGGCGTATCTTCAGTCCGAGCAGTATACGCTAGATACATGATCCGTTTGTTTGGAAATTTTTTGCCCGCGGCTCGTGCAAGAATATTGACAAATCGCATGTAGCGATCACTTTTATTGTAAGCCTCTGGATCAAAATCCCATTTCCGACAGTTTTCACAATTGCAGAAGCCCATTCCATCGCCAGCGGTCACGGGAAAGTATTTGCGATCTTTCTGAGCGTCCATCCACTTTAACAAACGCTCTGTGGCAATTTTTTGAACCTCTGGATTGCTATAGCATAAATGAATGTGAAGGCGTTTTCGATTTTCAGGATCGCATTTCAAGCGCTTGTTGGTTATTTCATCCAGCGCATAGTATTCTGGATGGTCCCGCCCATAGATCTCATAAGGGCATAAATAATTCGCGCTATGTACCCAGTAGGCGTTGTTCACGCCGAGATCGGAGGGATTTCCCATAAATGGTTTCACCCAGGAATACCCAAAAGGAATCCCGGCAAGTCCGTCATAGCCATCTGTTCCGGTATACTCAAATGATGGCTTTCTAAGCACGTCTTGTTCGCGTATCAAAATCTCCGTAACGTCTGGCAAAACGACATCAAATTTATATCTTAACAAATTATGGATACCATAGTCTCCAAGGAGTCCAAAGACGCCACAAATCGTTCCGCTGTCGGTTTTTCCTTTTATACCAAGAGCCCCATTTTTGCTACGAAGAATATATCCGCATTGGCCCAAGCTCTTAAGCTCATTATTACAGATGAGTCCCTGCTCCATGGCACTCCTCCCCACATAAACGCCTGGAATTGCAGGCGTTTTACCTTTTTCCAAATAATAGACAGGAATAACATACCCGCAATACAAAAAAAGGTTTCTTCTAAGCGAATGCGCTGCTAGCAATTCCCCTTCCGATGCTTCGCTATGGACAAAAATGGCTTCCATGGGAAGTTTTTCTTCTTTTTGTTCAATAAAAACCTTTGGATTTTTCGGTAAATTATTTGGGGGAAATATCGGAAAGAGGGAAGCATAATCAATTTCAAGAGAAGAATCTATTTTTGACGGCATATAATATATCAAGGACCCCGTGCGTCCCAGATTGGATTTTCCATTTATTGCAGGAATATGAACATCAAATTGCAAGTCCACCCAATCTCCGCTCGCAGGGATTTTCCATTTCTTCCCCCCAAAAAGACGAATCCGTCCGTCGCTTCCGCCCCGTTGCCTGACACGAGTTTTAAACCGATAATTCTCAGTTGTATCAAGTACGACATTGGAATTCCTAAGACGTAACGCTTCAGCTGGTTTTAAACGCTTAACCAAAAGTATACCGTCACGATAATCAACTTTCACGTCATCTTTTTCTCCATTCTCCAAATACCATTTAAACGCAACTGCATACTTGTCAATTGATTCCACAACCCATCCTTTTGAAAGGCTTCCGTTAAAAATAAGTTCGATAGGAGCTTGCTTATAAGCAGTATGATCAAAACTAACGTTCTTTTTTTTACCCCCTGAATCAATAGTTTTGAAGTCACCATTAATAGTGGCTCCCTCGGCAAGAATCGTATTGAACAATCCGCAAATAACAGTTGCAATTATTAATACAGCGTTTTTCTTACAAACTTTCCCATTCATCATCGTAGTCTTTCTCCTATTTTTTTATTTAATAAAATTATATATATTTGCAATGATTTATTTCTCCCAGCGGCATTCTTTAGGAGGCAATGCTGTGTCATTTAAATCATTAAATTTAACATGACCATCGACAAAAAGGATATTCGCCTTAAAACTGGAGGAATGAACATTGGCAGCAAATTGCTGGTATTGATAAAAATCATAATAGGTGTGATAAGGATAGTTTGCCGGTGGGGTTGTTTGATGAGCCGCATCACCTAAAAGCGGCGCTTTCGAATGGGAAATAGCAATTGAGGTTAATTTTTTTGTTTTAGTGTGACTGCCTAATGGATTGCCAGCGGTATTAAGCATACCAGCTGCTTGTGGGTAAACATAATTGACCGCCCAAGTATAGTAGCGATTTTTATTTGAGGGACAAACAGAAAGTCCGCTAGCAGTATAAGCATCTGCCCTTTTTGACCAGGAATACTTCACAAAGTTGACTAACTCGGAATTATTATAATAATTGAGCCACGTCCAGTTGTTCTCCTGAGTATAGCAAGGCGCCATCCATCCATTGTAAGAGTTTATATAATTGATTGTTACAATTCCCATCTGCTTCAGGTTATTTGCGCAGACAATTTGTTGAGATTTCTTTTTCGCAGCGCCCAATGCAGGCAACAATAGACTACCCAAAACGGCTATAATGGCAATCACAACAAGTAACTCTATCAAAGTAAACCTCGTCAGCATAACGGACTTACACCGCTCGCGAAATCGTCCGTGCCCAATGCTCGTATCATAAAACATAGCATATGGTTTTTTTGAATATAAAGGTTTTAATATGCTGATATGCATTAGTCCCTCTGCTTTGAATTAAGAGTGATTCCTTTAAACCATTCAGCCTCAATTATTTTTTCTTTTTTAAATTTTTTCCCTGATAATTGTTTTTCTATGGACTCAAGCAATGACAAGACATAATTGTTCAGGCTTATTTTATATCCTGAAATATTATTTTTGTTTTCATATAATTCTGAAAAGCCGAATGCTATTAATGATATATGGCCCGGTATATTAATGCCTTTTTGTATAAGGGTTTTATAAATTATATCCGCTTCATAAGGTCCTCTGCAGTAAATAGCCGAAACATTTGCTATTACTTGCTCTATAGATGTTTCAAGGGAAGTGTTTTGATCAATCAATAAGAACTTGGATTGGGAAATCGAAAGCTTGTTTTTATATAAGCAATTAAAAAAGGATTCTTCCAGTTCTTTCTGGCGATTCTTATTTAAAGTATTTCTTGATGCAAAGCATATTTTTTTGTGCCCTCTTGAAACAAAAAGCTTTAGAGTATTATGCAAAGCTCCAATATGATCATAATCTACAAAGTTTATGTTGTCATATTTTAGAGTTCTTCCGGCAAAAACATAAGGAGTATTAGTGTTTTTCAGATATTCAATAAGCTTATCGTCTGGAGGGATGCCAATAAAAATTGCGCCGTTGATGTCAAGTCCTTTAAGCGCGGATAATTTAAATTTTTCAAAAGAAAATAAAAGATTGTACCCATACTTTTCATTCTTATTATGCTTGACTATTAATTCATCTAAAATATTAAAGTGAGCGTCGTGGATATTATCTTTGCGAAGGATATCCATCTCTGGTAAAAAAACAGCAATAGTTGCTTTTTGCGCTAATGGTTTTTCTTTAACAAATATACCGCTTCCTTGCTTTGCGGATAAAATATTCCTTGTCTTTAAATTTTTTATTGCATTTCTTACCACAATATCACTCGTTCCAAAAACAAGAGACAACTCTTTAATCGTTGGCAACTTTTGATTAGAACAATAAAAGCCATTTTTTATGTCTTGAACGATGCTGTTTTCTATTTTTTCTGTAAGATTCATTTTTATTTAGTATTCTTTTATTATTATGTATACTTACTATTATAGTGGTTTGCTCAGAAAAATCAACCAAGCAATGTCAAAATATTCGATTCAAAGATTTGACGGGAGTTTGTAGAGGCCCAGCGATTTGCCGATAGGGTTAAAATAGCGAACCAGCAGTCAAATTCAGCCAATTGGGGCGTGTTCTTTAAGTTAAATAGCAGGAAAATACGTTTCTGAAAAGGAGAATATTCCATTTTTTAGAGAGCGAGGATAGAGCAATCCTGTTCTTTCAAAAAGAAAGAATGAAATAAAAATTAATTTGCCAAGAAAAGCTATGCCGCTTCTCCTATCTCGACAATCGGCAAATGCTTTCTGCCTTCCGGATATAAGATATTGAGCTTCAATTCCGGAATATCAGAATTGCGCTCAAAATCAAGAACGTTCAATGACGACGAGTTTGCGTAAGCCTCCTGAGGAGCTTTTGATTTCAAATATTCATGCGGACGAAATTGATTGTACCACGTGCAACACAGCGTTAATTCCTGACGCATTTCATCAATGTCATACGGAATCAGGATTATCTTTCGTGTACATTCATTTTTTAGCGATTTCATAAAGCGCTCGATTATGCCAATGCTTCCGTGTTTTCCGACAGCTCCATAACGCGGTATGATCTTTTTGGAATCGCACTATTTCTGGTAATAATCGCAGAAAAGCTGGAAGCCCTTGTCGGATATGATGTACTTTGACTTGCGCTTAATTTTGCGGATCAGCTTACTGGCAGCGTTGATAAGCATTTACTTTGTTATTGCTGGAAAAATTATCTTCGAATTTGAAAATAACGCCCTCCCCTGAAGCGTCTCTGGCGGGCGTAAAGTCTTTTGAATAAAAAAGCGTTTTCGAAACACGCAATTCGTCAAACGCCGCCGGAAAACTCCAGGCTCCGGAGTTCAGGCATCCGAATTGAACGGAATAGGGAAATGATTTTGTTTCCATGGCGGTGGAAACTTTTTCGCCTTTTTTGTTTTTGACGCCCTTGGATTTCAGTTTGCCGTCAACATAAATATCCATGCGAATCGGCTCTTTTGTAAAATCCCAGACGAACGCCAAGTGATGCCACTCGCCTTTTTTCCAGTCGCGAATATAAGCGTTGGCGCTCCTTGTCTCATATTTATGATTTGCCAGCTGAAAATTTATTAAACCCCACTTTTTCATTAAAACAATGCTCATGGCGTCTTTGTTTCTGGACAACGGACTTTTGGGCCGGAGAACCCCCCAGTGGGCGAGAGCTTCTCCATCCTTTTTGCTAGCCGTCGCGTCATAGACCTCCAACTCCGGCTTGACCCAAAATTCCATTGAGCCCTTCTCCGGGCTCAAGAATGCTCCCGCATCGGAATTAACATCAAAGGAAAAGGGGCAGCTTATTGCTTTGAAGTTTTTTTTTACGCCCTCCACAAACGCATTTTTCTTAGAGAGCATTCCGAGTTTGTCGCCAACTATAAAATATTTCTCCAGCTTCCCAGCCTTGCCATCTGAAGTCTTGTATGTGGCCACGAACTCCAGATAGATGCCTTTATGAAACTCCATAAGCTGCCTTCTGAAAGGAGTGGTCGCCCTCCACGCCAGCGGAAGATATTTCTTTTTCATCAAAACCATTTCTTCGCCAACAGGCTTTTTATTTTTATCAAGAAAACGCGCTTTTAATTCCACATCATACAATGGTCGCTTAGTTTCAAGCGTGGCTCCGAAACTTATAAGACTGCCAGATCCAGACTCGTGCGTTTTCCCTTCGCTCGAAGGCTCAACACAAGTTATATTCAATCCGACAGCTGGGGCTCCCGCGCTCTTTACAAATTGAATATTTTGAAACTTGTCCGGATTATGAAATCCCTGCCCTTCCACGTTGCTTGATGCGTAAGCTCCCACGACCTTACGCGGCTTTAGCTTTTCAGTCCCGTCATAACAGATCATGCCCCGCCAATCCTTATCAGCGCCTTTGCCGAGTTTTTCGAAAGGCACAGCCAATTCGAAGCTCCATTTTTCTTTGCCTTTGATTGCAGCGGCTTTTGCGCCACTCTTCCAATCAAGGGTCTTTTTTAAATTGATTCCAGAGCCTTCTTTCTTCAAAGAAAAAAGATTCCCTTGCGCATCAACCGCTAATTGAAAATAATTTTCCTTTTTATTTTTATCCGGCAAAAGGAAAAACTCAACACATTCCGAAAAATCAAATTTGCCATCTTTATTTTCTACAAATTCTGAAAGAAGCGGCTGCGCTACCTCGCCGGAAAGGTAAATATTTCTGTCGTCATAAAGCAACTTTGCGACAACCGCATTCGGAGGCATTTTTAGATTTTTTGATCCTGTAAAATGTTCCACTGAAGCGGCGTTCGTCCAATCTTCTTCATCAGGCTTGCCATCAACAACAATCCCATTGGAAACCTTGACAGCTTTCAAGTTTTTACTTTTCATAAAAGAGCCAAGCCACTTGGGAACATTGTATTGCTGAAAAATCGCCTCTTTATTTTTCTCCAAATCGTCAAGTTTTTTCGCTAACGCCTTGAAGTCAGGATTAAGCAAATTGCTGTCCGCATGAACTGGAACTCTACGCCACCACCCATTCAAGTCGTCAAATGTGACAAGCTCCGGCTCGCCTTTAAGCCCTAACATCGTTTTCAAATATTCTTTTTGAGCCAATTCAAGCTTTTTCTTTCCTGCTTCAACAGCGGCTTCGGCTCCTTTTATATCTCCCTTTCTCGCCAATGATTCTCCCAGCTCTACATAATAGTTTGTAACTCCATAGGCAACAGCTGCTTTCAGCATCTTATAATAAGTAACAAATATTGGGTATGAAAAACTGTCTATAATTTGTTTGTCATTCTTCACCTTGCTCCACACCTTATCCATAGCCTTTTCAGCCTTGAGGCTGGCTTGGTAATTGTTTTTAAGAAAAGGCAAAAGAGACTTGAGATTCAAACGGGCAGTACTTTCTTTAGGCGCATAAGCCAGATAAAAGCTCAATTGGCCATTAAAAAGGTCTTTCAAATCCTGTCCCGCTTCATCCCCCCAAAGCCCGACCGCAACGCGTTCCGCCATGATATCCAGAACTGCCTGATCATAATTTACAGGATTGCGGGTTCTGTCTATATCTTCCCATCCCGGAAATTTAGTATTCCATGTATACTCCGCAGAACAGACAGAAGACTGCTCCATAAACTTTCGCGACATGGCAAGCCTTGTAATATCATTTGTTTTTCTGTCAGGAGAAAAGCCGCTCCAATATGTATTCAATTCTGCGGAAAGGAGGGGCATAATATCCCTGTTCAATTCCTGCGGATAAAAAGAATAAGACATTGCTCTTTCAGGAAACATGTCATAAAAATTAAAAACCTCACTCCTCTTTCCCTCTCTAACACAAAGCGGAATATCTTTGGGCAAACTGTCATTCAATTTGCGCATTACGTTCTTTATTTTTGCGATTTGATTTTTTACCATTTTTCTGTTTGCAGGCGAATCAGCAAGGCCAAGTTTTTTCAGTCCAAACTCCTCCTTAATGTACAAGCCAGAATATGGATATATAACCAGCCTCGTGTCCATTCCTTTTTTCTTGAAGGTGTCTATGTAGATATTTAACATATCTAAATTTGCCTGCCCCCGATTGTCTCCGTACTTTTCACGCGTCAATTTATCTCTTTCAGACCATAGCTCGGGATCGCGAAAACCGCCGCCGTCAATGCTGTGAACATTTACCATAGACATGCCCATCTTTGAAAAAAGAGTTCCAAGCAATTCAGCTTTCTTTTTATGCAAATCGTGCCTTGCCCAGGAATACCATTTTTTGTGGACAGAATTATAAAGCATATCTTTTACTCCTGGCTGATCTTTATCCTTTGGCTGCGCCAATGCGACATCCATGCCGTCAAAGCTCCCAATGCCTCTTTCCGCCAAGTAATTACTTACAAGCTTAGCAGATTTTCCAATTTTCTCATCAACCACCAAATTGTCATTAAACGGAGACTGAGTTCGATAATATGGGGTGTAAGTATGATTGCTTATGTAGTTTATTTTCAGTCTAAAAGCCCAATCCATAAACTTTTTCATATGAGCAAAATGCTTCTTGGGATTATTCCTGTATTTGTAATGATAAGTGGCAAAAAAACTGGCAATCATCCTCCTTGGAAAATCCGGCCAGTCAATTATTTTTGCAGGATGCAACAGAGCTTTATCCCCTGATTTTTCTATAAGATAACGCAGAGTCACTGCGGCATACATCATTCCCAGGGGGCTGTTCCCCGCCAGCTTTATCCCGTTCTCAATAGGCTCAAGCCGATAAGCCTGCTTGCGACAATAAGGATTTTGAGTTTTGACTTTGCCTTCTTCTTTTGAAAAGAAATTGGGCCATTTATTTTCGATAATTATATTATATGCACCGTCCCTGGGGCTTGCTATAACGGGTATATCTTTTCCGGTCAACTCTTTCACTCTGGAAACAATTTCATTAGCCGCTATCTCGCCCTGCTTAGTCTTGTTTTCAAGGACAATGGTCACATTGCCGGGAAGCTCAACAGCAGATCCCTTGAAGGCTATTTCTTTCGGAACTGGAATAAGCCTTAAATGGCGTTTTTTCAACTCCTGCCAGTTGTTATAAATAGCCCTTGTCTCTTTATCCATTGTCTCTGGATTTGCCGAAGGGATTGAAGATTTCACGCTCTTTGCGCTCTTCGCGCTTATTCCACTCGGTTCGTTTTTTGCGACTGCACACCCTAAAAAGGTTGCCGCGACTGCAGAAATCACCGCCAATTTTACTCTTCCCGTCATAGATTTCTCCTGGATTTTTATTTCAATTTAATAAATTATCTATTCTGCTAAAATTACCAATAGCCGGCTTCATGCTGATCTTTTCTTCCCCAAAAAACTCTTCTGGCCCAATCAGTGTCTACTTCAGTGTGCGGCACATCGGTCTGCTTTTTCCATTCTCCATGCCCATCCGCAAAAAACACATTCATGCCGTTTGCGTGTCGAAACTTGTCAAGATGGTCGGCCAAACCAGAAAAAGAGTTCACACGGACGGCGCCCTTATCACCAATCAACGCAACCTCAGTTGGCTTTGGTATTCTTACAAGCCTTCCGTAAAACCTTGAATCAAGAGGAAAGCTAACAGCCAGATAGTTGCTCAATCCGTAATGACATCCCTTAAAGGTATTCCAAGCGCTACTAGCTCCTCCAGCAATTTTACGACTCTCTGAAGGACACTTATAAATCCCCATAGGAACGTCCAAGATCGACGCAATATTATTATTAACCCAAGATCCACGCGCATATCCCATATCAACAAAAATCTGCTGCCAGTAAACATACGGCGCAACGTGATAAGATGGCGTTATCCAGCCATTAAAATCGGTCGAATATGACGCAAAACCCAGATATATCTGCTTCTCATTGCTCAGGCAAAGAGCTTTCTGAGCGGTGCTTCGAGCTTTGTTCAATGCTGGCAAAAGCATTGAGGCTAAGATTGCTATTATAGCAATCACGACGAGCAATTCAATGAGAGTAAAAGGCCTTTTCATTTAATCTCCTATTCTTCATTTTTCGCGCATGAATTTCTTATGACAAGCCGTGTAAACAACGTCTCGCTTGGGACACTCTCTCCTGTCTCTATTAGTTGCTTCATCATCTCTGCAGCCCTGCAGCCCATTTCATAATTGGGAACTCTCACTGTAGTCAAGGGAGGCGTTTGTTCATCGGCTCCCGGAATATCGTCGTAGCCAAGAATTGAAATATCTTCAGGCGCTCCAAGGCCAGCGTCGCGAACTGCATTGATCGCCCCCACAGCCTTAATGTCAGTGTCCACAAACACAGCAGTGGGCCTGTCTTTCAAGGACAAAAGCCTCCTCATGCCTCCATAGCCGTCATTCTCTGTGCCGACATCAACCTTAACTATCAGATCCTCGTCATATGAAATATCAAATGCTCGCAGCCCTATCTGATACCCCGCGAATCTGTCTATGTGGTATTTTGAGACTCCCCCGATAAATCCTATTCGCCTATGCCCCAAGGCTTCAATTAAATATTTCATCCCTTCGTAAACTCCCGGCAACTGCTCCCAGTAAATAGTATTGACCTCTCTTCCTTTAAGGCAATGATTATGATCAATTAAAATATATGGGCCATTTATTTCATTTTCTATTTTTAATATTTCAGGGTCAGGATCTATTAGAATCGCAGGCTTGCCGCTGCCTTTTTTTATTTCATCCATAAGGTCATAAAAATTCAAAATCTTGACAGGTCCATTGTAATTGTTTATGATTCCGCGCTGCATTTCGCCTCTAATGAACCAGCCAAGAGGATCCGAAAGCTTCTCATTGCACTGACCGCGCCCATTCAAAATTATTTCGGGCAACTCGTCAAAAGTCTTAACAGAAGTTTTTGATTCGATAAAAGTTCCACCGCCGCGCTTCCTGACAAAATACCCGTCAACCACCATGTCCTTCATGGCGTGGGCGACAGTGGCGCAACTCACCTGATATTTGTCCATTATCTGGCGCTCTGTAAAAAAACGGTCGCCTTCCTTAAAATTTTTCGTAATTTCTCCGACAAGAATATTTTTAAGCTGAACATACTTCGGAATGCCACTCTTTTTATCTATCTTCATAAACAATGCCTCGTTACATCGATGTTTAAATACAATTATATTATACATCAAGAAAAAGAATCTGTCAAGCACGAAAACAAAATTAATCTTCAAAAAAAACGAGATATAAAAGCAAATTCTATTGACATAATGCAAAAAACGCACTACAATTGCATCTATACTTCGATGTTTCACAAAAAACAAAAAAAAGTAATGGAACAATGAATTCTTTAAAAATCATCACAGGCTTCGACGGCGCAAGCCCTTTCAGTGACCAAGGCTCAACAGCAAACAAAGACGGCACATTCGAGGCAAGGCCTTCCTGGCGCCCATCCGAAGGAATCAGCGAGGAAGCCATCGGGGCGGGAAGCCGCTTCTCAATAAAAGTGGAAAACAGCTCCGCCAAAGAGCAAACTTTCAAGTGCCATATAAACTGGCAGGACAAAAAACAATGCCGACTGCGCTTCCATGATTGGGTCTCCGTTCTTTTCCCAAACGCTGACGAATGGACAATGCGCTCCGCCGAGCTTGGAAAAACAGGAGCCTTAATAGAGATTCCCCTGCCCCCCGGCATAACCCACATAGGAGC
>CAZYVR010000164.1:0-12228 GCA_964651145.1 uncultured Victivallales bacterium | reverse complement strand
TGTTGAACTTTTCCTTGATAATCCTTTTTCGCCAGTCATCCGGCATGATGAAGCCGTAATAGATCAATCCGTCTATTTCCTTGCTCTTGAACCAGTCGCTAATCTGGTCGATTGAAGTTTCGGGCGTCACCACATCTATAAGAAAACGATAATTGCGTTTGCGCGCGGAGTTCATTATCCCCCCCACAATGTTTGCGGTGTTCTCGTCCGACAGAGGATTGTCCAAGCGCCTTAGTTCGCCGGGATAAAGAAGTATTCCAATCACGCCTGATTTTTTGCGATTCATTCTCTGCGCGTGAATATTTACCGAGTAATTTATATCGCGGCAAAACGTCAATATTTTTTTCTGCATCTCCTTGCTGACGCGATGCTCTTCCGCCTTCCCATTCAGCACAAATGATACAGTTGTTTTGCTAATCCCAAGCTCTTTAGCTATTTTTGCCAGCGAGTAACCCATTAAATAAACCTTATTTGTCGCTTCTTTATGCTTAACTAGTTTAGCGGATATTTGCCCCTTTGTCAAGTCCAAAAAATTAAATCTGTTTCAAATTTATCGGAAAATGCGATGGAGCCACTGGGCAAGATTCAAGCCGCGCTTGGATTTCAGTGAGCCTGCTATGCTTTTCTCTGCGCGTCTTTTTTGCATTCGTTCAAGGTGCGCATCAGCTCGCGAGTTTCAACCACAGGCACAAAAGGCTCATTGTCAAGCGCATAGTATTCGTAGCATTTGTCGTAGAAGTCAATGGGCTGATAGTCGGAGACAGGGAAAGATTCGTTCCTCCACTGAATCTTGACGCCGGAGCCGTATTGACGGTTTGCCGCGGCAAGGCCGGACTGCACGGCAATGTCTGGAAGGTCTTCTTTTCTGAAATATTTGACATCCCATGAGTTTGTTTCTTTGTTAAGCACAATGCTTCCGCATTCGCCAAGAATATGCCATGGCTGCAGTTGGCGGGCCGAAGCCATGTTTATGTCTACATCCAGAATGATTCCATTTTCTGTTTCGATAAGGATTTTTACCACATCGTCGGCATCGCCCATGCTTGCTATTGTGCGCAGGGAGCATGAAATATGCTTTGAGCCGGAGCCTGTCAGATAAAGCAGTTGGTCAATAAAATGTGCGCCGTAATTAGACAGCATCCCGCCGCCGTTTTTCAGGAAAGCCTGCCAGTCATTGCGCTTGTCATAATTCGAAGCCGCGCGCTTTATCATGTAAACTGGCCCTATCAGATTCATGGATATAATTTCCTTGAGGGCTGTGACTTCAGAGAGCGCGCGATGCGGTTGATACACCATCAGCTTGCGTTTGTTTTTGTTCATTGCGGATATCATTGAGTCGGCATCCTCAAGAGATACAGTTATGGGCTTGTCGCAGAACACGTCCACGCCGGCCTCAAAGGCTTTTATTGCCTGTTCCGCATGGAATTGCGTAGGGGATGCTATCACCACAAGGTCCACTCCCGATTTCAGCATTTCGTCATAATCGGAAAAGCCCTTTGTCCCAAACTCTTTCTCCGCCTCGTCAAGTCTGTCCTTCATGGGATCGACCACTGCGGCCAGTTCAAATTTTTCGTTCTCAATGATTTTCGGTATATGAAACTGCCATCCGATTCTGCCAAGACCGATGACAGCCGTTCTCAATTTTCTCATTTGCAAGCCCTTTTGCTGTATTGAACATTTGAGCATGGACTATAATGCAGGAGATCTTTTTTTTCCAGTTATCGGAAAAGATAGTTGAATATTCTCAGTTTTAGAATAATGTTATTACAAAGTTACCGGGACACATTATTATGGACAAACAAAAAAAATCTTTTAAAAATTCGCCTGTTTTATATATTCTCATTTTCCTGATTATGGCCGGCGTTTTTTCTGTCTTCAGGGATCCCATAGGGGAATTTGCCAAGGTCTGCCTTATTTTGACTGGAGAAATAACTCCGCGCAAAGTCAAAAGTACAAAAGTCGTAGCTATGCAAAAAGATATAGCGCAAATCAAGTTCGCCCAAAAAGCCATAAAGGCTAAATACAAGCAAAAGAAATCAACAAAATCAAAGCCCAAAAAGCTTCACGGAGAACGGACAAAACCAGCCAGGGAAGCTTTTTATCTGGCACCAGGTGAAGATGTGTCTGATGACGCAAAATTATACTTGACCCGGAAAGAGCAGGTGGTATATAAACCCGAGAACTGGAAAGGCAAACAGGATTCAGCCGCAATCGCCTGGGTTAGAAGAACAGACAAAGGCATAGTTGTCACCGTTGAAGTGCAGGATGACTGCCTCAGGGGCGACGCCTCGTCTCCGTGGCAAAATGACAGCGTGGAAATTTATTTTGACGCGCGTCCTGCCGCTTCCCGCGGCGATGACAAATATGAACAAGGAGTGTTTCAGGCTATAGCTGTGCCCAAATTCGCAAAGCAAGGCCCGGATAAAGTCACTTTTTACTTCGGCGGCGGAACTTCCAGACCAGTGCCTGGCACGAAAATGAAGTCATGGATCAACGAGGGCAAAGGCTACGGCGTCAGCGTCTTTTTTCCGTATGAAGGCTTAAAAAAGAGCCACTTCATTCCTGAGGACGAATTCAATCTGGACATTGCCATAAATGACTTTGACAGCGGCTCCGAAGACCGCAGCCAGATGATATGGTCGGGCACCTCGGACAATTGCCGCGGCCCCAAATGGTTCGGAAGATTAAAGCCCCTTAGAAAGAAAAATTGACGAGTTGACCGCTGCCGTCAAAAGCGGTGGCGAAGCCACTTTTAAACCCACTTCGTGGGCGTGACACCTTGCATGGCTGAATGTTATCGCATTAGACTTTTAGCGGAGCCCACGAGTTGCTACTCTACTACTATTTCCTGAGTTTTTTCTACGGTTTTTGTGTATTTTTCCGCAGCTTTGGGCTTCTTTTTTGAAGGCCCACTGTTGCACCCGTTTGCAAACATAGACAGAACAACAATAGCCAAGGTCATTAGAAATATTCTGGACATTTTTACTCCCCTTTATTTTTTTTTGTCAGTTCATTAATTTGCGATAAAGTCATATAGTTTGGGAAAAACACGTCGACGCGCCCTTTGACAGGGCGCCATTTTATTTTCGCGGCCTTGCTCCAATCGCCTCTGCTGAATTCCAGAAGCAATTCCTGGCCAGCGGGATGATAAACACAGCCAGCCTTTTGAAATTTTGAATCCACATCCAAAACAATTTTTCCTTTGCTCTTGACTGTCAGCAAAGCTTTGGAAGGCAAAGAAAAATACAGAGCTCCATTGGATCGCAATGACAGATTGCCATTCAGCTCCTGTTGGCAGCTCTTCCATTCATTCCTGAGCGATGGCGGATAAGAATTTTTGAACAGCACAATATTTGCTGGAGCTATGGTCTTTTTGTTTTTGCCGGGCGGCTGTGTCAAGGCAACGCCAGTCAAAGCGGCCTTTTCGCTCAAAGAAGAATCTTTTGCTGGCAAAGTTTTGCTTGATGGCGGCAAATTTGTCGGTTTTTGAACGCTTTTGAAAGTAAAAGCGTAAACAATGGCAACTGCAACCAGGGCAGTCGCGCTTGCCATAAGCCAGCCGCGTTTGCGGGGCGGCGGCTCATGTGTCAAAATATCTTGAGGCAGGGCGTTTTCCATTGTTTCGGCAAGCTCTTTCGCGGATGGGCGTTTTTTAAGATCAACATTAAGGCCACGCATAATAATTTGCTCAACCTGGAGGTCCAATTCTTCGCCCCTTGGCAATTTTAGCGGCTCTGGAGGCTCAGTTTTTACAACTTCAGCTATTTCCTTGAAGGATAAAAAATCAATGTCATAGGGCAATTTGCCGGTCAAAGTTTCAAAGGCCAAAACTGAAAGTGAATAGACATCGGAAGCGGCTCCATGAGTGTTGTCGCCATCAAAAATCTCCGGAGCCATATATCCCAGCGAGCCACCTATGCCAAATGTGTCATCCTGATCGTCCTGCTGCAGTTCCGCGATAGAAGAAGCCAGTCCAAAGTCAAGAAGTTTAATGTCTCCAAATTCATCAAGTATGATATTCTCCGACTTGATGTCGCAATGAGCTATTTTCTGTTTATGCAGGTTTGCGATAATCCTGGACGCTGCCATAATTACTTGGAGTCGTCCTGCCAAAGGAGCGGAAAGTTGCGCATTGTATTTGCGCAGGGAAATGCCGATGATAAGCTCCATTGTGTAAAAAAGCCATCCCTTGTCTTCTCCGCACTCGAATACCCGCGCAGTGCCTGGCACGTTTAAGCGGGCCTGAGTTTTGATCTCTTTAAAAAAACGTTTTTTAATTTCTTTTGAAGCCAATACGCCGTTATTTAGCACTTTCAAGGCAACCCAGCGTTCAAGGTCTGGATCATAGGCTTTGTAGACTTTTCCGCCGCCGCCTTCTCCAATCGGGATAAGGTGTATATATTTGCCTAAAGAACTCTCGTCGTCAGGATATTCAGAAAAACCTCCAAGCAGGCGCGTTGGAGCTGTGTTTATCTCTTCAGCTGTATTGTGTGACTTTTGCATGCTGGACGCGCAAGGCCCCTATGTTATTAATCCCATCATAGCGCTAATATAATCTAACTAAGGGAATATATCTAGAAAACTATTTTTTGAGCTTGCCGATAAATTACTTGGCCAGCGCCAGAAGTGTTTCGGATTCTTTGGATTTCTCAAGGACTTCGTCGAGAATATCGGTGATGTCCTGCAAATTGAGGCCAAGCTCCTTCCACACTTGTGGCTTGAAAACAGGAACTGCGTCGCCGTAGTCGCCAAGCTTTTTAAGAGTGCATATATATTTGGCAGTATGGCATATGTTCACAATATCCCTGAATTGAGGATCGCAGCTTTCGGGCTGGCAATGCCAGCGAATGGCTTCAACAACATCCGGCGGCAAATTCCATTTTTTGCCGAGCCAGGCGCCTATTTCGCAATGTCCTGCGCCAAGCGAAGTGTTTTCAGCCTCAAGCAATGAAATCTTATCCTTTTTGGCAAGGATCATGGCAAAAGTAAATTTCACGTGGAAAAACTGTTCAAAGATAATTATGCCGATCCCGTGAACCAGGCCAGCCAAATGGAGGACGTCTTTAGTGTATGTGCTTTTTATGTTAGTGCGCACATAATCATACAGCACGTTCATGGCTATGCCAACCATAATTGAATTGCGCCAGAATTCCTTGCGGTTAAATCTGGTCTTCTGCTCATCCATGTCGAATGTGGCAAAGACAGAAGTTGTCATCGCTATATTTTTTATAGCCCTGAACCCTAAAAGGGAAGTGGCCTGAGATATTGAAGAAACAGGATTCGGCAGGGCAAACATAGCTGAATTGACAGTTTTTAATATTTTTGCCATCATTGACGGGTCGTCATTTATAATGCGCCCAATATCATTGGCATTGACGTTCGTGTCTTCAAGCGCTTGATTCAATTTGCTCACTATCGCCGGAAGCGTGGGCAACGACTGAATCTGTTCCAATTTCCTCAATAATTCAGTTTTAGAACTCATTTCCATTCCCCTTGGATAATATAATTACTCACAATTTTAACTATAATGCAATTTTTAATTGTTTCAATGCTTAACTTCATAAAGGAGTGCGGCTAATGAAGAAAAAGCCGTCAGGCAATATCAATTGCGAGAATTGCAAAAAACAATATTCTGATATAGATTTGCTTATTGTTTAATAAAAGAGGGGCACATTATGGATCGTTATATTCTTGCTTTAGACCAAGGAACAACAAGTTCGCGCGCTATTTTGTTTAACCATTCAGGAGAAATAGTTTCTCTAAGCCAAAAAGAATTCGAGCAAATCTTTCCAAAGCCTGGCTGGGTAGAACACAACGCCAATGAAATATGGGAAACACAAAAGTCAGTGGTTGAAGAGACAATAAAAAAAGCTGGGATAACAGTCTCACAGATTGCGGGAATAGGAATAACCAACCAGCGGGAGACAACAATCCTTTGGGACAGAGCAACCGGAGAGCCCCTCCATAACGCAATAGTCTGGCAATGCAGAAGGACGGCCGACATTTGCCGCAAGCTGAAAGAAGAAGGCCTTGAAGAAATATTCAGGGAATCAACCGGACTTTTGCTGGATCCTTATTTTTCAGGCACAAAGGTCAAATGGCTTCTCGACAATATCCCAGGCATCAGGGAAAAAGCCAAAAAAGGCGAAGTATGCTTCGGAACCGTTGACTCATGGCTGCTCTTCAAGCTGACGGGAAAACACTGCACTGAGCCAAGCAATGCCAGCCGCACTCTGGCATTTAATATAAACACAGGAGCCTGGGATAAAAAACTGCTTGAGTATCTGGACATACCGGAAAACATTCTGCCCGAAATAAAGCCATCCTGCAGTTTTTTCGGCAACACGCGCAAGGAGTTGTTTGGTGAAGAAATTCCAGTCTGCGGAATAGTTGGCGATCAGCAAGCCTCCTTGTTTGGACAAGCTTGTTTCACTTCTGGAGAAGCAAAGAACACATACGGCACCGGATGTTTTCTTTTGATGAATATTGGCTCAAAGCCGATCATATCGGAACATCAACTCCTGACCACCGTTGCCTGGGATTTGGGCGACGGGCTCGAGTACGCTTTTGAAGGGTCTGTTTTTATCGGAGGCGCCGTTATTCAATGGCTGCGGGACAAACTGAAAATAATCGACTCGGCCAGTGACTCGGAAGTGGCGGCATGGTCTGTTGACAGCGTCGACGGCGTTTATTTCGTGCCGGCTTTTGTGGGGCTGGGCGCTCCATACTGGGATCCGAATGCCAAGGGCGCAATCGTTGGAATAACCCGCGGAACAACCGATGCCCATATCATCCGCGCGGCTCTTGAAAGCATCGCCTTTCAGACCAAAGATCTTATTGAAGCTCTTGAAATAGATATGGGATTTAAGCTCAAATCCCTCAAAGTGGATGGAGGGGCTTCTGTCAATTCATTTTTAATGCAATTCCAATCCGACATACTCGGCATTCCAGTCACGCCTTCGGCCATTCCTGAGACGACGGCTCTTGGCGCGGCATATATGGCAGGGTTGCAATGTGGCTACTGGGAAACCAAAGATGAAATCAGGCAAAGGTGGAAAGCGCGCGAAACATATATTCCTAATATGAACAATTTTAAGCGCGAAATGGTCACAACGGCATGGCAAGCCGCAGTCGAGACCGCCAGAGCTTTCAAATAAGAAAAAAACAAGGATAAAGATATATGAATTTCTCTGCCCAAAGCCATTTTATAGCGGAAATTGTTGGAACTGCGATACTGATCCTTCTCGGAAATGGAGCTGTCGCAAATGTTCTCCTTAAAAAAAGCAAAGGAGAAGCGTCCGGCTGGATAGTAATAACCGCTGGCTGGGGTATGGGGGTGGCAATCGCAATCTATGTCACTGGCTGGGTGAGCGGAGCGCATATCAATCCGGCTGTGACAATCGGATTCCTTTCAGTTGGAAAAATATCCGTCATAGATGCGATCCCATATATTTGCGGACAATTTATCGGCGCATTTCTGGGGTCTGTTCTGGTATGGCTTTCTTATCTGCCTCATTGGGGCCTCACGGATAATCCTGATTTCAAGCTTTCATGTTTTTCAACTATGCCAGCTGTCAGAAAGTTTTGGCTTAATTTTTTGACAGAAGTGATAGGCACGGCAATGCTTCTGGTGGGAGTGCTTGGCATTGCCAATAAAAACAATGGCCTGGCAAATGGCTTCGGACCTTTGGCTGTTGGGCTGCTGGTTTTTGCAATCGGTCTTTCTCTTGGCGGACCTACTGGCTACGCCATCAATCCGGCGCGCGATTTGGCTCCGCGAATCGCTCATTTCATTCTGCCTATATCAGGGAAAAGAGACTCGGATTGGAGATACAGTTGGGTGCCTGTGTTTGGCCCTCTTCTGGGGGGACTTATTGGCGCCATGCTATACAAATACGCCATGATTCCATTTTGGAGATAAGTGATTTTTTTAGATAATTGCAAAAGCATTGTATGCTTTTGCAATTCCCTCAATGACAAAATCTAAGCTGTCATTCGCGTTTCTGTGTGGCGCAAGTTTTTTTCACAAATGCTGTGCACCCATTGCAAATCTTTGAGGTTTTCAGCTATTGGGCTGGAAATGTAATCATAGAATTCCAAACAAAGGGCATTGTCAAGCAATTTTTTGTAAACGGCTTCCGCTTTTCGGCAACTTGATTTACTTGCGTTATCCAGAAGATAGAAAAATTCTTCATCTGTAAGATTTTCATTTTTTCTGATTAACTCTTCGAAGTAAATATCCTTGCTCCAAGCCCGATTTAACATTTTCATTGCTTTTTGCTCCTCCCTGTTATATTTTTTTTGTATAGCTTTGGCGCGCGCTTTATAGCACATAGCTCCATAATTAATTTTGTGCTTGCTAAAACCTTCTCCTTGAAAAGCCACCCCATGGAGGGCGGCTTTTCAAGGTTCATCGGTCTCCCCTAATATTCCTTGCAATGCAGGAATACCCCCAAAAAAGAGAGCTATTAAACTGCCCCAATCAACATCTTCAGTTTAATCTCCCTCAATATCATTATCAGATATGAAGTCAAATTATCTTTGATATTTACATTTTTATTATAAGAAAGAATCATGCCAACAATGCGAGTCAAGTTGCATAGTCTTGGTTATAAGTATATTATGGCAAATGGGTGTGGTTTTGTGGGGATGTTTAGTATTTCAATAAAAATTGAAGCCCAATAGTTGGCAAAGTCATAACTGGTTAATTATCAATGACCAAATTGATTTACAACCAACAGCAACGTTTAAAAAAATTGTACAATGAAAAGACGAAGCTATATATTAGGCATTGCCGCTGTCGCGGCCGCGCTCAAACTAATTTTGATTTTATGCGGCTCCGATGAAAGAGGCATTTTTTTGAATTTTTTTCTTTGAAATTCCTGAAAGGGCTATATAATTATTCAGAGCAACATTCACTGAAAATCACAATCTTTGAGGAATAGATAATGAGCGAAGTAAAACATTTGAACGCAGACAATTTTGACGAAGCAACTTCAAGCGGAGTGGCGCTTGTGGATTTTTGGGCTGAATGGTGTGGCCCATGCAAAATGCTGGGTCCTATAATTGAGCAAGTGGCTCAGGAAGTCGGCGACGAAGTGGTTGTGGCCAAGGTCGACGTGGACAAAGCGCAGCAGTTGGCTGCAAAATTCAACGTGAGAAATCTTCCTACCATATTAATATTCAAAGACGGTGAAGTTGTAAATCAATTTATGGGCATGCAGGACAAGCAAAAACTTGTTGATGCGATAAAAAACGCATAATTTGTTTATGATTCAGAATCAAAATAAGCCAGCGATTGTCGTTCTGGGCGCGTCGCCCAAGGCGGATCGCTATTCTCACAAAGCCGTGGCTCTTCTCATTGAGCACGGCTATAATGTAATTCCGGTCAATCTGTCGGGCGCGGAAGTTTGCGGTTTAAATTCGCTCAGGTCACTGTCTGAAATTTTATGCGAGACCAACACATTGACCGTTTATGTGAAACCTTCCCGCTCGGATTTGATGAAAGATGAGATATTGGCCTTGAATCCGAAGCGCATAATCTTTAATCCCGGCGCGGAAAATGCCGAATTGCAGAAAGTGTGCGTCGAAAACGGCATTGAAACGCTTGAAGTCTGCACTTTGCTTCTCCTCAAAACCGGACAATTTTAGTCGCGCACATGCAAAAAACATTATCCCTATGGAGATTGTCAATATGATTAATGGAGGTCTTGTCTCGATTACATTCAGGCAGCGTTCTGTTCGCGAAATAGTAGAGCTTGTCGCAAAAACCGAACTTAAAGCAATAGAATGGGGCGGCGATGTGCACGTGCCGCACGGCAACCTTGCAAAGGCAAAGGAAGCCAGGCAGATGACAAGCGACGCTGGATTGATTTGTGCCTCCTATGGGTCATACTACAGATTGGGAGTCAGCGAAAAGGAAGGACTTTCTTTCAATGCGGTGGCTGACGTCGCCGCGGAATTGGGAGCTCCAACCGTTCGCGTATGGGCTGGAGGCAAAGGCTCCGATGGCGTTGACTGCAAATATCGGGAGCAAATTGTCGAAGAAGCCTTAAAAGTCGCGGACACAGCCCAAAGAGCAGGCGTTTCGCTGTCATTCGAATATCATGGCGGAACTCTCACCGACACAGATGAATCCGCAATGCAATTTTTAAAGGAAGCGGATCATGAAAATCTTTTTCTGTACTGGCAACCGCCGCTTCGCGAGACAATGGAGGAAAGACTGAAAGGCTTGTCCAATATTTTGGAGCTGAACAAATTGACAAACCTTCATGTTTTCAAATGGGAAGTCACTGATGATGGCTTCGCGCGTTTGCCGCTTTCAGACGGCGTGTCCGAATGGATAAAATACTTTGAGATAGTCGGCAAATGCTCCGGTGACAGATGCGCAATGATCGAATTTGTCAAAAACGATTCCCCGGAGCAGTTTATGGATGACGCCGCGACTCTTGCCGGGATGCTGAATTAAAACTGAAAATCTCTCTGGTCGTAATTGAGTGGAACATGATCGTTGGTTTCCATAAGCCAATTGGAAAGCCTTTCTTTAAGCGTTGCAAGAATTGAGGCGTATTCAGGGTCGCTTTCCACATTCTTTAATTCGCCAGGGTCGACGCACAAATCATAGAGTTCGTCCTGCTCGTAGAGCCTTTTTACGTATTTGAACTCATGCGTTCTGCACATTGCCGCTTTGGTATGCTCGGGGCCGTCCGCGTTCTGAAGAGATATTCTGGGCCAGTAGAAAGATTCTTTCGGGAACGGTTTTCCGTTATCCATCAGCTCTGCGCAGTGGAGTTCGCTATGAAGTCTTCCGCCTTCGCAGAACACAGCTCCGCGATGTTCATCGGTTTCGCCTGCTATCAGCGGCAGGAGGGAACGGCCGAAATGCGTATGCTCCGGCTCCAATCCGGTCAGGGCTTCGACTGTGGCCGGAAAATCAACAAGCTCCACAAGCGCGTCGCGCACTCCAGGCTTTGTTTTTGTCCATGAAGGCGGCTTGATCACGAACGGAACGCGCGTCAAACAGTCTTCAAAGGTATTCTGAGTTTTCTCCACAATCCCGTCATCACCGGCAAACTCTCCATGGTCCGAAAAGAAAAAAATTGCTGTGTCATCGTAAATGCCGGCTTTTTTCAAAGCGCTGACAAGCAATCCGAACTGATGGTCAACTCGCGCGCACATCCCATAATAAACAGCGCGCAGTTCTGTCCAGCGCTCTTCCGACAGTCCGCTCAAATTCTGTCTTTCCCAGATGCCCTTGAGCATGCTTGGCTTGCCGCTCCAGTCTTCGGGCGCTGGCAGCCGCTCCGGCAATCTCTCCCTGTTTATCATGCTGAACCAAGGCTCTTCCACAGCATATGGCGGATGCGGATAAGTAAGCGGCAGATATATGCACAACGGATTTTCCGGAGGATGTTTGTTTATCAGACTTATCGCGCCCTGAACATCAGCCCAGTCGCTGTCAAAATAATGGTTGTGCCCTTCGGTCTTTTCCAGCTTTCCAACGTAGAACGAATAGTATGAATCCTCTTCAGGCGCTCCGCGCCATTCGTTCATGCGGTCGATCATCCACATGCGGCTGGTGTTTTCGGGCGGCACAAAGCGTTCGGTGTAGCTTGCGCTGTGCCTGTCCTGGCCGGAAAGAAGATCATTTTTTCCGCCCCACCACACATGATATCCGGCTTTTTTGAGGTTTTTAAGCAAGTTCGGCTCATTGGGATTCAGCAGGTTGAACATTGTCCGGTGTCCATTCACATGCGGATACAAGCCTGTCATAAATGAGCATCGGCTGGGAGTGCACACGGTGTTCTGGCAAAATGTGTTACGAAAAGATACGCCGTCTTTTTTGGCCATTCGATCCAGATTTGGAGTAAAGGCGGCCGAATTGCCCAGATGCCTCATTACGTCGCCGCGCCACTGATCAGGATTAAAAATGACTATATGTGGAAGCTTTGACATGAAATCGGCCTTTCTTTAGAATTGTCACAACAAAAACATAGCCTCAAATTATTGTTAATTCAAATTTTTCTGCAAAGGCAAGCCATGTTAAAATTTGATATTTAAAGAAATCTGCGCAGTTGCGCAACAAAATCATTATTTCAAGCAGGGCGAAAGACGCAACATTAAAAATAGCTGTAAGATACAAATATAAAATTATCATCAGCCAAATGCTGCTGTTCAGCAACAAAGAATCAGAAATTCTTCGCGCTGATTTGACCTGAAAATCCCTTA
>CAZYVR010000163.1:0-12231 GCA_964651145.1 uncultured Victivallales bacterium | reverse complement strand
CTTTAAGAGAATACGGGGGAAAGCTGTCAATTTGTTCATAAACTTCCAGGGCGTTGCGTATTTCCTGAACCTCTCGCATTGATCCAAGAACGCGTTTGCCGTCAAGCACGGCGGTCACTTGTTCAAGCGAAAGAGTGTTGCCTTCTATCGCCAACGATGACTGAACCGATTTTATTTGATTGACCCGGCGCAATTTTAAATCGCGTTTTTCCGGCATGGAAGCTTTGAGAGCGCCAAGTCTTTCGCATATGTCCGCAACGCTTTCAAGCATTTTATTGTTTACAGTAATTTTAAATAACTGACTATCCACCTTGCTTCTCTCCTGAAGTTGCAATGTCTTTTTACATCTTTAACCTGAATTTGATATCCAATTACTATAACGCCCAATGGAGTCTTTTTTCAATCATTCCCGAAAATGAACTCAATAAATAGTTATTTCAAATGACAAAGGAGATTGATTTTCAGAGATTCCGCCTAAAATGTCAAGCAATGAATTCTTATAATGCGAATGGCCCTTAGGATTATGGACTGAAGGCGAATCTTATCCCCTGATAGAGAAATTTCATTAAAAATCATTTCACCCGGAGGTTTAGACAGGAAAAAATTCTAAAAAACAGCGACAATAATAAGTAGAGGCACATTACTTATTTTAACATAAAAAAGGAAGTATTTACGATGAGGATTAAAACAGTCATGTTTCAGCATAAGATGAAATTACGCAAATTCCATGTAAGCCATGTGGCAAATGCGCACAGTAAAATATATCGATTATTTATCTATAAAGGAGTTGCTTTATTAAAAAATACCTTTAACATGTACACCAAGGTTAAAGCATTGAATAAGAATGCATTAACAGTAGAACGCAGAGGTATTACCACATGCCCAAGGCCAAACGCGGCCTGACGCTCCCCGCCCCCCAGGGGAGCGTCCCTTTTTTATTTAATCATGCGCAAAATATAGGACAATTTCAGATGCCTTGTGGAATGTGCCCATTATTCCAATAAATCACTTATATGACTGATATTTAATGCTTTATAGTCATTGCACCCCTTGCTTATGTTCGACTAATGCTTTATGATGCACACAGCAAGAGGGGGTAAGGCGTTAAACACTAACAGTATAGAAAAGGAGAGGCAGAGATGGAAAAGACAGCAAAAAGCGAATACACAAGGATTCAAAAGGAAAGCGAAACCCTCCTGAAACTGATAGGCGAAGAACTGAAAGACCATAACAGGGAAGCCAATGAGGACGGCCCTAATTACGGACACGTTGGCGACCTTGGACACATCAAGGAGCTGATGATTGAGCTTTTGACTTTTGCGCGGAACGCTGATGACGAAGACAAAATGCGCGAAAAAATCGAAAAAGAACTCACAAAATAAGGAGCGCCTAAAATGAATAAGAATAAAATACTTGAAAAGATAGCCAAGGAAGAATTGGGACTTGATACGCTTGAAACGCGCAAGATGGATGAATTGGATTTCCATGACATGAGCGTGTGGCAACTCAAGACTGCTTTGGAAGCCGCATATGAAGCGGGCCGGACAGCGTCCGCTTCTAAACCTTCTTTGAAGGAAAAGGATGAAAAGCTTTTTCACTGGGATGACATCAACGAAGCTATGATCCAAGCAAGTCATTCAGGGGCTCATATTGCAAGGTTTTTGGGTGTTTTAATCAAAATAAGGAAAGGTAAATAATCATGAACAACAAAGAACTGCTCGAAGAAAACAGGATTATTCATTACCTAATAGCCGAATTCAACAACGCGTCGGACGAAGCCGCTGATGAGTGGAAAAACTGGGGCACTGTTATTGACCAGCAAAGAGTGAGTTTTATTTTGCGGGAGATCTTTACAGGCATGCTTGTCGAGGAAAAGAAATGCACCGAATTCGAATCTAAAAAATATATCAACAATCTCATAAAGGAGCATAGAAAAATGAAAACCAGCGAAATCAAAGTCGGAAGCAAACAGAGAATCAAAATCGGTAAAAATGAGGTTGAGGTTACTGTTGTTGAACAAACAGCGAAAGGGTGGCTCGTGGAGTCGAGCTCAGGAAAAAGGTTTCCAGTAAAGAATGAGTCGCGTTTCATAAAAGAGGAAAAAGTCCAATCCCATCCCCCTAAAAAAATGTCCATGCTGGATGCGGCGGCAGAGGTATTAAAAGGAGCTTCGCATCCCATGTCGGCAAAGGAGTTGATAGTCGCGATGGAAGAAGCAAATCTCTGGAAAAGTCCCGGCGGCTCCACGCCACATAATACTCTTTCGGCTGCAATTGCTCGCGAGATTAAAAAAGAAGACCCATTTCATGGGCGTTTCCGCAAAACAGCTCCAGGCAAATTTGAACTAGCCGAAAGGAGTCAATAATGCCAGCCGACAGAAGCAGAAACTCAGTCCTGCGTCAACTCGCGGCACTGCAAAAAATGTCCACGGACGAACTAAAGGATAAATGGCGCGATTTGTACAGCACCGAGCCGCCAGGCTGCAAAAAAGCATTTATTCAGAAAAGACTTGCCTTTAGAATACAGGAACTTTTTTACGGAGGTCTCCCTGAAGATGCCCAAAAGGAACTTCTGGGGATGACTAATGGTAGGAAGAACAAAAATAAAAGTGGGCTTGTCCTTCCGGGGACACGTTTCATTCGTGAATGGGGCGGCAACCGCCATGAGGTCATTGCGCGTGAAAAAGGGTTCGAATATGAGGGCAGGGGGTTCCGTTCGCTTTCGGCGATAGCCACTGAAATCACCGGTACAAAATGGAATGGCCGCAAGTTTTTCGGTCTCATTAAAAGGAGCGCATAATGGATGACGTAAAGATTATACGATGTGCGGTTTACACCAGAAAAAGCCATGAGGATGGCCTTGAGCAGGAGTTCAACTCTCTCGACGCTCAGCGTGAAGCGGCAGAAAATTACATTGCCAGTCAAAAAGTAAACGGCTGGCAGTTATCGCCTGAGAAATACGATGATGGCGGTTTCTCCGGCGGCAACATGGAGCGTCCAGCTTTGAGGAAGTTATTGGACGATGTGAAGGCGGGAAAAATAGATATAATAGTGGTCTATAAGCTGGACAGGCTTTCCCGTTCCTTGCTGGATTTTATGAAGCTTGCCGAGATGCTTGAACAGTATGGCGTGAGTTTTGTTTCGGTGACACAGCAGATAAACACCTCGAACTCCGCCGGACGAATGATGCTGAATATTTTAATGACTTTTGCCCAGTATGAACGCGAAGTGATCGCCGAACGCATCCGTGATAAAATTGCTGGCGCGAAACGACGCGGGAAGCATTGCGGCGGTCCGCCCTTGCTTGGATATGATGTCGATCCTGAAAACAAGAAACTTATTGTAAACAAGGCGGAAGCGAAAATCATAAAACTTATTTTTCAAAGCTATATTGAGCTCGGGTCGGCTTGCAATGTGGCAAAGGAGCTCAACCGGAAAGGGGTTAAAAGCAAGACCTGGAAAAGTCACAAGGGAAGGTTGCATAAGGGCGGAAAGTTTGTGCCAGCCATGATTTACCGGACGCTTGCAAACAGTATTTATACAGGCATGGTCCATCACGGCGATAAAGTTTTCCCGGGCGAACACAAGGCGATAATTGACCAAGAATTATGGGGCAGGGCGCAACGTATCATGGAGACCAACCGGAATGTTAGAGGGTTCATAAAGAAGGGGATTGAATCCCCTTTCAAGGGCTTGCTTAAGTGCGGGTATTGTGGCGGAGCGCTGGGGATAACTTATACCCGAAAAGCAGACCGCCGCTACACCTATTATGTCTGTATCAAAGATGAAAAAAGGGCAGAAAGTGAGTGCCCGTTAATGCGCGTTCCTACAGGAGAAATAGACCGGGTGGTTTTGAATCAGTTGAGCTCAATTTTCAAGACTCCAACATTGCTGGCAAAAACCTGCGACGCTATAGAAAAACTCAAGATTGAAAACAATGAGGATGAGTCGGAATGTCATCCGCCGGAAGGAATAAGCGGTTTTGAAATAAGTGAGGCTTTGGAATCAATTGACACTTTGTGGAACGAGTTGTTTCCCGCGGAACGCTACCGTCTAGCGCACTTGCTTCTGGGAAAAATAATAGTGCTGAAAGACAAGCTAAAAATGGAAATAAAAAGTCATGGGATGTCCTCGCTTGTAAAGGAGCTCCAGGCTGACGAATCTGCTGAAATCCATGTGCATGACTCAAGTCTTCAGATGATTTCAATTGATGTTCCGATTCGGATCAAGCGCAAAAATGGGCGCAAGGTTATAATCGCGCCGAATGTCGAATGCGAGGAGGAGGATGAGATTTCGCCTGTTCAGGATTCTCTGGTCAAAAATCTTGCAAAGGCGCATGCGTGGCTTGAACTGCTTGAAACGGGAAAAGTGGCGACCGCCAGCCAGCTTGCCGAAAAATTTAACCTTGACAAATCGTATGTGGGAAGAATTCTGAGGCTTGCAAGTCTTGCGCCTGACATTCAGAAGGCTATCATCGATGGGCAAGAGCCCGACGGCTTGTCATTAACAAAGCTTAAGCGCGCGATCCCCGCCGACTGGAATGAGCAGAGGGAGTTGTTTGATTTCAAAAGGGAGACGTTCGGGTTTGAGCTATAAGTAGCTTGCTAGGAAGGAAGAATAAAGCATAAGCAAACACGTAGACTTGAGTGCTATTTCGCTATTTTATCCCTATCGGTGACTCGATGGTTCCCTACACCTCACAGCGAATAGCGTTAGGATGAGATTTTAATTACAATATTCTCTTTCTTTTCCTGGACAGGCTTGACTGTCAGTATTTTTAGAACCTCATCATATTTCCAATCGGAGCTTGCTTCGGCTGGCTTATTGTCGCAATGGATTTGTAGTTCATGCAAGCGTGTTTCCGGCATACTGCTGTATGAGCCTTTGCGCGGGTGAATTGTTACGGATATTTGTTTGTCTTCTTCGGAGCATTCGAGAAGTGTTTCAGCAATTTGCCCCTCGAGGTATTCGAATGATTCGCCATCGTCCTCCCTCAGCGTGAACGATGAATTTTCGCATGGGAATATTTCCCATATGATTTTTTCTGGGGTGTCTGTTCCGATGCAATCACAGTCTTCCTGGGTGGGAATGATGGCCCCTGCCTTTACAAAAAGTGGGCCGCCTCTGTTTTCGGGGAACTCAGTAGGAGTTTCAATGGGGCCTTTGGTGCGCCTGCCTGTCCAGTAGTCTATCCATTCCCCTTTAGGCAAATAGACTTTGTCGACAAAGGCGGATACAAGAAAATAATCCCCAAACATGTATTGGTGTATATAGTTGTCGCATTTTTTATCTTCAGAAAAAGCGAGGCTCATTGCGCGCATTATAGGCATTGCCGTCTTGGCGGCTACATGGGCCATGGAGTAGATGTAGGGCATGATCCTATAGCGCAATTTTGCGTAGTCTTTGTACATGGCAAATCGTTCTTTTGGAAAGAACCACGGCTGATTGTACATGTGCCATGAAAACGCCTGCGACAAAGCTTGCAGAAATCCAAAATGGATTCCAGCGTCCGTGTGAACGTCCATATCGCTGCAGGCGTTGGAATGCCCCGACAGTCCATGGTTCAACAAGGACACAAGCGGCTTTTTCCCGCCTCCTGTGTCGCCTGCCCATGTTGCAGAGTACTGTTGAGTTCCCGCATAGCCGCCGGCAGTGAAGACCATTGCTCTTTTTTGGGCGTGTCCTTCATAGCCCAGCGTCATCTGCTTGCTCAGAAGAACTGGATAGAGATTGTGCATTTCTGCGTCTTCCATCCCGTTTCTCCACTTGCGATCAGGATGAAAGCATATCTGATTTGCGCCGTCAAGCTTAAACGCTTCCGCTCCGTCATCTACAAATTTCTTTAGATGCTCAAACCACGCCTCTCCCGGTTTAGTAAGCTTGTCCATATACTGAGGATGAAAATGAGGGTCTTTAATAAGGTCCTCTTCAAGCCTGCTTTCTTTACCTTCAACGTTTTCCGTTTTTTGTCCATTGATAAGGCTTTCCTCGTATTCACTCAAGTCATAATCGCAACAAAGCCATAGACTCATCCTGAACCCCATATTTCTGAGGGATGAGTGGAAAGTTCCATGATTTTTGCCTTTCAGCCAGAAAGGAATATGAAAGCGCTTCTCGCTCCATTTTTTATCAACGGAATAGTCATAGCGCTCCTCCATCCACCCTGGCTCCAGTCCCATTACGTCGCAAGGGATATCGTTGCGCCTGAACTCATATGCGTCGGTCAACACATCTTTCGCGCGCACTTCGCGTTCATCGTTTACGTATGTCAGAGCATATCCCCATTTTGGCAACATATAGGGTTTTCCCGTCAGGTCTGTATATTTATCAAGAAGCTCCGGCAATGAGCTTCCGGCAATAAAATAATAATCAAGGAACCCTTTATCGGCATGAAAACTTAGAGTGTTTTTCTCTTCTGCGCCCGCGTCAAAAGAATGATACCATGTTGTATTCATAAACAACCCCCAGCCCTTGTCGCTCATGACGAAAGGAATTGGGGCATAGCTAGCCACGTTCCGCACTGCCATTATGTTTTTATGTCCGCGCTTATTTATTCTCTCGCGATTTTCGTCTCCGAAGCCATAAAGCCTTTCATCTTCCGAAAGCTCGAATGATATGCTAAATCCGTTTTTGAATTCTGACTTGGAAGATCCTTTTTCTGCGAGAAGAGTTTTTCCCGCTTTGTCCAAAAAGGTTGTCACCCCTATTTTTTTATCGATTTTCAGGGTTGCTTCAGTCGTGAATATGATAAGCTTTTCGTTGTTTTCCTCGCAATTTGCTTTGCCTTCCGGCAAATTTTTCTTTATTATTCCATAACGGTTAAGTCCGCTTTCAGAAAAATTATCGTTGCTGCTTGCGCGGACCCTGAATATTGACGGACTTATGCATTCAATTTTTATTTCGAGATTCTCGTTGATCTTAATTAATTTTTCCATTGTTAAATTCCTTTGTTGACTTGGTTTTTATTTTCAGTATCTGAAAACTTACAGGAAACGTGGAATTTCTTCAATGGAATAAAATGACAATCGTATGGACATTTCTGCCATAGGCGTTATATTTCTCATAAAACAAGGAAATCACAATGGACAGATTTCATTTGAAGTTTGACGAGATGCCAAGAGAAGTCCCTTTCTGGCTTCCGGTAAAGTATATAGGCTATATCCCTGATAATTTTCATTTAGGCAAAGTTCATCATCCAACGGTAAACTTTTCTTTTGTCCTTTCAGGCAAAGCCAGTCGCACAGTTAACGCCATTGATGAAATAAGGCGAATGAACTCGATTCCATGCTTTGGGATAAGCGCTCCGGGGCCGCTGTATGAGTCGCTTACGCCGTTGCCAGTTGAAACGCTTTACTTCAGTTATGATGCAAAATATATAAAAGAGTTCAGTCGCTATAATTTTGATTTGCGCGGTGGAGGGTTTCCAATCGAAATATCGGAAAAGATTTCTTCATTATTGAAAGAGCTCTTTGAGTTTTGCCCTAAGATTCACAGTCCTGGCAGCATGGACAGAGTTGACAGGATCTGTGAACGTCTGATTTCTGAGGCTTCATTGTCGCGCATTCTTGAAGAGAGATTTATTGACGAGAAAGAAAGGGCTGTCAGAGAAATAGCGTCGCATTTGGAAATTCATTATATGGATAATTTCGACTGGGAAGCAATATCTAAAAAACACGGGCTTTCAAAGAGAACTTTTCTGCGAGAATGGAACAAGGTGTTTGAATTGCCTCCGGGGCAATATGCAACAAGACTTAAGATGAACGAAGCTAAAAGGCTCCTTCTGGAAACCCAGATGAAAATTTGCGAGATAGCCGAAGCGCTTAACTTTGAAGACCAATTGTATTTTTCCAGAAAATTCAAGAAGCACATCGGCTTTTCTCCCTGCAATTTCAGGGATCATTCTGATGCTGCCTCATTGCTGTAAATTATTCAACATGTAATTTGCAGCAAGCGTGAATTCCGGGAGGAAGGTTGTGCGTTTGATTTTCTTTTCATCTGTGTTGCGAACAAGAGCTTTTGCTTGACGCCTTTTAGTTGCCGATCTCTTTCAGTGGCATCGAATGTGTTTCTGTATCATTTTTTTCTTTCCTCTTGACATTGAAGATTAGTTAATGTATAATCATGATTAATCATGAATAACCAAGGCGGGATTGTTATGAAAGCAGCCTACATTCAAATACAAGAAAGTATTATTGGCGATATTAAAACTAAAAAATTACTTAAAGGAGATAAAGTTAAATCGGAACATGAGTTTGCCAAGCTGTTTAAGGTAACTCGTTCGACAGCTAAGCGCGCTTTAGATAATTTAACCCAACAGGGGGTTCTATCCAGAGTTCCAGGCGTGGGAACATTTGTGGCAACAAAAGAGACTAAATCAAAAAATAAAATTAGTGAAGAAATAAAAACAATATGTTTTTTATTTCCTCAAGAAATGGAGCTATCAAGGGATTCATATCATTTTAAAATTTTTGTGGGAGCAGAGAGCGAAGCAAAAAGGCGTGATTGTCGAATTCTATTCACTACAGTTTCCTGCTCGACAGAACCAGAGGAAATTATCAAAGATATCAAAGAAAGAAGCGGGGCGGATAGCGTGATAGTGTCAAGCCCTGTGTCTGAGGAGATTTATAGCGCAATAAATAAAAAAGGGATACCGCTGGTGCTTTATGGGGATCCCCGCAGCTCTGAGCATGATGTTGTTTTGCCAGACAACACAACTGGAGCTTATAATATGACAAAGCACTTAATTAATCTTGGGCATAGAAACATAGGCTTTTATCACCTGCATGGAGACTCTCGTTTTCAGGAAAGGTTTGAAGGGTACCGGAGAGCAATGGAAGAGAGCGACTGCGTAGATTGCAAAAAACTTTTATGGATTGATAAATCATATGAAGAAATTGTTGAATTAGTCAAGAAAATGAGAGTTACTGCTGTTTTGGGGGCAAACGATTCATGTGCGATAAATATAATTCAATATTTAAAAGACGCAGGAATAAGAGTTCCGAAAGATGTTAGCGTCGTCGGCTTTGGCAATCAATGTTTTCCTGACATTCTGGCGCCGGAGATTACAACTGTTGATTTTCCGAAAGAGGATATGGGACGGCTTCTTGTCAGAATGCTTCTTGACAGAATGGCAAATCCGCATACTCCCTGTTTAAAGATTTTGATGCCGACAAAACTATTAATAAAAAACTCATGCAAGGCTATTTAAATGATGGAAAGCTATCTTGATAAAGATTACAGACAGTTGTTCAGGAATCTGAATTATCCTGAAAGAGTCAAGACTTTCGACTCAAAAAAGTTTGTAGAATATGCAGAAAAAATAGGGGCGTCATCTATATGCGTCGACACTCATTCCCAGTGTTATTCTAACTATAATACTGAATTTTACACCAAAGATCCGCTTCTGGGTGAAAAAGACCTGATTGAGGAACTGTCAAATGCATGCTGTGGAGTTGAACTCAAGTTTTGCTGTTATATAGCGCCTCTTTCATTTGAAGCGCTCGCCGACAGGCATCCTGAATGGAATCAGGCAAATGCAACCGGAAACAAGGCCGCGTCCTCTCACTGGAAAAGCTATGGGTGCTGGAATACCGGTTTTGGGGAATTTATTTGCGATATATTGGCTGAAATTAGCCGCAAATACAGCCCTGACGGATTTTATATTGACGGCCCGACAATGGCCGCGGATGCTTGCAGGTGCCCATGCTGCCTTGAAAAATTTCAAAAGGAAACCGGTTATCCCATGCCGCTGAAAAAAGACTGGAAAAGCAGGGAATGGATAAACAACGCAAGATGGCGAGCTCGTCAACTTGGTGAATTCGGAAAAATGGTCTGTGACGTTGTGCATGCTGTAGATCCTCGGATTAGTGTAATCTTCAACTCTCCTTATGCTTGGTGCAACTGGCTTGGCGGGCAATCATGTTATAACGGGAAAAACTTTGAAATCACAAGCGTTGAAATATACCCTGAGGTAGCGGCTAAATTCCCAGAAAAAATTCCGCTTTCATTAATGCAGAGCACCCTTTATCTAATCCATGCGTCAAAGGTACTCTCGGAAGGGGGAAATTGCCAGGCTTACACATATATTACCCCGGATATACCCGAAGCAGAGGCGGCAGTGGAAATCAACAGTGCTCTTGCCGCCGGAACTTTTTTGTCAATTCAAGGCTGCGTTCCTTATATGGATAAATTGATGAAACGCATAAAAGAAACGGAGAATTTTTTATCAAGCGCTGAAGAAATAAAAAATTCGGCTGTGCTGTTTTCAGATACCACTTGCAATATCAATTACAAGGACGAATCATTTGAATTTTTCACCCGCCAGCGCGCGCTTTTCCGGGTACTTGCAGAAGATCATATCCCGGTTCAGTTTTTCGGTGACAATCAGCTTGAAAACGGCAGGCTTGATGGATTCAGCTTTCTGCTAGTTGACAATGCTGTTGCTTTAAGCAAAAAAGCCAGTGAAAGTTTAAAAAAATATGTTAATGACGGCGGCATTGTTCTTGCCACGTTGAAAACAGGACTACTTGATGAATACGGGAAAGCTGATTCCGAACTGCTTTGGGATGGCGCAGGCATCAAATTCATTAATGACATCAAAACGGAAAAGCCGCGCTGGGTAAATGAAAATGGAACACCGCAGGACAACATTCCCTCCGTTCCCAATATAAAGATCAATTTTGATGAAGAACAGATAAAGGAATATAATCTAGATTTATCATATGCCGATGACGGCGCAGGATGGGCGGATCATGAAATCCCGGGGTATCCAGTCGGACAACTGCATCTTGGTTCGGATGCGATTATAGTTGATATGGACGATTCATGGCAAATCATTCAAAAACTCTCCTATAAGATAAAACCGGAAGATAACGAATCGTTTACAGCCGGACTGGCTATAAAGAATTTTGGCAAAGGGAAAATATATTTTCTGAACTGTGATCTGGGACAGCTTTTTAGAGAGTCTGATAATCTAAACTGGAAGAAATATTTAAAGAGTCTATTTAAAAAGATACAGAATAAGCAACTACTGGAATGCGAAGCTCCTTCCTGTATTTATTTTTCTGTATGGGAAATGAAAAACAAAAAACAGCTGCTTGTTCAGTTGGTCAATGAACTTTCCTCCACCGGAACTCCATCGGGAAGGACAAAAATGAGAACGGATGTCATCCCTGTGGAGGCAAATTTAAAAATCAATATTCCTTTCGAATCTGTCAGGCAGGTTGTGGGCAATGCAATCCTCAGCATCAATGAGAACCAATTGTCCCTGAAAGGGATTACTGAAAGAAGTATCCTGGTTATAGAAAAATCAATAGAAGGAGGATAATTTAGATGAAACCATTAAAGCACTTTACGCTCATTGAATTGCTCGTTGTAATCGCAATAATCGCGATTCTCGCCAGCATGTTGCTGCCTGCGCTTAAAAGTGCAAAATTGAAAGCTCAAGGGGTATATTGTCAGAATAACTTAAAGCAGATTGGATTAGGAGTGATTGCGTATTCTTCAGATTTTGACGGATATACAATGAGGGCATGCACGAAAGCTTATAGTTATGATGGTTCCAGATGGGACATTGCGCTAGTTCAAAATGGATACCTGGGTGAACCTAAGCCAGACTATTTATATTATAAGACAAAAGAAGTTCCTGTCTTGAACTGCCCCATTGCTCATAATACGAATAGGGAATATCCTGTTTATATTATAAGTCTGGTTTTCCCATATCCTGATTGGGCTAACTTCTCTTATCCCTGGAAAAGAATATCCCAAATAAAGCCCCACGTAATGTATTTCACGGAACAGCAAGGCGAAGACAATGTTACATATTTTAACGGCAGGCAAGCTTACCACGGTAACCCCTATGGACATTCTGGCAGGAATTTCGGGAATATTTCCACTCTTCACAATAATGGGGCAAACGTTCTTTTCATTGGAGGAAATGTGGAAAGAAAAAAATATACAGACTTAATAAATCCAAACTGGAATGGCTGGGAAGGCTACCCATAATCTATAATAAAAAATCTATAATAAAAAAAGGTAAAAAAATGAAGAAAACAAAAATAGTACTCTGTGCTCTTTTCGTGACAGCATGCGTATTTAATTTAAAAAGTCAAGCTGCGCAGCCAGCAATAATTCCATGGCCTAAGGAAATAAAATCAGGCGATGATTATTGGAGAATTGATGGTTCTTCTGCGCTTTGTTCCGCAGTGAGGCTGACACAAGAAATAACCGGCCC
>CAZYVR010000162.1:0-12300 GCA_964651145.1 uncultured Victivallales bacterium | reverse complement strand
GAGAATCCGTCGGGGCTTCGACACCCTTTGGGCAATGTCTTCCAGAAACACCATTTCCGGAAGTTTGTCTATGTTTGCTTTTTTCAGAAATCTGCGGCTGGTCAGGATGCAGCTTGCACCGGCTTTCTTTATCGCCGCCTCCTGCGATTCCTTTGACGCCGTAAAATTCATGATGGCCGGGACTTTGTCCGCTAGCATTGTGGCTAAAATAGTGATTGACGTCACTGTTGTGTTTGGAAGCATTACTCCAACATATTTCTCGTCGGCCGGAACCATCTTTTTTATCTCGCGGCTGAGCAGAGCGGCGCGCACAAACACCGAAAAATTATTGACCCCTTTGCCGTCGGCGTCCCAGAGAAGTTTTTGAAAAGGGCGACGCATCGCGCGTTTTGCAAAGCGATAGTGAATGGGGCGCTCTTCATCGCGCGGCTCGCTTTCCGTTTCCGCCGCAAGCTCTGACAATATCTGCCTGAGCTTGAAGGGAGGCGTGCCTTTCGGAACAGGCGTCCCTATGGTGACTGAAGCCGGATGGGGCAGTTCATGGGGGAGCCGCAATTTGATTTTTCCGTAATAGTAACTGAAAATGCTGCCCCACAACATTCCAAGCCTTATGGGAATAACCGGCACGTTCATGCCTTCAGGCAACATATTTATGGCGCCTTTTTTGAAGTGCTGCATTATGCCGTTATGCGTTATTTTGCCCTCCGGGAAAACGCAGACGATTTCGCCATTTTTGAGCGCCGCTTTGGCTATTTTAAGAAGTTCGACAGTTCCCTTGGGCTTGCTTGAATCGGGAACCTCTATGAAGCCAGCCCATTTCACAAAACGATGAAGCCACGGATTCCTGTAAAAACTTTCATGCATCAAAAAGCGTATTGGCCTGGACACGCATGAGGATATCAGAAAGGCGTCCACAAACGAAACATGATTGGCAACCAGCAATGCGGGCCCGTTTGACGGAATGTTTTCCGCGCCTTTTATGCGGACCTTGTAAAGCGAGCGCGCAAGAACGAGCGCCATAAACCTGAACATAAATTCAGGCAGTATGAGGAAAGCATACAATGAGGCAAAAAGGGTAAGAAAGCCCATTGAAAATAAAATAGTGGAAGGGTCAACGCTGAAGCATTTGGATTGAATCCAGGCCAGCGGAGTCTGGACGGAATCTGTGGGCATGCCGTTTGCAGAGCCGGAAGTGAGAACAAACATTAAAAGACCTGTGAGCAGCATCCCTGAAAAACAAATCATATTTGCGTTGGCAAAGAAATTCCCCCTTTCCGAAGGATCGGTGTTTTGTTGCTGGTACGCGCGGAGCGGAATAACAAACAAGCCCCCTGATATTCCCAGAAAACCTATGAAGGCAGTCGCAAACGGATAAAATATAATGCCGTTCACAAATATGGCGTCTCCGGGACACAATGCCGCCAGAATCATAAAAAGAAACATTCCAGCCGCGCCGAATGGAACAATTCCCAGCTCCACCTTGTTCGCTGAAAATATGCCCGAAAGCCAGCAGCCAAAGCCAATCCCGAGCGCCATGATGAACTGCAATAAGCCGATTGAGATTGCATAGTCGCTTGGTATTTTCAGGACAAATATAGCGTAAGTTATCAATATCGCCTGAACTGCCGCGCCAATGGCGAAGAAATACGATTCTCCCAGCATCGCAATAAAAAGGGCTCGTTTTTTTGCCAGCGTCTTTAAGCCGTCAGCGTATTTCAAGAACACATTCCAATGCCATTCACGATTTGGATTGCCAGCGTGTCCTGGAACAATCTTAAGAGCGGCAAACATGCCAGTTATAGCCAGACCGCTAAAGAAAAATCCGCACAGATATAAATTGTCGCTGACCAGGCTCTTTAGCAAAAATCCCGAGCCGCCGCCCAATATGACGGCCATAAAATTTATCATCCCCACATTTCCATTTGCGCTCGATAATTCTTTTTCTGGAAAAAGTTCAGGCATTATCCCGTTAAACGAAGGACTGAAAAACGCGCTTTGCGCCGCCATCAGAAACATTACGAATAAAAGCGGAAAAACTCCCCATTCGGACACATTCCCTAAAGCCACAACCCCTAAAAGCATCACGCAAATTTCCCCAACTTTCGCGAACACCATCACATTTCGTTTCGGAAAACGGTCAGCCAGATAGCCGGCAACTTCTGATAACAGCAAAAAGGGAAGAACAAAAACGATTGTCAGCAACGCCAGAAACGCTGAATTCTTAGAATAGCTGCTTGACACTCCCACCGCAACAAGCACTGATATAGCTTTGAACGCATGATCGTTGAATATGCCCAAAAATTGCGCTGTCGCCAGCGGCGTCAGGCGTTTCCAGAAATTATGACTATTGTTTGTCATGAATTAGAACCTTTCGGTTATTGTTAAAATTTGCTTATAATAACAATAAGCTGAAAATCAGTATTCTGAAAATTGATAATTGTTTATTTATTTATTGATGACGTCAATGATTGAGACATGCTCTCTTTATATTTGCCGCAAGTTTAATTCTTGGGTATGTAAAGCTTTTGCCCAACGCGAATATCGTCGTTTTTGAGTTTGTTCGCTTTTTTAATATCGGAAATGTTAACCTTATAAGCCTTTGCAATGGCGCCAAGCGTGGCTCCAGACTGAACAGTGTAAACATAAAATTTGCCTTTGCCTACTGGCCTATTGTTATTGCCATTGCTCCGAGGGGCCGAACGCTTTATTGAATTGATTGCGTTTGCTGTCTCTTTTGCAACATGCTCCACCATTTTGTTTATAGATTCCTGACGCGCCCTTTGTTCTGCTATCAATGCGTTTTTAAGGACAGCCAGCTCATTCTGAAGCTTCTGATTGTTGGAGTTTAAGGTGGAAATATAACGCTGAAGCTGGTTAACTCTGTTTACAAGGTCAGTGTAATCTTCCTGCAGTTCTGTCAATTTGCTTAATGCTTTGCCGCTTTGATTCTCATAAAGCTGAGAAGATTCTTGTGTGCGCGCCATCAGGCTTTGCAGCTGGCGGTCACGACGTTTGGATTCGGTGGTTTCACAACCGGCCAAAATTGCGGCCAATCCTAAAATTACAATAAAATTCAATGCTTTCATATATTTCTCCTCAATAATGGGATTTGTGTGCATGCTTTTAAAAGCGACACCTCGAATTTACATTCTAATTCCATAATTCGCAAGCTGGAAATGGCTGCAACGTGCCGTAATGAACTTTTTACGCAAGGTGTCATCTTTATTCTGAGTTTAAAGAAATAAAAAAGAGCTCAATGCAATCGTATAAAAAACCGGACTTTGTCCGGACGCCATCCAGCGGCGGAATAACTGGTCGGTAAAGCCAAAAGCTGTTGGAATATAAGAAGTTAAGCGACAGCGCGCATGGCGCATTGAAAGCCTGTTGCTTGTTGGGATGCAAAGCGACAACAAGCTTTATTTCGTTGCAGCGCCAGCTCCCGTGACTTTTGACGGAGCCGTCTAATGCGACGGGACTGACAAAAGTCCTGAAAAATACGCATTGGACTTTTGCTATTATCTCTGTATAATATATAGAAGCGAACAGAATAAACAAAAAGGAAAGCATATTATGAGGGAAAGATCATTCGATGTCTTTTTTATCATCTTTTTTGCTTTTGCTTTATGCATTTTTTCTTCTCGCAATTATCATTCTCATTGCGAGCATCAGGTTTCCCAGGTTTCAACTTCTATTTTCGATTGCGGCTCTAACTCTAATTGTTGCCTTTGCAAGTTGGAACGGCACAATTGTGAAAATCAGAACGACAGGGATGTCTGTCAAATCCAAAACGCAAAAAACACAGCTGCTCTCAAAACTTTCAAGTCAGCGCCAAGAATGTGCTTTGATGTTTTTGATTGCATAAAAAACTTATCAGTTCAATTCACATACATGAATCCTTCGGGAACCTCTCCCGCTTTCATGTTTAGAAGCGTTATAATGCTCACATGATTTTTTTGCGGGTCAACAGACTTCTTCAAAATCATAACAAGATTTTTTGCTCTTGAATTGTATTCTTTCTACTTAAACAGACAAACGTTCCCACAGGAAATAAAAATGAAATTCTATATTGTTTTCTGCCTGTTGCTTTTAATAAACACAGGCGCAAATGCGGAAAAAAATAAAAGCGAAGACCAACACAAAAACTGCGCTCACTCACAAAAAAACAACAAAAATGAAGCCCATAAAGACGAGGCCGACGAGCATAAAGGCCATGATCATGAAGCTGAAAAGGCCGATGAGCATAAAGGCCATGATCATGAAGCTGAAAAGGAAAAGGCCGACGAGGATAAAGGTTGCGACGACGAGGCCGCCGTTACTTTGACCAGTTTTCAGAAGGATGCGGTTAAGCTTAAAACAAGCGAGGCTGAAACTGGCTCTCTGAACGGCAAACTCACTTTGCCCGGCGAAATAAAATATGAATCGCACAGGATCGCGCATGTAATGCCTCGAATCCCAGGCTTCATTACCGCTGTTTATAAAAATGTGGGCGACAAAGTAAAAAAAGGCGAGGTTATGGCTCTTTTGCAAAGCCATAAGCTTGGTGAGCTTTTCATTGATTATTATTCAGCTAAAGAAAAAGAGATTTTGTCAAAAGATGAATATGAGAGAACCAAAAAATTGACTGAAAAAAAAGCTGTATCAATGCGTGAATACATCAAAGCGCGACAAGAATATGCGGCGGCAAAAATTGCCACACATTTTGCAAAGGACAAAATAAAGGCGCTCGGACTTGACCCTGACATTGAAACGCACGAAGGCCATAATAACAAAGAGCTTTGCACAAGTTTTCCGATGAAAGCCCTTATTTCCGGCGAAGTGATAGACAAAGACATCACTCTTGGGCAGAACTATCCCGAAGACAACAGCCAAATATCATTCATCATTGCCGATTTGAGCGAAGTCTGGCTTGACATGAAGGCTCATCAAAAAGATTTGCCGAAGCTCAAAAAAGGAATGAATGTAAAAGTTGTCATAGGCGGCTGCCCGGAGTATAAAGGAACAATTTCATATATTGCCCCGGAACTTAATCCAGAAACAAGAACAACTCTGGTGCGGGTCAATCTTAAAAATCCTTCAGGAGAACTTAAGCCAGGCATGTTTGCCATAGGAATAATTTCCAATGACTTAAACGTGGGCAATGTCGTTGTTAAAAAAGCGGCGGTTCAGATGATGGCCGGGGAAAAAGTTGTGTTTGTTCCGAAAGGAAAAGGGTTTTCCCCTTCGCGCGTAGTCACAGGACGCTCAAGCAGAGATTCAATAGAAATTGTTTCCGGGCTTAAGCCGGGAGAAAAATATGTTTCAAACGGAGCCTTTGACCTGAAGTCGATCATGATAACAAGCGGCCTTGACCCCCATGCCGGACACGGACATTAATTAGCGCTGAAAGGAAGATCATGATTGAAAAAATAATTAATTTCGCCCTTCACAACCGTCCAATGACGATAGTGGGCTTTATTGCCGTTCTGGCATTTGGATATTATTCATACAGGAATATTCCAATTGACGCGTTTCCAGACATCTCGCCCGTTATGGTTCCGGTTTTTGCGGAGGCCGATGGCTTGGCTCCGGAAGAAATTGAACGCCTTATAATATACCCTGTCGAATCCGCCATGAATGGCTTGCCCGATGTTACACTCGTAAAATCCACATCGGCTTTTGGGATGGGGGTCGTTTATGTGTATTTTAAAGACAATGTGGATATTTATTTTGCCAGACAACTTGTGGCGGAACGCCTTGCGCGTGTCAGCAATGAATTGCCTCCAGGCTATTCAAAGCCTGCGCTCGGGCCCATCTCAAGCGGACTGGGCCAGATTTTCATCTATTACCTGACTGCAGACCCCAAAAAAGTCGACACTGGCGGAAAGGAACTGAACACTTATTTGCGGGAACTTAACGACTGGGTGGTTAAATTTCAGCTTCGCACAGTGCCGGGAGTGACAGATATTCTTTCTGTCGGCGGACATGTGCTCCAATATCAGATTGTCGCCAATCCTAACAAACTGAAAAAATATAATCTTTCCGTTGACGCGATTGTCGATGCGGTCAATTCGAACAACCGCAACGCTGGCGGGCAATATCTGGTTATCGGCTCCGAGGAATATCTGGTGAGAGGCGTGGGACTCTTGAAGGATCTTGACGACATCCGCAACATAACAATCAAGGAAGTCGGCGGAGTTCCTGTTACAATAAATGACGTTGCGCGCGTAAAGCTGGGAAATGCTCTAAGGCGGGGCGTTGTGACTCGCAATGGCGAGGACGAAGTGGTTTCAGGACTTGTCTTGAAGCTTTACGGAGAGAACACATCGAAGGTAATCGACAAGCTTTACAAGGCTGTCGACAAAATCAGCGCTGGCCTCCCGGACGGCGTAAAATTAGTTCCTTATTATGAGCAGGCCGAATTGGTCAAAAACGCAAACTCAACTGTTACTGTGGCCCTTCTTCAGGGCGTAGTTCTTGTATTGATTGTGCTGGCTCTTTTTCTGGGGAGCTTGAAAGCTTCGCTTATAGTGGCAACCGCAATACCTTTCAGTGCGGCTCTGGCAATTATTGCGATGAATTATTTTGGCATATCAGCCAATCTGATGTCACTTGGCGGAATTGCAATCGCAATAGGAATGCTTGTGGACGGCTCGATTGTGGTCACTGAAAATATAGTGCGCCATTTTTCCATGCCCGGAAATAAAACGCGCTCCAAAATACTTGTGGCAAGTGAAGCCGCGCGCGAAGTGGGCCGCCCCATAACATTCGCTCTTCTTATAATTGTGGCGGTGTTTCTGCCCCTGTACTCCCTGACTGGCATAGAAGGAAAAATGTTTGGCCCAATGGCGTCCGCAATATGCCTAGCCTTGCTGGGCTCTATTTTTGCGGCGATAGTTGCCGCGCCTGTTCTTGGCAGTCTTTTGCTTGGGCCTCATAAGGAAGGCTGGTTCAATCCGCTTTTGTCTTTGGGCAAGGTTTACGGAAGGCTGTTGCCTTATGTCTTAAAATTGCGGTATGCGCTCTTTGCGGGCGCCGCCATTGCTGTGTTTTTCAGCGTTTTCACGCTTATGAAGCTTGGGACAGAATTTATGCCCACACTTGAGGAGGGCTCGATTCTGGCCGGAGTAAGCATGGCTCCTTCAATAAGCATTGAAAAAGCCACAGAAACAGTCAACCGGCTGGCAAAAAAAATAATGAGTTTCAAGGAAGTGGATGAAGTAATTTCACGCATTGGCCGCCCGGAGGCTGGCAGCCATCCGCATCCGGTCAATTACGCGGAAATTCATATAGAGCTGAAGCCAACGGAGGGCAAAGTCGGCTTCAGAAACAAAAAAGCCCTTGTTGAAGCCTTGAGAAAGGAGCTGGGGAAGTATCCAGGCGTGCAGATCAACTTCACACAGCCTATCCAGAACGCGTTTGACGAGCTGATATCGGGAACAAGGGCGCAGCTTGCCATCAAGGTCTATGGCGAAGACCTTGACATTCTCAGAAAAACGGCGGAAAAAATAAGAGGAGCGGTCAAAACGGTGCCCGGCCTGGTTGACCTTTCAGTAGAGCAAAGCTTTGGTCAGCCGCAGGTGAAAGTGACAGTCGACTGGAAAAAAGCCGCGCGCTACGGAGTCAATGGCGAAGAAATAATGGAGATAGTCGAAACCGCCGTTGGCGGCAAAGTAATCGACAATATTTATCTGAATACAAGACGCTATGGAATTCTTCTGCGCTATGATGAAGACTTCCGTTCCGACCCTGAATCAATAAAGCAGCTTCTTGTCCATGCGCCAAACAACAAAACTGTGACACTGGAGCAAGTAGCCAATGTGACCATGGTGGAAGGGCCGATGCAGATAAACCGCGAAAAAAATCAGCGCCGCTGGGCAGTGCAAGGCAACATCAAAGGGCGCGCCTTAAGCCATGTGATCGCGGATATCCGAAAACGCATTAAGGAAGAAGTTAAACTGCCGCCCGGATATTTTGTTGGTTTCGGAGGACAGTTTGAGAACCAGCAACGCGCCATGACGCGTCTTGCGATAATTGTCCCCATAGTCATTGCTATTATCTTTTTTCTGCTTTGGTCGGCGTTTCTCTCATTCCGACATGCCGGAATAGTAATGATAAACGTTCCGTTATCATTGATAGGCGGCGTCTTCGGCCTTTGGTTTTTTGACGAATACCTGTCAGTTCCGGCTTCCATAGGATTCATTGTTCTTTTCGGAATAGCAATGCAGGACGCGGTGGTAATGATTGCCGACTTTAATCAGTTAAGAGAAGAAGGGCATTCATTGCGGGAGGCGGTGATTCAAGGCTGTGTTATTCGCTTCAGGCCTGTTGTTCTGACCACGCTAACCACATTGCTGGGGCTTTTGCCTTTGCTTATGTCCATGAGTTCCGGAGCCGAAGTGCAAAGACCGCTTGCCGCAACTGTCGTGTTCGGCCTTGCAAGCTCAACATTGCTCACATTGTTAATCCTCCCGGCCTTCTACTACACTGTGGAAAAAATGAAAAAAAATAAAAAAAGCCCGGCGCAGCCGTAAAAATATCCAAACTTTGTTTGGGCTTGGCGCCGAAGGCGAAAGCTATAGCATATAAAAATTATGCGACAGCCCAATATGGGCTGTCGCAACTCTATAGATCATTTCAGCGCGATAAACCCCATTATTTGGAAAACTTGTCCTTGAGATATTTGCTGATTTCTCCCTTACGCTGCTCAGGAATAGTCACATTCTCAACCGCTTTTTTACCCAATCTGTCTTCCAACTGCTTCAAATAGAGACTGCGCGGAGACACATGTTTTCCATGCGATTCCCAATAGCCAAATGGGCGCCTCTTTGTATATCCGCGTTCCTTTCTGCCTTTTGAACCAATGCAATAATTCTGCGCTATCGGAGGCTTTTCGCATATCAGCTTGTCCGCCAAGCAATTCCATATGACTTCGTTTGCGCCAGCCCATCCGTGTCCAGGACCGCAGCTGCCTCGGTCTTGAATGTATATTTTCCCGTCAGGCGCAATAATATTGTCATAAAGCGTGCCGACAGCCCATCTTTGATGAGGCCCTATGTCCGCATGCGTTTTAACAGCATAGCAATCCAAAAAAACGTTTGGTCCACGCACTCTGCCGCTGGTCACATAGTCATGTCGCCCGCCTCTGGCATAGCACCTTTGCACTAGGCTTTTCTGGCCATTTATCAAAAAAGAATACCTTCTGCCGCCTGAAATTATTGAAACAGGATCAAGACAGGCGCAGTCTTGAACAGTCACATTTCTTGCCCCTCGGATAATCTCAACGCAAGCAAAGCCAAAGTGAAGAGCCGTCACATTTTGCACCCACACATCATGAGCCTTGTCTATTGAGATGGCAGTCCAGGCGTGCTCTTCATCGCTTTTTTCTTTCCCTTTTTTGTACCCAGACACCAGCCTTAAGCTTTCAACGCCAACATTGCAAATGCTTTTAGGGTCATCATATTTATATATCTCCCTGATGGTATAATACTCCTTGTCCAACCGGCACATGACAGGAGCGTCAATCGTCACTTTATTGCCTTCTATTTTTTCAATCACTCTGCGATACTTTTGATAATGCCGTCCTGTATTCCATTGAATCTGTTTTATCCCGTCTTTTCTTAAAGGAATCCTGTCCATCCCCAATACAGCTCTCCAGCGGTCATTGGGCAGACAATAAACAATTATCTTGTCGCCAGGCTTAAAATCTTTGACTGAAGAAACATGAAAACTTTTTGCGCCAACCGAAACGTAATCGTCTATGATTTTTGCGGATTTGCCTTTCTTTTTAAGGAAAAACAAAACAGGATATTTTTTGCCGGCTTCTCCCACCTCAATCAAATTGCGCTTTTTCTTTCCCGTCGCAATGATCACTGTCCCATCTTTGCCCTGCCCATCCCCGCGCAAAACAATTCCGCTTTTGTTTATGAGCAAAGTTCCAGCAACCTTGTATGTTCCCTTTTTCAACAGCACAGCTCCGCGAAATCCATTTTTATCCAGAGGCTTTTTTGACATCTTGTCAATGGCGTCTTGAATCCTTGCCGTGTCGTCTGTCCCTTTTGCTGGCGACAATGCTATCTTGGCTTTTATATCAGGGATGGCTACGCCGCCGTTCATGTAGCCGGCGCATGAAAAATCAGGAATTATATTCCCTTTCAAGTCCGCTTTATATACCAATTTCCCATCTTTGCCAGGGCGAGCAATTTCGCAAAAGTTGTCAGCTTTTTTTTCTATTGCCTTGTCTGCTATGCAACCAGCGGTCAATATTGCAAGCGCGCAGTATCCGACTAAAAATACATTTCTAAACATAATTTGCCTTCCTTTTTTAATCACTTAATCCTTGTTCTGTTACTTTAAAATGACTCCTTATATTTTCTCTGCTGGCGGGATTAGCCACTCCTATATGTTTTCTCCAGGAATCCACATGCCCGTCGGCAAACAAAACATTGCAGCTGCCAGAATGCCTTTTCTGGATAGAATCTTCAGAATAATAAAGGCCGAAAAAACAGCTTTTGCCATCTATCAAAACAGCAAAATCTGAAGGCGAACGTTTTATCTCAGTTATCCTTCTTGATATGTAACGATCTGTTGGATCATTGTCAACTCCAACCAGTCCCCAGTCGTATGTTTGCGAAGCTTTCATTATCATTGTTCCATAAGTTAAATTTGCCTTTATTTTGGCATCGGCTGGCAAAAATGGGTATCCCTCACTCTCATCTGAAGCGGGACAATGCGCTAATCTGTAGTCGCCGTTGCAATAATCGCGAATCCATTTTGCAAGGAAGCCGTCCCATGATCGCGGAGGAAAAGTTGGAAAGCTTCCATTATTGTCGTCAATGTACATTCCAGAAGCCACACCAAGTTGTTTTAAATTAGAGGCGCAATGTATTTTTTTTGCCAAATCCCTTGATTTGTTCAATGCAGGCAGAAGCATTGAGGCCAAAATAGCAATGATTGCGATCACTATGAGCAATTCAATGAGTGTGAATTTATTTTTCTTCATAACACTTCTCCCTTTGCCTTTTTTTGTGTTTGCTTAAAATTCAACTTCAAGTCTAACTGTTTTTGTATAGCCTCTTTGTCTGCTCCATGGTAAACATATTGCTCAAAAAGTGTTCCGAGCAAAGTCAACTCGTCAGGATTGAAAATATTGGAAGGTATCACTATATCGTTTTTTCCCGGCATGAAAGCGGAAAAATCAGGACGATTGTTCCAGGCATATTCATTGCTCTTAATGTTTTTATTTACGGAAAGCATGCCCGACAGATTGCAAAAATCCAATTGAAACGGCTTTGACACGAGCATTTGCACAAAAGCCCACAGACGTTTTTTCTCTTCCGCGTTGACACTGGGATAAATAAAAGTTTGCAAGCATTGCAGCCCTAAAGCGCAAATTTTTCTGTCGCCCAAAGAATATGGAACAACTGCAAAATCTTTGACTTTAAAATCTTCTTTGGAATTTTTTTGCATTGTCACCCACGAGCCCAGGCTTAAATCCAATACGGATTTATTTTTAAAAAAAGAATCCTTTGCCGCTTTGTCAATATGTGAAGCCATTATATCCAAAAGCCTTGCGCCGCTGGCAGTGTCAAAAATAGGCTTTTCAAAAGAAGATTCAGGAAGATTTTTTTCATTAAGCAACAAATTGAAAAAAAGAGCCCTGAAACCGCCAAACCACCACTTGTATTCAGGGTCACAATATCTAGAAGAATGAATAATATTTTTATCCTTGCATCTCTTTTTAAAATCATTCCACCATTTGAAGTCGCAAGTTATGTCCCGCAAGTTAAGACCCAGCTTCTTTAACAGCTCCAGATTGACTCCCATTTGAGACACGCCTGCGTAAAATGGGATGTAAATAGCCTGATCCACTCCGCATTTGTAGTCTTTCAGTGTTTTTTTCATCTTTTCAAATCCATCGAAAAATGAGAAATTGACAAGCCCGCACAAAGCAAAGCGAATATCAAATGAGGCTGAAACCATTACAACCTTGTTGTCTTTGTCGGCTTGCGCCAACTCATGCCTTTGCCATTCCCGCAATTCCACTTCAATGTTGAGCTTTTTTCTATTTATGTGCTTCTGAAGCATTTTATGCAATGAGCCAAAATCCAAGGCGCTTGACGGCATGTGCATGACAATTTTAAAGGGCTTTGCGCCAGCTAGATAACACCCTTTGCCATTTGCTATGTCGATAACGCCTTCGGCTTCCAGCTTGCGCATGGCTGCCTGAATGGTGGCATAGCTCACATTAAATTTTTCTTTCAAATCAGAGTAACTTGAGAGTACCGAGTTCTTTGGTGTTAAGAACCGATTTCCTTATCTGTT
>CAZYVR010000161.1:0-12306 GCA_964651145.1 uncultured Victivallales bacterium | reverse complement strand
ACTTTTTTGTCTTGCTCCTATTCGCGCTCTCTTATTTTGGACTGCCATGCCCGGCGCATGATGTTGTCCGTCCGGGGCACCGCAATCTGAAAGACGAAGTCTTTTTATGGTTGGCAACCTGCTTCAAGCCCATTTTCGCGGTCGCCGGACTGGACATAAAGTGAATTATTTATTTTTCAAATTGTTTCATCTCTTTTCAATACCTCACTATTTACTTGTCATTATTATAATTTATATTTCCTGTTGATTATGCGGCAACCCTAGCTGCTTTTTTCTTTTGTCTCTGATGTTCTTTGAAAAACGGGTCATACTCTGCTTCATCGATCCATAACCTCCACATTGTCACAGCCAACTTACGTGCTACAGCAACCTTGGCTTTACGTCTTGCGATTTTTCCACCCTTTGCAGCGATTCGTTCCCCATAACGTCGAAGTTCACAGTCAATACCGAACGGTCCCATGATATAATTGGCTGACTTAACCAAATGTTTTCGAAGCATACCATTTCCAGACTTGGTAATTCCGAGCTGCTTGTCCACTTCACCCGACTGGTCACGTTTCGGTGTTAAGCCCAGGTACGACCCAACTCTTCCTGCACTACTGAAACGTCGTGGATCAGCTATTATCAAGGCAAAAGTAATTGCGGTAACTGGCCCTACACCATTTAGCTGCTGGAGTATTTTTGTTTCCTTGTGCTTTTTGCAAAGCTCAGTCAGTTTCTTGTCATACTCTTTGATTTCCGTCCTTACCTCTTTCAATTGTTTAACTATTCCTTTTAGCGCTGGACGCAGATCCTTAGGAACCAAGGGCATTAATTTGCTATGCATGCTTGTGGTAGGGATTTCTGAAGTACTTATCCCGAATGAACGCAAAGTTCCTCTCAGGTGATTTATCAACATTGTGGAAGTTTTAACCAACACATCACGAGCCTTGATAACAGCTTGTTCCGCTCGTACTTCCTGGGAAACATGTTTAATCGGATGTAATAGTTTTGGGTCCATTCTGGCTATCCTAGCAAGCATTTCAGCATCTCGTTGGTCACATTTGTGGTCATCGCCCCATATCGCACGTAACTTTCTAGCGTGACCGACAAGCACCTTGCAACCATGTTCTTCCAGCATTTTGCTCAACCATGGTGAATGAGTTCCAGTTTCAAGAGCTACAGTTAGTCTGGAAGTATTTTTCACGTCAGCAAGAAAAGCTTTTATTTTTGCTGGATTGTTTTCAATCTTGCCCTTGCTTTCTTTTTTGTTATCTGCAGATAGTGCAAATAATTCGATACTTTTTTCTGATACATCCATACCAAGATAGATTCCTGTGCTATTGTTATTCATGGTTTGTCCTCCGGTATTTTTGTGACGCATTGCGATCACGGTTAATATTATGTGTGGCATAGACCACGGTTTAAATTTAATATATACCGTGGGACAAACCGCCTTCTCATAATATCTCAAATTGTCAATTGATTCGTCAAGTTATCGTCATTTTTACGATTTTTGAAAAAAATCGATTCCGGTTAGTTTGGGGACAATGCCCCAGCAAAATGCAGAGGGCGCGATCCGGCGGATTTCATGGAGGAAGTCCTTGACATACTTGCTCAAGACAAATCCGCGGACATATCGCATATGCTCATTCCGCAAAAAGCAGGGAAAAAGCAACGCGCCGCTTGAGAACGCCCATATTGAACTCAGAAAAATAACTGACGCATTACCTTTTCTGATTTTTTATCGCTGACTTTTCTCGAAAAGCTCTTGACAGAACAGATTTTTAACATTATAATTTATGCACAGTAAACGATTACTGTAAGCGATTAGTGGAGTTTTAAATGACAGTCAGATTAAAAGATATTGCTAAAATAGTGGGAGTTAAGCCTCCTACTGTTTCAAGAGTTTTGAACAACAAGGATTCAGCAATCCAGGTTTCTGAAGCCACAAAAAAGAAAATTCTGGATACGGCCAGGAAGTTGAATTACCAGCCGAGCGCGGCGGCAAAAGCGCTTGCAACCAACCGCACTGGCTATTTAGGCTATATAATGTCCAACACAATCGAGGGCGGCTGGCAGAATGCTTGTTTTGCGCGCTATTTGACGGGTGTTGAAAACGCATGCCGCAAGCATGGCTACGGCTTGAACATCTGCCTGTATAATCTTTCAAATATAGACACTTTTGTCATGCCGGACAGGATTGGGCAGCGAAGCATAGACGGATTGATTCTGACTGGTTATGTTGAGGCGGCAATTGTTAAGAAGTTCACAGATTTTGGCATTCCGCTTGTTGTTTTGGGGCGCGACACGGAAGTGGAAAAGTTGGCGCCGGTAATTGCATGCGATGACGCAGGCGGAGTTTTGAATTTGATTAAATATTGTGCATCTATGGGACATAAACATTTGTTGTGGCATGCGGAGGACACCCGCAGAAGCAGGGAAAAAGTCGGCAGGGTCTTGGAGCAATATTCAGAGGCTGTTGGCTCACATTGCAAGTTAAGTGTAGCTTATACAGAATATCCTTGCAACTATCAGGCGGCTCAGCCTTTTTTTGATGAATGGCTAAAGTTTGCAGAGTCTGAGAGGCCTTCAGTTATCATGAGCAGTGATCAGACATCGGTTGCTCTTGTTCAGGAATTATTTCGGCAAAATTTTTGTTGTCCTGACGCTGTGAGTGTTGTAAGTGTATGTGATTCGCGGACTTGCAAAGACTCAAATCCTCCTGTTGTCGCAAATGGCACTGATATGGAAGGTCAGGCAGAAAAGGCGGTGGAGATGCTTGTGGAGCATCTTGACCGTGGGAAAGCTTTGACTTGTGACATGTCAATATATGATTATCCATGTCATTTGATGAAACGGAAATCGTGCAAAAATTTAAACACGAAAATGGGAGAATGAAATGAAGCTTAGGTTTACACTTATTGAATTGCTCGTGGTGATTGCTATAATAGCAATCCTTGCAAGCATACTGTTGCCTGCGCTGAACAAGGCCAGAGCGCGGGGAAAAGGCATTGCCTGCAGAAGCAATATGAAGCAAATAGGTTTGGGCTTTGCGCTTTACAGCAATGAGAATGAATATTTGCCTTATTCTAATAATCAAAGCGATGGCACTTGGTATAAATGGCAAGGCTTTGTGAATTCAATGCTGAAAAGCAATGCTCCCGGCCCTTATGAAGACGCGTATGCGTGGCATAACGAAAAACTTTTCCAATGCCCTTCGTTTGGAAACAGTTCTTTGCCTCTTTTCAGCTATGGAATGAATTATTATATAAGCGGCTTGAAGAATACGCATCCACGAATGACCTGGAAGCCGACAATGCGCATGCTTGCGGGAGAAAGCGTACTTGGCTCCATCGATTTCTCGAGAATATCGCAAAGGGATGATGCCGGATTCAGGCACTCCGGCAGCTCAAATATTGTTTTTGTGGACGGGCATGTTGATTCGGCGCGGCACAATAATCCCAAATGGACTGCTTATTTTTATACGGAAAACTTCTTTAGATGGGATTTTGACAAGTAATGCCGATGAATTTTAAAATAATTATTATACGGTGCCGGGTTCTTCGCCCTTAAGAAATACGCAAAATTTCTAAAAGGGGCAGTAGGGATGTTTTAACGTGTTTCCGGTTATCACCGGGTAGTCTGTTGCGGCAGGCCACTGTAAAAAATGTCAATCTATAAAAAAGTTGAAATACCAAAATACGAAAACGCGCATCCGGCAGATGGAGCCGAATGCAGTGGGTGAAGGTGATTTACAAAACAACAACAAAAAAAGCGATTTTTTTAGGAAATATAAACTTTATAAAACTAAAGGATTACCAAAAAAAGAAAGGTTTTATTAATGAAGAATTTTATGCTTGCAACCATGGCTTTTGCCATTGGCGTTTTCACAGTTGAAGCCTCCGAAGCCAACTTGGGATTTTATAAATTTGAAAAGCAATGTGGCATACAAAACATTTGCTTGTCTGACGGGACAAAACTTGTGTGCTTAATTCCACAATTGCATATCCCTGAAGGGAAACGCTTCAGCTGGGGCAATTTTAGATATCCTAAAAACGCAAAATGCTCTGAAAAAGACGGAGTTTTAGAATATAGCAACACTGGATTTCATAAAAAGGAGTCAGAGCAAAATGGAGTAAAATTAAACGCCAACATCCAGGTTTATTACAAGCTGACATTTGATTCTAAAGGCAAAGTTACAGCACATTATGAATTCAGCAACAATGGCGACTCCGTCTTTCTGGAGCCCTATTGCAACATAAAGATAAATCCGGAATTGCTGAAAAATCAAAAAGGTGTCATATATAAAATTGATGAAAAAAGCAAGGCTTTCAATTTCGGCGAACAAACGCAGGCTAGCTCTATTGACTATCGTGGCGGAAACCCCAAAGACTTGCGTGTTTTGAAAATGGAATTCAACACCACTCTCGGCAAGCCGTTTGTAATAGAATCGGGAACCAAGGCTCATATGCGCTTAAAAAGCAAAGGCGCAATAATGGTCTACAACACAGAGCATTTTGCAAAGCATATCTACAAGCAGCCGCTGGACTGGAAGGAATTCAAACCCGGAGAAAAATTTGCAATAGACTTTGTGCTGGAATTGCCGAAGAGGTCAAAAATCGCTCCTGAAAAAAAACAGGCAGCCGCAAATAAAAAAAGAAACAGCGCTAAGCTGGTGGAAAAGACGCTTCCAGTAGTAATAGACAAGGTTGAAGAAATAGACATTTTTAAATATGAAAAAGAAAATAGGCCAGAACGCGCCATCATTAAAAATGGGACATTTTATCGTAAAGGAAAACCTGTTTTCTTTGTGGGACCATGGTTGGGCAGCCATTTTGAAGACAACGCAAAAAAGATACCTGTAAAAGAATTTCACGGCATGCCGTCGCACAACAAAGTATTTAACGCCGAAATAGCCCAACAAGTGGGCTTTAACACCTGTCATCCGCAATATATGGGTTTTGACACATTGAAAAAAGCAGGCGTTTTTGATCGCTACCCCAACTATATAAAGTCGCGGGAGACTTGTATTGAAGGATTAGCCAAGGGCTATAAAAATATGCCGCTGGTTGTCGACTACGCACATATAGGATGGCTTTTTGACAATCACTGGAGAAAATGGTTTAAGAAAGAAATTTTTCAGAAAAACACGCAATGCCATGGCTTTGTTCCATTTAATCTTGCGCATCCAAGCGCTTGGAAAGTTCAGAAAACTTTTTGGCAGGACGGAGCCCGGACATTCCTGAAATACGGAGCCAATCCATGGATTTATGAACTTTTCAACGAGCCGTCATATGACAGCCGAGATGAGATTAACCAAAAGGCTTTTATTGACGCTCTTTCAAAGAAATACAAGAGCATTGAAGAAGTCAACAAGATTTGGGGCAGCAATTTCAAGTCATTTGAGCAAATAGTGTCAAGCCCTGTGGTAGAGCGTCAAAAAGGGCTTCAAGTTGAATGGTTTAAATTTATTGAAGATCAATGGATTGACATTCTCAAAAAAGGCAAACAAGTCATTCTTGAAGTTGACAAACGCCCAGACGTTTACTTCTCACAGCAGCGCGGCATTTCACTCACTTTTTTGACAACTAGAAATGGTTTTGACGAGTACAAGATAGCCAGAGCTATGGATGTTGTAAACACAGAAGGAGGCATAACGTTCAAATTTGGCAAAGCGATAAAAAGCGACAATCCAATGGACGAATATATGAATACAAACATGACAATGCATCTTGACATGTGCCGTGCTGTCGCGGAAGAAAAGCCGGTAATTGACACTGAGCAGTCAACACGCAGATACAGCTCGACAGGAAGGCGCATCCCTTCCAAGAAAGGCGATCTTGTTTTAATGCTTTGGAATCAGGCGATTCATGGTTCGAGCATGTCCTTGCTGTATAACTGGGGCAAGCGTTCTTGGCAGTGGAAGCCTCAGAACATTAAAGGAGCGGAAGAATTTGTAAACAAACCTGGAATGGGTTGGGCTGCAGGTTGTTTATTGAATCCTTATTGTTATCCCAAAGAAGCGCTTGGAGGAATAAAAGAGTTTGACAATCAGATAGAACGTCTTGCAGAAATAGTTTTGCCACGCCCAAGAATCAAAGGAGTAGTGGCGCTTCTTTTGTCTAATTCCAGCCGCCGTTACACCGGAAGCATAGAAGCTGAATTTACTCTTCTATACCAAGCTGCGACTATCACGAACTTTCCCAAAGATGTTCTTTTTGAAGAGCAGTTGCCCAAGGGGTTTGCCCAAAAGTACAAGGCCATAGTTAGCCCGTTTTGTCGTTATGTCAACCCAAAAACCTTGCCATTGCTCCAAAAATATGTAAAAGATGGCGGAGTGTTGATTTTAAACGGAATGGATCTTGAATCTGACGAATACGGAAAGGCAATTGATGGCAATTCTTTTATAGGCTTAAAGAAACGCCAAAAGCTTACAATGCCTATACCGGCAAAAATGCGTTTGTCAATCGATCCTGAGCCTGGATATTCCAAGGAGCCTTTGTCTGTAAAAATGAATGTTGTTCCTGTTCTCGGCGAGGCCAAAGCCATTGCCGTTTCCGAACAACGTGCCATTCCTCTTGTCACTTTAAAAAAGCTTGGCAAAGGAAGAATTTATTATGTGGCGTGTGAATTGAATAAAAGCGCCTGGGCTACAGTTCTGTCAAGCATCCTCAAAGATGCCGGGCTCAAAAAGACCTTTGCATTGCGCGCCGAGAACGGAAGCCTTTTGCCGGGCATTGAGGCTCAAGTAATAGACAGAAGCAGCAAAAGATTATACTATTTCGCGAATTGGAAAAACATAAGTGAAATGGCAAAGCTGTCCATAAAGGACATTTCCCACGGAGAATGGACCCTCTCATTTCCAAAGACAAACGCTCTGTTGAAATCCCCTTCTGGAAAAGACTTTTGGAGCGCGTCTGAACTTTCGGAAGGCGTTTTAGTTTTTTGTCCAGGCTGGGAAGCACAGCTTCTTTTGGTGGAATCAGGCAAGAATTCTTTCGACAAAAGCATTTCAATTGCGGAAATGAAATTCGATTTTCAAAAGAGAAAAGCGCAAGACAAAATGTATGCTGAAAAAGTGGCGGCAAACATGAAGCTCCACATTGCGAGAGAAAAAGAACTTAACACTTACCCAAGCGTCAATAAAGCCAATTGTGTCCCGATTGACATTTCCAAACAATGCAACATGGGCTTTAAAGATGAAATAAACGGAGATAAGAAAGGCGGAACATCAGACCAGGGCGACAATGATCTTAGCTCTTTTCCAACAGGCAGGCAAACACTTTCAGGTGTTCCGTTCAATATCATAAATCCAGAAAAAAACAATGGGACGTCAATGATAACCTTGCGTTCAAAGGAACGTCCGTACTTTCCAGAGATTGCCAAGGATATTCCTGTCAACAATAAATTCAAGTTGATCTATTTTCTTCACACAAAGCTTTGGGGCGGAAAAAACGCTCTTTACATTGTTCATTATTCAGACGGCTCCGAACTGAAGATCCCATTGGTCAGCGGCAAAAATATTCGCGGCTGGTGGAATCCACGCAGGCCTGAAAATGGAAAATTAGCCTGGAGCGGAAAAAATGCGCAAGCAAAGATAGGGGTTTATTGTTGGAAATGGGACAATCTATATCCTGAAAAAGAAATCAAATCCATTGATGTAAAGACTCAAGGCATGTTGCTGGGAACAATAGCAATGACAGGTGAGAAATAAAATAAATCATAAGGGTTCCTCTAAAAATTGATTTTGCTTAAAGAATAACTTTTATAGAGCTTTAAGACGTATATGTTATTTGCTGGAGCATGTGCTCCCAAAAGACAACTCATCTCAATTTGTGAAAAAGGCTCATTTTCGAGTTCAAAGCCTGTGCCTTTATACGTTGTGCTCCTTGTGGAATCTCGGAAAATTCTTGTTAATTTTATTACCCAAAGTATCATTTCATCATTTTTCTCGTTTTTCATCTGCTCGGTACACCTTTCCCTCCAGGATAAATCCCTATTTTCAAAAAACACAAATCAAAGTTATTTTTGTCATTGATTTTTATCTCTGATTCTTAAACTATCAGATTTTATGTCTGTTCAACTCAAATCCTCCGTCAACTGCCCATTACATCCCTGAACTGAATATTTTGACAGTTCGGAATCTGTGCGAAGGCTGCCCGATCAAAAGGGCAGTCCCTACCGCAACTACCCTTCAAATCCCTGATAGGAATATTTGGCGATCGCGGGTTTTTATTTCTCAGCAAAGACAATTGTTCCGTAATTCTCGGGATCATGCCAGTTGCCCACTTTCGCGAGGGGGGACCAAGTGGAAAGCTCGTTTGCTTGTCCCTTGATCTGCCTGTTGCGCGTCAGGTTGAAGCGCAACTCTCCGGCTCCGAACTGTTCCAGCGGGATTGCTGCTTCTACCAGCCAGCCTCCGGCAAATGGCTGAACATTGACCTTGAATTTGTCCAACTGCAGCCATTTTGCGCTTTTCGTGTTAATTCGTTGAGATGACCAAACTCCTTGGTCATTGACAATAATCTGCCACAAGTCTTTTTTCTTAGGCGAGTAGAAGAAAATTTCCAGATCGTTGTCCTTCCAGACTTTTGTGTCGCCGCTCTTGCGGTCCTTTTTTGTCAAACTGTCAGTTAGGCAAGGCTCTTTCAATTCGGCTCTCAAATACATCGTGTTGCCATGATGCGTCATCTGAAATTGCCCGCCTGCGGTCAACGACTTCTTGAACCTATTCGCTGGAATAAGCGAATAAACGGGAGCCTTTGCCCAATCGGACGCGGTCGGCGCTGTTTTAACGATTGGGACTAGCGCAATGATTTTTTGGCGTTGCTCTGCTTTGTCCATAACTTCAGCGCGCTCGGCTTTCATAATGTTAAAGATCCATGTGCGAAGTAATTTTACCCGCTTACTATGAACAGGACTCATTTTGGATGCCTTTTCTGTCTCCTTAAGAATATTGTCGATATTTTGCATCTCTTTTAGCGTGTACACTTTTGACCAGACAAGTTTTTGAAGTTCTTTGTCTGGAGCTCCAAGTCCGATTGATTCAGTATTGGGTTTGTCTGGGGTAGCCAACTTCCAATACTTGACCCAATTATCCTCAAAACGCTTGAACAGCTTTTTCGCGGGTTCCGCCGCCGGGCCGTAATATGCGTTGAAGTATTCGGATAACTCCTTGCCTATATTACGGTCTGGATTCCACAAGAGACGCGCGGTTATGTATGAGTCAAGATTTCGATAAGTATGAGTCAAGGCATGCTGTTCAAAAAACATTCCGGCAATGTCGTTGCGGAAGATTTTGAGAAATTCCGATATCAGACGCGGGTATATTTCCGGTACGCCGGGAAGTTTTCGGCCATGGGCTGCCTCGCATTGGTAGGCCCACAAGGGCGGTTTGTTGCCGCCAAGCGCGTTTGACCAAATTGTGACCAAATTCAATTCGGACTTCATCCGGTTGGGGGTAGGCATTTCCAAAGGGCCTTTGATGCAGATTCGCACCCGGACATTGTCGGGGATTTTGACATATTTGGGAAGTTTCATTTTGGGAGGATACACCAAGGTGGAGATAAATTTGTCAGGATGTTTTTTCTTGATTGACTCGGCGACTTTCGTGATAACTTTCCAGATGATTTCTGAATCGTCATCGCAAGGATATTTCTCCCGAAACTCGTTGCACCTTTTACAACGGCAACGCCCATCGCAACCAGAGCCGTGATCCATTGGGTCAATCATGAAGTCATCCTGGGTTATAAACGGGCAGGGCCAGAAGGAACGAATATATGGTTTTAAATGGGAAAAACCGACCTCGCTCGGTTTTTTGCCGGAAAAATATGCGTCAGCCACTTTTCCCCACATTTCCGCAACAGCGGGATCTGTCCAGCAAGTATAATCAGAATTGCGTTTGCCATTTATTAATGCAAAATGTTTTGACTGTTCATTCCATATTTTTTTGAGTTTTAAGGATCTTTCCGAATGACATCCCAAAACCATGCCGCGACCGGATAATTTTAGTCTGAGTCCCCATAAAAATATATCATTGCCATTAAGACAATATTCTTTTGCATCAGGGAATCTTTTTAGAAAATCCCAAAACCCCGTAAGCTGGCGGTCTTGGAAGAATGGCTCTATTTTTTGTGTTCCTTCTGGAATTTTCAGAATGACCGACTTAGGGACAAATTCATGCTCGGGGCCGGGGGCTGGCCAGCGAACTCCAAGTTGCTCCAGAAAGTCATAAACTCCAAGCAAGGTGCCGCGCCGGGATTCGTCATAAAACAGGTGAAATAAATCAAGGCGTTTTTCCGATGAATTATCCTGTCCAACTATAAAAATATTGTTACCTTTTGCGCTGATAAAAAAGCCGTCGCGCTTCAATGTTTCCGGTTTTAATCCTGCGGTTACGGCTGCTTCGCATTGCCCTAAATAGATTCGCGCAGGGGAGATTGGGGTACTGACAATCTTAAAGTCGGCGCCAGTTATTTTGTCCAGATACTGCTTCAACTCTTCCGCCGCGAATTTAACATAAACCGACGGTTTAGCAGGAATCACAATATCCGCTTGGGCTTTTCCATTCTCAGCGATGAAAACATTCCCGCCCGACAGAGTCACTCCAACAAGTAAGGCAAATAATACACATAGTTTTTTCACTTTTACTCTTTCCTTTCGCTTAGTTCTTTAAGGGCTTTTGCCGAAGAGCTGTAATTATATTTGTATTTAACTTTTCTCCCGTAATTAACAGACTTTTTGAAATACTTGTGGGCATTTTTCAAATCGTTCATTTGCCGATAAATCATGCCAATCTCGTAACTGACTGAGCAAAGAAGCGCCGGATGAATATTTCCGCGTTTATCAATAATAGGCAACCAGATTTCCAGTGCGTTTTCTGGTTGTTTTTTTATTTTGTAAACGTATCCCATTAATTTTTGGGTTCGCGCCTGGGTAGTGTCATTGTCGAATGGGAGCATTACCGCCTGTTCCAAGTATTGCTTCGCCTCGTCGGGCCGTTCCCGCAAGATTTGACTGCCCAGTGCATTTAATGTCTTGCGTCGGATAAGAGGAGGGAGCGATTTGTACAGCAAAAATTCCTTCATCAATTTTTCGGCATTCGCATATTTCTTGTTCTGCAACAGGAACTGGTTACGGGCAAATACCACCTTGGCCTTAAGTTCCGACTTATCCGTTACCTGAAGTGCCGAATTGTAATTCTTCAGCGCCTTTTTAAAGTCTCCTTTTTTATCCGCTTTTTCGGCTTCCTTCGTAAGATTGTAAAAACTAGACTCATCCGCGAATACCCCCAAGGCCAGGACTAGCGGTACAAACATTAAATTTTTAGCTTTTAATTTCAAAATATTCATTTACCTTTAATTTTTTTATGGGCATAGCATGTCTTATTTTCGTATAGGCCCCACAAGGAAAGAGCCTTCTGGAAAGAAATTCCAGTTGTACTTGCTATTGCTCCTCATAGCTTCATGGATAACCATTCCGACGGCATGTCCGTCAGCATGAAGATAATTGGATTTTTTGAGATGATTCATTAAGCCCAAACTGTAATTTAAATTATCATTTGCCCAATTGAAATAATAGGCATCGTTGTCGCTCCTTTCCCCGAATGGAATATATTGGGACGGCTTTTTTAAAGTAAACAGTCTACGGGCGCGATACCAGCCACTACTGCCATTGTCAAAGCCATTCTCCTGATTCACTCTGTACGTCCGGGTAATCAAATACATATCGGGTGAGCTTTTACTCAATTTTGTATAGGCGCATGTGTTTTTAGACGGGCAGAAATAATATGGGGGAGGCGTTGACTTTTCCACTGTCAAACCAAGATATGTAGCTAAACAAAAAGTCCAGTTCCCATCGTTAGAGAGGTCTCCATAGGTTATTGGCATAAAGCCTTGATTGTCGTCGCAGTATTGTTGAAAGGCGACTCCAATCTGCTTAAGGTTTCCCATGCAGGTTATTCCTTTGGACATTTCCCTGGCGTTTTTCAACGCCGGCAACAGCATACTGGCGAGAATCGCGATGATGGCGATTACAACGAGCAATTCGATGAGTGTGAATGCTATGTTGCCTGATGTATAATAAAATAACAACCTTTTAACTGGAGGCAACGGGAACGGAAAAGAAGTTCGTTTGTTCAATTGGTATCGACCTCCACGAGTAATTATATATTTTTTGCCTTTTCTCATAATTTCAGTATCCTGGTTTTGAACTCCTTGATGAATAAAAATAAACCCCTTTTATCATTACTCCACTTGTACGGCACATAGATTAACTTGAGAGTACCGAGTTCTTGAGTCAGAACATCAGGGCGCAAGGACGCGC
>CAZYVR010000160.1:0-12359 GCA_964651145.1 uncultured Victivallales bacterium | reverse complement strand
TGATCGAGCGCGAATCAGTAAAAGACCTTAGCATCTAATTTGTCTATTTATAAAAAGGGAGAGTAAAATGTCAATATCATTAACAGAACAGGGATCGTTTACAATAGGCTGCAACTATTGGGCATCCCATGCCGGCATATTCATGTGGTCGGATTGGGACGCAAAAACAGTGGAAGAAGACCTTAAGCAACTGTCCGAGTCAGGCTTGCATGTGCTGCGTGTGTTTCCATTGTGGCCGGACTTTCAGCCATTGACTCATCTTAAATCCGCTGGCGGATCTCCACTGGAATATCGAATGGGAGAAGATCCTTTGCCGGACACGGAAGCAGGCAGGGCTGGTGTTTCTGAGGACATGATGACAAGGTTTAAATTTCTGGCCGACACTGCGGGGAAATATAATCTAAAGCTTGTGGTGGGCCTTCTTACCGGATGGATGAGCGGAAGGCTTTTTGTGCCTCAAGCTTTTGAAAACCTGGACACGCTCACCGATCCTTCGGTTATTATTTGGGAAACGCGCTTTGTTAAATATTTTGTTAAATGCTTCAAGAAGCATCCCGCAATTCTCGCATGGGATCTGGGCAATGAGTGCAACTGCATGGGGAAAACAAGAAACCGGGAAGAGGCTTGGCTCTGGGCGTCGCAAATAACAAACGCCATAAAAGTTGCTGACAATTCACGCCCGGTAGTTTCAGGAATGCACAGCTTGAGTGCGGAAGCCTCCAAAGGAAACTGGACAATTCAAGATCAGGCTGAAATAACCGATGTGCTTACAACGCACCCTTACCCTGTTTTTACGCCGCACTGCAATCAGGATCCGATAAATGAGTTTCGCAACGGCCTGCATGCGACAGCCGAGTCCTGCATGTATTCAGACATTGGAGGCCGTCCGTGCATAGTGGAGGAAATAGGAACGCTTGGCCCAATGATCTGCAGCGAACAAATTGCCGCTGATTATATGCGCGCCGCGCTGTTTTCCTCATGGGCGCATGATTTGCGCTCACTGCAATGGTGGTGCGCCTATGATCAAGATCATTTGGAGCGCGCGCCCTATGACTGGAACGCTGTGGAAAGGCTTCTTGGTCTTGTCAGGAAAGACAGAGAGCCCAAGCCTGTAATGATAGAATTCGGTAAATTCAGGAAATTTCTGGACAATGCCCCGAAGTTGCCGCCGCGCCTTCGGGAGGCGGTCTGCATTCTTACAGAAGGCCAGGATCAATGGGGAACGGCATACAGCTCCTTTGCTCTGGCAAAGCAGGCAGGGTTCGACATTGATTTTCAATATGTCAATCAACCTTTGAGGGACAGTTCTCTTTATATGGTTCCGAGCGTCAGCACGCAAAAAGCGCTCCCGCGCCGCAAATGGCTGGAGTTGCTCGAAAAGATTAAAAACGGCGCGACTCTTTACCTGTCATGCGGCGAAGGAATGCTTGCTCCTTTCAACGAGCCTCTAGGCTTGGAAGTTCAGACGAGAGAAATAAGAAGCGCAAATGCGGAATTTGAAATTTCTGGACAGAAATTTTCATTGCCAGCCGCAATCAAATTGAATCTGAGGGCGACAACCGCCGAAGTTCTTGGTCTTGAAGCTGATGGCAATCCTGTCTTTACCTCCAATAACTACGGCAACGGAAAAATATATTTTATGGGCGCGCCGATTGAGCAGTCTCTTAGCGAGATGCCAGGCGCATTCCACAAAGCGGACGCCCTTCCATGGAGCTCTGTGTACAGGACTTTTGCGGATGAATTCACAAGCGCAAGAGCCGTTAAAAAAAGCAATCCGCAAGTTGGGATAACCGAACATCCTGAAAGTGAAAACTTAAGATACGTGGTTCTTATAAATTACGGGTCAAAAAAAGCGGATTCCGGCCTGGAAATAAAAGATGGCTGGGAACTCGCAAGCGTCATCCACGGCGAAAAGCCTGAAGGTGTCGGGGCATTTGAAATTCCCGGAAACAGCGCAGTCGTTCTAAGTGTAAAAGCCCGCTAATGTCAAAGAGTCTATTCAAATTATTTTGAATAGACTCTTAAATTCGCTTTTTTCAGCGTAAACTAGCAGGAAAGTTCTTTGCCTGTCAATGTCTTGTAGGCTTCCGCATATTTTTCAGCCGTCTTTTCAACAACGTCGTTGGGCAGTCCCGGGGCTGGAGGCGTTTTGTCCCAGTCCAGAGTTTCCAGATAATCGCGAACGAATTGTTTGTCGAGACTTGGAGGGCTACAGTTCAGTTTGTATTGATCGGCGGGCCAGAAGCGGCTGGAGTCAGGAGTGAGGGCTTCGTCTATCAATATGATTTCGCCGTTGTGCTCGCCAAACTCAAATTTTGTGTCGGCTAGAATAATGCCTTTTGTTTCGGCGTAGTCTGCCGCAGTCCTGTAAATTTTCAGGGAAAGCTCTTTTATCTTTTTAGCTTTTTCTTCGCCAATAAGCTCTACTACTTTTTCGTATGAAATGGCTTCGTCGTGAAGCCCCTGCTCGGCTTTGGTGGAAGGCGTGAAAAGAGCTTCGTCAAGCTTTTCTGCCTGACGGTAGCCTTCGCGGAGCTGAATGCCGCTGACTTTGCCTGTCGCTTGATAGTCTTTCCAGCCGCTGCCAACGAGGTAGCCGCGAACAACGCATTCCACAGGAAGCGGGTTCGCTTTTTTTACCAGCATAGAGCGGCCTCTCAGGTCGTCAGCGCAAGACCTCAGAGTTTCTGGAAATTCGTCCACATTTCCGGTAATCAGATGATTGGGCAGCCAGTTCATATATTCGAACCAGAAGAGGGAGAGTTGCGTGAGCACTTTTCCTTTTCCTGGAATGCCGTTGGGCATTACGCAGTCAAAGGCACTGATCCTGTCTGTGGCGACAAATAATATGCTGTCTTCCAGCTCGTAGATGTCCCTGACTTTTCCGCGGTTCAGCAATTTTGCTTTGCCGATTTCAGTTTGAAGCAACGCTCCGTTTGGATCATATTCCATGGCTAGACCCCTAAATGTTTACTTGCTGATGGCGGCGATTCTGACTTTTGTCAGTTCCTGCCTGTGGCCTTGTTTTTTGCGATATCCTTTGCGGCGTTTCATCTTGTAAACAAGAAGCTTTACGCCGCGATACTGATCAATTATTTCAGCTTCAACCTTGGCTGATTCGATCTTAGGGGAACCAACTTCAAGTTTTCCCTCTTCGCTCAACGCGAGAACTTCGTCAAAAATTATTTTTGAGCCTACTTCGCCTTGTATTCTTTCAATGTCGAGAACATCGTCTGCTTGGACTTTGTACTGCTTTCCACCTGTGGCTATTACTGCGTACATGCTTTTACTCCTAAGTATGTTAAATTTTATATATAATATAAATGCCGCTTTGCGCTCTAAAAGTCACAAAGAGTTGCAGAAGCTGATTTCAACAACTGACTTCTAAATACACCTGTGCATAAGCGTCAAAAGCGTATAATATAGGACTGATATTTGCGCTTGCAAATAGCAGAGAACAAAAAAGACGCGTAAAAATCAGTAAATATGGTACTTTTCATGGAAGTTAGGATCATCATAGTCTGCGCGCGACGGAAAAAAACCAAAATAATCCTCTCTCACATGGTCCTCAAAAACAATTCTGATAATCTCTTCCGGATATTTTTCGATAAATTCTTTCACTGCGTCATCTGCCGCTTCCCGGCAATGTCGTTGCCTTCTGTGATCGTATGGATTGAAATCCCCAAGCGCTCCGGTGTGGCAGAATTTTTCAAATCTTTTATGATCAAAAAGTCCGTCTATCCATTCGTGGATGTCTCTCGCTTCGATTCCCAGTTTGGAATATGTGTTTTTTACGTGGGTTGATATTTTCATTGGTCACCCGACTCCTTTGAAGTCAAAACTCAACTTGGTTTGACACGCCGCAATCTGAGAGAAGGTCTTCTTGAGGATTTCGCGCTCAATGTTTGTCAGGTTTTTGGGGTTTATATGGTTGTCTGGCTCATTGCCATCGCTGATGGCTGAAGCCTGATGGCTGAAGCGCAGCCTCATCAGGAAATTATAAACGTGCGCCATTTCGTTGTGGGTGGATTCAGTGATGATGCCTTTTTCAAAGAGTCCGTCCAGGCGGGCAAGTGTGTTTGTCGTGTTGATCTCGTGTTTCAAGCTGTATATCCTTGCAAAGTTTATCAAAGGCTTCATTGCTTCTTTTATGCTGAAAGTGTCGGCGTGCTTGCCGGAGGTTTTTACTGAAATTTTGCCGAACATGCCAATGGGTGGATTGTAAAGCAGGCAGTTTTCAGCGAGGAGCAGGAAGAAGGGCGGGGTATTGTTTAAAAGTTCATTTATGTGTTTTTTCAGGTCTTTGCTTAGCTGCCTGTCCCCATACACTGCGCGGAAGTCGAAGAAAATGTTAAATTCCAGCAGATTCTGCGGAGTGGCGCTTGTTATCCAGGTTGAAAAATGTTTTTTCCATTCAGAAAGGGAACAGCGCCATTTGGGATTTGTGGCCATGACCAGTCCTTCGCAACGTTTGTACCCGGCTTTTTCGAGCCAGCCGCAGACTTTTTCGGCAAGCTTTTCAAAATATTTCCTTGCGATCTTCTCCTGCTCAGGAAGGAGGTCTTCGTGTATGATGGCGTTGTCCTGGTCTGTGCAGAGGGTTTCTTCCATTCTGCCTTCGCTGCCCATGGTCACGAATGTAAACCATACAGGAGGCTCGCCCAGTTCGTCTATCGCAAATTTGATGAATTTATTAAGGATAAGATCCGAAATGCTGGTGTTTATGCGGGTTATGTTTTTTGCGTCGACCCCGCAATCAACGAGCGCTTTTATAAGCAATGGCAATCTGCCTCGGCTCGAAGCTATTTCATCGGGGCTGGCCGCCGCGCCTATTTCGTGGATCATTGAGGCGGGGGAGTATCTTTGCACCTGCAACAATTCATTGTTGCTTATTTCGTTGATGATTTTTCCGCTTTTGTCCTTTACTGTCAGGTGGCGTATTTTTTTGTCCTGCATCATTATTGCCGCCTCAAAAATCAACGCCTGCTCAGGGATGGAAATTAGCGGAGAGCTCATTATCTCGCTTGCCGGAGCATTTAAATTGCGTCCATTTGCAACTGCCATTGATATGTCGCGGTCTGTCACTATCCCCACGAAATCTCCATTGTCTGATTTTATCAGTATGGAGCTTCTTCGTTCGCTTGTCATTAATTTTGCGGCTTCTTTTATTGGAAGGCTTGTTTTGCAGGATACAATTTCTTTAAAGCAGCACTTTAAGGGCTGATGCAGAAAGAGCAGGGCGGTTTGAAGTTCTGTCACCAGTTTCTGTTTTTCATCCTCCAGTTTTTTCTGTTCAAGCAGTTTTTGGGCGCTGACGTCTTTGACTATTATTATGCAGCCTTCTTTGCCAGAAAAAGATATGGATGAGCCGCTCAGAAGCGTGTCTGTCAGAGAGCCATTTTTCTTTCTCAATTTTGCTTCGTATTGCATTGGGATGTCTTTGCCGGCTAGAAGGTCTTCGAGATAATTTTTCAAGGAGTCGTTTTTCTGCTGACCTTCTTCCGCTATTATATTTCGCAAGTCTATGTTTGCCATCTCCGCGTTTGTATAGCCCAGCATGTTTAATACGGCCTGATTGGAATAGAAATATTTTCCTTCGAGCAGCATTATAAAGCCTTCTGTGGAAGCATCGACCAGGGTTTTGTATTTTTCCCGTGACTCTATAAGGTTTTTCTCTGCCTGCTCTTTTTTTCTCTCGATTTTAAGGCTTTGCTGGGTCACAAAAAACAAAAGCAGAAATATCAGCGCGAGAACAAGCAGCGATATGGCGATAATCCGATTTGTCATTGCGGATATCTCATGCTTCAAGTCTTCCATATATATGCCGGTGCCTATGATCCAACCCCAGGGCTTGAAGCCTTTTACATACGAAAGCTTCAGCTCTATGCGTTTCGGGTCGTCCTTCCATTGCCACATATACGTCACATAGCCGCTTCCTTGTTTTTTTACGACTTTGACGAATTCCCTGAAAAGTTTTTTGTGAGCTAAGTCCTCAAAGTCGTTGAGGTTTTGTCCCTCAAGCTCTGGCCGATACGGATGCGCAATCATTATTGGGCGCATGTCTATTATCCAGAAATAATCTTTGCGGTTTTTTCCATAATGCAGATCTTTTACTCTAAGTATCGCCTTTTTTTGCGCTTCCTCTTTGCTCATTTTTCCCTCTTTGCGCATGGCTTCGGATTCCTCCAGAATGCTCCATGCCGTGTAGGTCAGTTCGCGGATCATTTCTTTTTTGTCGTCCATAATCCTTTTTTTGAAAGCCGGGATTATTATCGCAAAGACGGAGGCTGCAAACACTCCCACCGCCAGAAAAACAGGCAGGACTATTTTGAGGAAAAAACTGAAGCGTTTAAGATTATTGTTCCCATTAGCCATGAAAAGCTTTGAGCCTCTTTTATTTTTATTTATATTTAATATAAGATATTCCCATTTTTAGTTTTTGCGATATTTATGGAGATTAAAAAAGCCGCGAATTTTTAAAAAATTCGCGGCTTCGAGTTTTGTCTAATGCCTGCTGAGTGTCAGGCAGTCGCCTCTACCTCGACATTAGCTTCGGCTTCAGGCGCTTTGCCAGGCTTTTGCGTGAACAGGGAGACCACCACCAACACAATGAAGCTCAAAGGAATTGAGATAATGCCTGGATTATCCAGAGGCGACGGAGCGTCAGCTGGATTCAGGCCATATCTAGCCCACATGCTCGGTGATATGAGAATAATTCCAACAGATGAGACCATGCCAACAAATATTGACGCGGCAATGCCTTTGGCTGTGGTTTTCTTCCAGAAAAGAAGCATGAGTATTGCCGGGAGGTTGGCTGACGCCGCGACGGCGAATGCCCAGCCGACAAGGAACGACACGTTCATTCCCTTAAAGGCTATTCCCAGAAAGATGGCTATCAGCCCGACAACAACCGCTGTGATCTTGCCAGCTTTGACTTTGGCTCTGTCAGTCAGCTGGATATTGAAGAAGTTGTCCATCAGGTCATGAGCCACCGCGCCGGACGCCGCGACTATAAGTCCGCTGACTGTGCCGAGAACCGTTGCGAACGCTATTGCCGAAATGATCGAAAACAGGGTCACTCCAAAATATTTGGCAAGCAGTGGCGCAGACATGTTGCTGCTTTGAAGGTCAAGCACTCCGTAGGTCATCGCGCCAAGCCCCATGAAGAGAGTCAGGATATAGAAAAATCCAATTGCGACAATTGCGACAATTGTTGATTTGCGCGCGTCTTTTTGGCTTGGCACGGTATAGTAGCGAATAAGTATATGGGGCAGGGCTGCTGTTCCGAAAAACAGCGAAAGCATCAACGAAATGAAGTTGACTTTCGAGAGCCAGTCTCCGTCTTCGACCTTGAACTTCAGGCCGGGTCTCATTATCTTTGAGCCAGGAGTTGGGTTCGGGTACCATATTTTGACTTTGTCGCCGCCATCGCTTATGGCTTCTGGTATTTTTGCATAGCGAACAATCACGCTATTTTCGATGGTTGTGAGGAACTTGAATGGACTGAGCGAGCCTGTTTCCTGCACTTCTTTTCCGTCCAGCATAATCTTGCTCATATATCCGACTGGATAGAATTTTCCGGCTTCCTTGGGCTCTCCATTATACAGGGCAGGGCCTGCTGTCTGTGTTGTGACTGACTCTGCTTCTTCAAGCTCAGGCTTGCCGTTTCTGTCTATCAGGTGCCACCATGAGTTGATTCCTTTTTCATTTACCAGCTTGACAAAAGTTTGCTTGCCCTGCTTGTACTGAGCCATCACTTTTAGCTTTGATTTGGATTTTGCTGGCATAGCGACTTTTCCGTCTGCAATTGCCGCTGTTATCACTTCTGGCTTATGGTAGTCCTTGGAGGGAGTTGTCTTCAAGCCGGCTTTAAGCAGGCAGATGACAAGGACAGTCGAGAACACAATAAGAAGCCCGCCTTTAAGAAATTGCACATATGTGGTGGACGCCATTCCTGCGGTGGCCACGATAAATATAACAATCACTCCGACCATTGTCACGCCAACCCAGTGAGGGAAGCCAAGCAAAGGCTCAACAAGCACTCCGGCTCCAACCATCTGCGGGATCAAATAGCACATTGAAACTATCAGTGTGCTCACCGCAGCCATGAACTGGATGCCTTTGGAATTGAACTTTGAGTCCAAGGCGTCTGTGAATGTGTATTTTCCGAGACGCTTCATGGGCTCGGCTACAACAAAAAGGGCAACAACCCAACCGGCAAGATAGCCGATGGAGTATAGGAAGCCGTCGTATCCTTGGAAAGCGATCATTCCGCAAATTCCCAGGAATGAGGCGGCAGAGAGATAATCTCCGGCAAAAGCGATGCCGTTTACGCCCCAGTGAATCTGGCCGCCTGCCGCAAAATAGCCCTCGGCTGAGCTAGCTTTCTTGCTCATGAACTTGGACAGACCAACGACGAATACAACAAAAAATATGAAAATTGTAATGGCAATTGCGCTTGGTGTATAAGTCATTTTGCCACCTCGTTTTCAGGCTTGTTCAGCTTGTTTTCCAAGCTTGTGCAGATGGCGTTGTAAATGAGCCCCATTACTATTGCAAGAATAATCAGGCCAAATCCGTAGACCACCGCCAAATTCAATCCCGCAAATACAGTCGCTCCCATTGTTTTTGGCGACACTGTGTTTATTGCTACGAAGCCTGAATAAATCAGCAAATAGACAATAAACAGGACTACTCCAAGTTTTGATTTGATGCCGGACGCATTGTCTTTGGCTAGTTTGACTGCTGGACCGTGATCCATTTTTACCCCTCCATTAATTTTGTTTTTGGTCTTTTTAATTTTCTTGTATGATTGGCAGGTCTGAAGTCTTAGCTAAACTTTTTTATCTGCCATTAATTATAAAAAATAAAAAAATGAATCTATAGCCTGTGCAAAAATTATCAAGCAGATAATTGAAATAGAGCGATAAATGTTTATTATTTTGGTCATAAAGAAGCATTTTGGGTGGAAAATGACGATTTTAGAAATGGGAAAAAGATTGCGCAATTTCGAAAAACACAAGTATATTGAGGCAATTGCAACATCGCATCGGCAAACACTTTTTGCGGCTGCATTATCAAAATATTAAGTATAGGGGTGGAGTTATGACGAAAGACGCTAATTCGCAGGATGTCAATAATAAATTGCCGATGGAGATGGCTTCTTTCTCTGCCGACGATTTGAAGATCAAACAGTTTAAGCCGGCATCTCTGCCTTCGCCGTTGCTGCATCATGGGCATGTCAGCGTGAAGGACTCACATTTTGTCCAAAGCGGTCAAGGGATAAATATGGATATACGCACAAAACCAGGCCGCTGCAAGGGGCTTAGCCTGGAAAAGTCCGGTGCGCGGAAACAGATTTATTTTGATCCGGCAACAACTCGCGTGGCGCTTGTCACATGCGGAGGGCTTTGTCCCGGGCTGAATGATGTCATACGAGGAATCGTCAATGACATGCATTACTGGTATGGCGTGTCAGATGTCTGGGGCATACGTTTCGGATACAATGGGCTTTCTTCCTCGCCTCTTCAAGCTCCGGTTCGGCTTACCCCGGAAAGCGTGTCGGATATTCATCTTTCCGGAGGCACCATACTTGGATCTTCGCGCGGGTTCCCAGGAGTGGAAGACGTCGTGGATAATCTTGTGAAGCAGGGAATTGATATTTTGTTTTGCATTGGCGGCGACGGCACCTTGCGCGGAGCAAATGTGATAGCCAGGGAAATAGAGCGTCGAAAACTGAAAATATCCATAGTCGGCATTCCAAAGACCATTGACAATGATGTGCCATTTGTTTATAGAAGCTTTGGATTCCGCACCGCTGTGGAGAAGGCAAAAGAAGTTATTGAGTGCGCGCACACTGAGGCAAAGGGGCAATACAACGGCATTGGACTTGTCAAGATCATGGGACGCGACGCCGGTTTTCTGGCGGCCAGAGCCACGCATGCTTCGGGCGATGTCAATTTCTGCCTGATTCCAGAGATGAATTTTGACTTGCACGGATCAAACGGCATAATGGCTCACTTGCGCGAACATTTTAAAAAGCATCACCATCACGCAGTGATTGTCGTGGCTGAAGGCGCAGGACAAAAAATGGTCGGAGCCACTGACAAAAAGGACGCTTCCGGCAATGTCAAATACAATGACATTGGCGTTTTTCTGAAAAGGGAAATCAAAAAGTCTTTTGCCAAATGGGACGAAAAGGTAGAGATTAAATATATTGACCCAAGCTATATTGTCCGAAGCGTCCGCGCAAACAGCATGGATAACATATATTGCTCCAATCTTGCGCGCTATGCCGTAGACGCAGCCATGAGCGGCAGAACCGACATGATGGTCGGATATTGGCATGGAGAGTTTGTCAATGTGCCTCTTACGGCTCTCGAAGGGGTGAAGAAGCGAGTCAGCCCTGACAGCCAGCTGTGGATGGGGGTTCTGGCATCGACAAGGCAGCCCTTGGAATGGTGGTGATTTTGCAGCGCCCGGCGAAAGCAAAAAATGCTTGAGCTTTCATCGGGCGAAGCACGTGTGTTGGTTTTTCTTTTTAGCCTGCAGTGACTACGCTGATGGCGTTTAGACTCCATTTGTTCTTGGCGTCTGACAATCCGCCCAGAATGATAAGCTGATCGCTTGGTTTTACCAGTTTTTCTTTCAGCAACTGCTTGGCAAATGATTGAAATGTGGCGTGCGCTTCTTTTTCGTTGGATGGAGCTTCTTTTTCCAGAAGCACAGGGCGGATATTGTGCAGGAACGCCATTTTTTGGTATACTTTTTCATCGTGAGTGCCAGCGTAAATGATTGATTGCGGTCTGTATTTCGCCAGCACCGTGGCAGTGTCTCCGGTGGTGGTCAAAACGCAGATTGCGCGCTCGTCCAGTGAATATGATAGATGAGCGGCTGATTCGCACATTGCCTCATTTAGCTTGTGGGCTTCAGGCAAATTAAGTTCATTGTGGAAGTATTCGCAGCCGAAAAGTGTTTCTGTTTCGCTTATAATGTCGACCATGGCTTTTACCGCTTTCAGCGGATTGGCTCCTGTTGCCGTTTCATTTGAGAGCATTAAGCAGTCCGAGCCGTCCAGCACGCCGTTTGCCACATCGCTGACTTCTGCCCGGGTTGGCAATGGGTTGTCGACCATTGAACTTAGCATCTCCGTGGCTATTATGGTTATTTTGGCTTTTTTGTTGGCTGAGTGAATTATGCGCTTTTGCGCGGCCGGGACTTTTGCGAATGATATTTCATCGGCAAGGTCGCCGCGAGCCACCATTACGCCGTCCACGACGTCCAGGATCTCATCCAGATTGTCCAGGGCTTCCGGTTTTTCCAGCTTGGCTATGATAGGAATGTTGATTTTTTCTTTTTTCAAGAGATTCCTGAGCATGCTTACATCTTTTGCTTCGCGAACAAACGACATTCCCATATAGTCAACTCCGGCGTGCGCCCCGAATATTGCGTCTGCCTTGTCCTTTGGAGTCAGAGCGGGGAGGGATATTGCTGTGTATGGCAGATTTATGCCTTTTCCTGTCAGTATTGTGCCGCCGCACATTACTTTGCAGCGCACTTGCCTTGTGGCTTTGTCTGTATCAATGACGCGGAGTATTATTTTGCCGTCAGCCAAAAGGATGGTTTTTCCTTTTTTTGTGTCGTTGGCTATGCCTCTGTAAGTTGTGGGGAGGCAAAGATGTTCTTTGTGTTGATTTTTTCCTGACAGTATAAGGATTTCGCCTTTTTTTACAGTGACTGGAGCCGTTAGATTGCCTATTCGTATTTTAGGCCCTTGCAGGTCTTGCAGGATAGCCACGCTTTTTCCGAGCTTGGCGGAGGCTTTTCTTATGTTTTCAATTTTTTTAAGGTGTTCTTCATGGGTCCCAAATGAAAAATTAAGGCGGCAGACGTCCACGCCGGCTTTTATAAGCTTTTCAATTGCTGCCGGTTTTTCGCATGCCGGGCCTATTGTCGCGATAATCTTTGCTTTTTTCATTCTGTTTCCTCTTTGTTTTTTGCCGCCGTATTTTTATGTTGAGTTAGTTCTGTTTCTGTTTGTTTTATTTCTTTTCTCAGCTTGGCCACAGCGTTTTTGCTGACGTTGAGTTTTTCATTGAGCAGTTTCTTATATTTTTTTCTGATTTTTTTTGCTTCGAGTTTTTTCGCTTTTATTGCTTTTTTCAAGCCGCTTTGTTTGGCAAGCATTTTGCTCAGGGTATTTGGGGCGTCTTTTAATTTTTTTCTTTCTTTGTCGAATAAGTTTTCCCTGTCTGGATATATATATCTGACTCGACGTTTTTTGTCACGTTTTGAATATTTTTCCATTGAGTAGACTTTTCCATGTTGCCATTCGTCTTCGTATTTCCAGCCAATCCTGG
>CAZYVR010000159.1:0-12359 GCA_964651145.1 uncultured Victivallales bacterium | reverse complement strand
GACAGCCACGACAGCTCGCTCTCACAGAATCCATCTTCAATAGCTACAAGTTCTGTAGGCTATAGGGAAATGGGTATATATGCCGGAACAGTTTAAGCCCGGCAAAGCCGCCGTTTGCGTTATTGTGTCCACTGCGTCACGTTCAAGTATGCCAAGGCGCCCCATGCCGGTGTCAATAAGGAAATGACATTCAACGGTTTTGTTTTGTTTCACGGCTTCCGCGCTTATTATTTTGGCTATTTCCAAAGAAGTGACAGGCAAAATGATCCCGGCGTTCACTGCGTCTGGCGTTTCTTCCGGCAGTATTCCGCCAAGTATTTGAACTGGCTTTCCTAATTTTTTAAGAGCCAGAGCTTCATTAAGCTCGGCCACTCCGAAGCCAGCGGCTCCCGCGTCTGCCAGAGTTTCCGCTATTTTCATGACTCCGAGCCCATAGGCATTTGCTTTAAGCACCGCGATGACAGAACACGGATGGACTGTGTCATAAATTTTATGAAAGTTGTCTCGAAGAGTTTTTAGATTTATATCCAGCCAAACTCTGTTCATATTTTTGTTTTGCATTGATTAATACTCCATATTGCGCATGTTCATATTAATTTTCCGGAGCTGAACTTTCAAGCTGTTTTTATCTGCAAAATAAACGCGGAGGCTAAAAATTTTCCAGCAAAACGCAATATCGCGCAATTCTGGAATATATTTTCCAGGAATCTGATCTGTTTTGGAAAAATAAAAACAGGAATAAATTTTATTTTGCCGTCAAAAATTTTCCCAAGCCGTTTTTTCAGCCTGCTATGGCTGTATTCAATTATCCGAAGGTCTTCCGGCAAATGGCGATTGTCATTAAAGCATCTCCATAAATTTGGAATATAATTTTTATTAAGCGTCATCAACATGACAATTGAATTGTTTCTGGATACCCGGCGCAACTCATGAAAAAAATACTCAGGGTCGGTAATTATAGAAATAACGCCAAATGAGATTATAAAATCAAAGCAGTCATTTTTAAATGGAAGATCTGAGCACTCAGCGCAGACAAGGCGCAGGCCTGGGCCGTGCCGCCCTGAAGCCACTTCAAGCATATCCAGACAAATGTCCGAAGCTACAACTTTCAGGCCGCGGTTAAGCATTATTTGTGAGTATTTGCCGCTTCCGCATCCCATGTCAAGGGCCAGCATTCCAGACGCGAGTTTTTCAGAACTGACCAAGTTCTCAAAAATATCCGAAAAAATCTTAATGCGCGTATTCCAGCCATGCTTCGTATAAATGTTAATATCATGCTCTTCCGTTTCTGTGAAAGCTATCCGCGCATAGCCTTCGCGCCAGAACTCTGTGCGTTTATCCATGCAACCTCATTTTTTTGTCTGTTAGTTTAACACTAAAGGCAAGACTGGAATAAAACAAGTCAAAAAAAAAAGCCCCTCACAAGGAGGGGCTTTGAATCTGCAATTTGCCTCAGGGCTAGTCAACAATAACAAGTCCGAGAAATTTCTGAACCATTGGAGCAAATTTGATCACGACTGGCGTGAACACGATGCTGACCATTGTCATCAATTTGATGAGGATGTTCAGAGAAGGGCCGGATGTGTCTTTGCAAGGATCGCCAACAGTGTCGCCTATGACAGCTGCGGCGTGAATTGGATTTTTGCTTCCATCAGGAAGTTTTTTGCCGCCGAGGTTGCCTTTTTCTACATACTTCTTGGCGTTGTCCCATGCTCCGCCGGCATTGTTAAGCATTGTGGCAAGCACAAAGCCTGTGGCAAGTCCGCCAGCGAGAAGTCCCATGACGCCGGGAACTCCGAGAACGAGGCCGGTAAGGACTGGAACCGCGATAGCGAGAAGAGAAGGAACAATCATTTCTCTCTGAGCGCCGGTAGTGGAAATTTCAACGCACTTGGCATAGTCGGGAGTCTGTGTCCCTTCCATGATGCCAGGCATTTCCCTGAACTGTCTGCGAACTTCGTTGACCATAGAGCCAGCGGCGCGGCCAACAGCTTTCATTGTCATAGCGCAGAAAACAAATGCCATCATGCCGCCAAGGAAAAGGCCGCAAAGCAAGAATGGATTCATGATGTGCAACTCAAAAGCGTCCACATAATCAAGAATGTCGGCGCTCGCAATATTTACTTTAGTCAGCGCGTTCTTGTTGAGCTTGTTCTGAATCATTTCGCCCATCGCCGGAAATTTGGCGACCCAAAGCTTGACCTCTTCAATGTAAGCGGCGAGAAGAGCCATGGCTGTGAGAGCGGCGGAACCGATGGCAAATCCTTTGCCTGTGGCGGCGGTGGTGTTGCCAAGAGAGTCCAGCGCGTCTGTGCGTTCGCGAACCTGCGCAGGCAGTCCGGCCATTTCAGCGTTGCCGCCGGCGTTGTCGGCGATTGGGCCGTAAGCGTCAGTGGCAAGTGTTATTCCAAGTGTGGCAAGCATGCCGACCGCGGCAAAGCCGATGCCGTAAAGGCCCATTCCGAAGTTGGTGAAGCCGCCTGCTAAACCAAAAGCGAAGAGAATGCCGCAACAAATAGTCACAACTGGGATTCCAGTGGAGTACATACCTGTGGCCAAGCCGTCAATAATGGTTGTGGCCGGCCCCATCTGAGCCTGTTCGGCTATGCCTTTTGTCGGTTTGTATTCGTCAGAAGTGTAGTATTCAGTGGCCTGTCCGATAATAACTCCGGCAACAAGTCCTGCCACCACAGAGCCGAATATGCCCCATGTGATGAAGTCCATTTGAGCCAGAATCGCCACAGCCACAAGAATAAGCACTGAGCTGCCAAGGGTTCCAAAAAGAAGAGCGTGGAGAAGGTTCTTCTGTGTAGCTCCCTCTTTGCAGCGGACCATGAAGATGCCGACGATGGAAAGGAGCGTTCCTATTCCTGCAACAAACATCGGAGCGGTTACAAGCTGAACCGCTTTATCCATAGAGGCTGTGCCGTTTGCCACCATCTGAGCGCCAACAGCGGCGCCGAGAGCGGCAGTTGCGAGAATTGAACCGCAGTATGATTCGTAAAGGTCGGCGCCCATTCCGGCAACGTCGCCAACGTTGTCGCCAACGTTGTCAGCGATTGTCGCGGGGTTGCGCGGATCGTCTTCAGGAATTCCTGCTTCGACTTTGCCGACGAGGTCAGCTCCGACGTCAGCGGCTTTAGTGTAGATCCCGCCGCCGACACGAGCGAAGAGAGCCTGAGTTGACGCGCCCATTCCGAAAGTGATCATTGTGGTGGTGATCTGGACGAGCTTATCAACCTGCGAGCAGTTTTCCGGGACAAGAGTCATTCCAAGGAATTTTAGTCCGACCTGCATGTTTTCAGGAGTGAAGAAAAATTTGTCAAGAATAAAGTACCAGATGCAAATGTCAAGCAGTCCGAGTCCGACAACAACCAGTCCCATGACGGCTCCTGAACGGAAAGCAACCTGAAGGCCTCTGTTCAAGCCTTCGCTGGCGCCCTGTGCTGTTCTGGCGGAAGCGTTTGTGGCTGTCTTCATTCCAATATATCCGCAAAGGCCGGAGAAAAATCCGCCAGTAAGGAACGCGATAGGCACAAATGGATTCTGAATTCCACACATGGCCAGAGCTCCGAGAATGACGAGCAGAACAGCGAAAACAATAGCCACCACTTTGTACTGTCTGAAAAGATATGCCATAGCCCCTTCGCGGACATATCCGGCAATTTCTTTCATTCTGTCTGTGCCTTCACTGGCAGACATCATTTTCTTGTAAAAGTACACGGCGAAAATAAGCGCGAGAACGGATGCTATTGGAGCAACCCACCATATAGTCGGCAATGTGTTTACAGACCCGGCGCTAAGTTCTTGAACTTTTGTGGCGACCTTCGCAACTTCCTGCGTGGCGTCTTGCGCATTCAAGCTGAAAGCTCCCGCAAAAAGAGCTGTGCCCGAAAGCATGATTGATTTCTTCATCGAATTAGACCTCTTTTGTTCTTTTGTTTATCTTTTATTCTATAAAACGCAAAAAACCCAATGTAGCATTGTCTTAAATAATTGCAACATTTGTTTTGGAATGGTATGTTCTTATTCTTTTGTTTTTGGCAAAACGAAAAAACAAACATTTATTTATAGATCATACTAAATTATATAGAGAAAGAAAGAAAATGAGCAACGACACAGAGAATAAAGAAGCCGCCCCCCAGCAGGCTCCGGAAGACATATTTGCCCAAAGAATGGGCAAAATTGCCGAACTGAATGAAGAAAACATATACCCATTTGGCTCCAGCTTTGACGGAGTCGAACTTATTGTTCCCGCAAAAGAAGCTTTTAAAGAAGACTGCGAAGAAGACCAGCCAATATGCGTCGCCGGGCGCATAACCGCATTCCGTGTGATGGGCAAGTCAATATTTGCAGACGTAAAAGACAGCTCGGGAAAAACACAGATATACGCGCAAAAAAATCAATTGGGCGAGGAAGACTTCAAGCGCTTCAAAAAATTGGACATCGGCGATATAATCGGCGTGAATGGAAATCTCTTTATGACAAGAATGGGCGAATTGACCATTAAAGTGTCTAAATACAAACTTCTCTCAAAGTCCTTGCGCCCGCTTCCTGAAAAATGGCACGGCCTTACAGATATCGAGCAACGCTACAGACAGCGCTATCTGGATCTCATAATGAACGACAAAAGCCGCGATGTCTTCAAGAAGCGCTTCGCCATCATTCGCGAGATACGCAAGTTCCTGGAAGAAAAAGGGTTCATTGAAGTTGAAACCCCTATGCTCCAACCCATCGCGGGCGGAGCCGCGGCCAACCCATTTAAAACCCATTACGAGGCGCTTCATGCCACAATGTACATGAGAATAGCCCCGGAACTGTATCTGAAACGCCTTCTGGTCAGCGGATTTGAAAAAGTTTTCGAGCTTAACCGCAATTTCAGAAACGAAGGCATGTCCCGTCGTCACAACCCGGAATTCACAATGATTGAAATATATCAGGCATACGGGGATTGCCAGACTATGATGAATTTGATCGAAGAACTTGTGACAGATGTGGCAATGAATGTGTTCGGAACTCTCAAAATAAAACACTCCGAAGAAAAAGTCATTGATTTGACACGCCCGTGGAGACGCGTAACTTACAACGAGCTTGTCTGCGAAAAAGCGGGCCAGGACTGGTTTGACGTATCTTTTGAAGATCGCGTAAAGCGCGCGCAGGATCTCGGGCTTGACGTTGACACTGACACTCCCGACTTTGAAGTAAGCAATGAAGTCTACGAAAAACTTATTGAAACAACTCTGATTCAGCCGACTTTCGTTACCAGGCTTCCCGCAGTGCTTGTCCCGCTCGCGAAAGCATGCGAAGACGACTCGAACTATGTTGACGTGTTTGAGCTTGAAATCAACGGACAGGAAATAGCTCCCGGATATTCAGAATTGAACGATCCAATTGAGCAGCGCCGCCGATTTGAAAGCCAAATGAAGCGATCAGACAACGCAGACGCCCCGGAAAACACCATTGACGAGGACTTCCTCACGGCGATGGAGCACGGAATGCCACCAGCGGGCGGCATGGGAATTGGAATAGACCGTCTGGTAATGATGCTGACGGGAGCAGAGTCAATACGCGACGTTATCCTTTTCCCTCAGCTTAGGCCCAAAAAATAAAATAATTCTACGCAGTCGGTATAAAAACCGGCAAGCATCCAGGCACTTGCCGGGGCGGAATCATCGCCTCGGCAAAGCCGACAGTGAATACCATTTAAAAAAAATCACGCGACAACACACAGTTAGGATATTTAAAGCCTGCTTTTGCCTATCCCACTTTCTTGCACTTCAAATAAATGAAAGTTATATTGAACTGAATCGTCACACAATATTCGCTCAAAAACAAAAAATAGGTTTTCCACTCCTTTATTAAATAAAGGCTGAAAATTCTTCAGGCAAAAGGACTTATAGGATGAAAAAGATAGTTACTATCATAGCAATCCTATTTTTTACCTTAATAACAAGTCACTCTGATGAAAAATGTTATCCCAAAAAATATGATGGGGAATTTCACAAAGCAATAAAGAATGCAGACCGGATTGTTGTGCGTGAGGGAGGTTATTATTATCAATTTAATGATGACGGAAGCCCTATTCAATATGAAACATATTTTGTCATAATCGATCCAAAAGAAATTAAAGAAGTTTATAATAATCTCAAATTCACAAACATGGATCAAGCCACTTGTGATTGTACCGGCGAACCTGGAATTGATTGGTACAAAGGTGGAGCTAAAATAGCAATGACGTCCTCAAAACATTGTGGATGTGTTGTCTGGAAAGATGAAATTGAAAATTTTCTGACAAAAAATTCTTCAAAATGGCTTAAATCTTGGTTTTTAAAGCATAGCTTAAAAAAAGAACATATAGAGTAACCTCAAAGAAGTCACGCTCAAAAAGTAGGAAAAAACTATATCTATCTATCCATATTTCAGTTGAAAAAGAATGAGCTTCTCTTTTGACAAGCTGTATTCCATAATAATAGAAATGTGCGAGGGTTCTGAAAACGGCCTATATTGACAGCGTAACCTTGATGCAATATTAAAAATTAATGTCGTAGAAGCTTTTCTTCGAAATATTTTTCAACTCACAACTCTTTAGAACTTCTTTTATTTTAACGCTCGCCCCGCCTTCCCCATAAGGGTTTCTCACAGTCTTGAGAATTTTCTGAAAGTCGTCGCTATACAATTTGTCGAAAGCCGCGCAAATAGCTTCTTTGCTTGTCTCGCAATCTATAACGCTTGCCGCTTTAAGCCTGCCTTTCTGACGGTCTCCGATATTGATGGAGCCTGTCTTAAATGTGGGGGCTTCTGCCAGTCCGCTGGAGGAATTTCCGACCACTGCATCCACATATTTTATAGCGGAAAGATAGCGGAGCTGTCCCATGGACACAAAGTGAATTGCTTTTTCATGATTGCGCCTCACATATTCTTCAATCATTTCAGCAATGATCCGCGAGTCTCCGTCCGCGTTCGGGCTTGTGAAAATCAACAAAGTGTCTTTCAAACTGTCCAGAGCTTCCAACAAACTTCTAAACTGTTTTTCGCCCTGGCCTATTTCCAGAGTTATCGGATGAAAAGTGACAATAATATTTTTTTTGTTTAATTTTCGCCCTATGCTCTCTTCAAATTCATCGCGCGCCATAATTTTGATGTGCTTCATAATGTCAACGGTCAGTTCTCCAAAATTATAAACCCTTTCAGGCGCCTCGCCAAGCTGAATTATTCTCTTGCGCTCTTCTTCGGCGCAGGCAAAATGCAAGTGTGACATCTTGCTTATGGAATGCCTGAACGCTTCGTCCATGGCTCCTTCCGTGCTGGCTCCTCCGGCTATATGCGCTATTGGCAGTCCAACAAGAAATGCCGCCGTCGCAATCGCAAACAATTCATATCGGTCGCCAAGCAAAACCACAATGTCCGGCTTAAGCTCCTCAAACACATCCACAAATTTCACAAGCGCGCTCCCCATGACGGACGCAATGCCGCGCGGAGTGTCTGAAGCGAGGCCTATGTCGACTTTTCTGTCAATTTTGAAGCCGTCTTTTTCTATTTCCCTGTATGTCAGTCCGTGCTCAGGCGACAAATGGGAGCCTGTTACCACAAGCTGCCGCTGAATGCTGTCATCTTCCGAAAGCAGCTTTATAAGAAGCGAAAGCTGTCCGTATTCAGCCCGGGTTCCTGTTGCCACACAAATTTTTCTTTTATTGCCCATTCTGCCTTCCTTGTGTCATTTGGAAATGTTTTAATTAAGTGTAAGTTACAGCATTATTCAAGCAGAAACCCCCGGAGGCGCTTAAAATGGATGTTGTTTTTATAATTGCCGAAGCCGGTGTGAACCATAACGGCAATTTTACTCTGGCCTGCGAACTGGCCCTGGCCGCTTGCGAAGCGGGCGCCGACGCCGTGAAATTCCAGACGTTCAAAACAGAAAAAGTGGTCACAAAAAAAGCGATGCTTGCCGAATACCAGATGGAAAGCTGCAAGCCGGGGGACACCCAGTTTGACATGATAAAGAAGCTGGAGCTTTCATATGATGAATTTTCAAAGCTTAAAAAATACTGCGACTCTATCGGAATAATGTTTCTGACCACGCCCGATGAATTTGAAAGCGCAGACTTTGTAGAGAACATTGTCGACATCTATAAAATTGGCTCTGGAGAAGTGACAAATCTGCCGTTTCTTGAGCATATAGCCGCAAAAGGAAAGCCTGTTATACTTTCAACAGGCATGAGCGACATAGAGGAAGTGAAAAAGGCGGCATGCGCGATAACTAAAAATCAAAAAAACGTGAATTCAAAATATCCCCCTTTGACTCTTTTGCATTGCGTTTCCTGCTATCCTGCGGAATTCAGCGATGTAAACCTGAAAGCAATGCTTGCCATGAAAAAAGAGCTTGGCTTTCCTGTCGGATACTCCGATCACACAATGGGAATTGAAACGGCTTTGGGAGCCGTGGCTATGGGCGCCGCAATTATTGAAAAACACTTTACGCTCGACAAAAAGATGGAAGGCCCGGATCACAAGGCATCACTTGAGCCTTGCGAACTCAAAAAAATGGTCAGCTCTATCAGAAATCTTGAAAAAGCCATGGGCAATGGCATAAAGAAGCCGGCAAAAAGTGAATTGCCCACCCGCGAGCTTGTCAGAAAAAGTCTGGTTTCAGCGCGAAAACTCGAAGCTGGAGCAATATTGACAGAGGACATGCTTGAGTTTAAAAGGCCCGCCTCCGGCATTTCCCCGGCAGACCTTGAAAAGGCTCTGGGAATGACTGTAAAGCGCGGCATCGAACCAGATGAAGTAATAACCTGGAAAGATTTGGAAGACTAGTGGACAAAAGAATTATACGCAGCAAAATAGACGTCAATTCCGAAGGCGTCAGGCTTGACCTCTGGCTTACTCGCAGATTTACCTATCAATCAAGGAATCAATGGCAGGAAATTATTAAAAAAGGCCAGATTCTGCTGAATGAAAACAAATGCAGGGGCTCAAGAATTTTGCGCGCCGGAGACAATGTCTCTTTCATCGCAGACAAAGCGGAGCCCGATGTTGACTCTGCATATTCAGTCATATACGAGGACGAATATTTTCTGTTGATAGACAAACCGGGCAATCTGCCTTGCCATCCTGCCGGGCCGTTCTTTAGAAACACGCTCTGGCACATGCTCTCCGATAAATATGGAAAGACAAGCATGGTTAACCGCCTGGATCGCGAAACATCCGGCCTTGTCATCGCCGCAAAAACCTCAGAGGCGGCAAAAGAGTTCGCGAAGCTTTTCACCAAAGGAAATATTGTCAAAATATATACAGCCCTTGTCTTCGGCCGCTTTCCCGACGAATGCCGCGCCAAAGGTTGGCTTGCCCCGGACAAAGAAAGCGCTGTCCGCAAAAAACGCCGATTTTCCTTGGAAAAGCCCGAAGGCGCCGGTTCAGCGGAAAACTGTGAAACAAATTTTGCGCTTCTCGGCACTTGCGGAGAATTCAGCGCAGTGGAAGCCACATTAAAAACAGGCCGCCTCCACCAGATAAGAGCCACGCTCTTTTCATTGGGCTACCCATTGCCAGGCGACAAGCTTTACGGGCCTGACGATGAAATATATTTGCGCTTCCCCATTGATGCAATGACTGAAAATGACTGGGAAAAACTTGTCCTTCCACGTCAGGCTCTCCATGCGCGCCAACTTGCCTTCAAACATCCTTTCACTTCTGAAAATATGGAATTTAAAATTCAGCCGCCTGCCGATATTCGCGCTTTATATGAACGCTGCATGGGTGTATAGTCTTCTTTATCTCAAAAAAATACAGGATTTTAATTATGAATAGAATTATTTTTTCGCTTATTTGCATTGTGCTTGCCACGCTTCTTGCATCATGCGAATGCTGCAGCACAGGCTACTTTATCGGACGCTCAAACAGAAATAAAATGCAGAGCCTCCGCGTTGGCATGACAAAAGACGAAACGCTTAAAATAATGGGAAAACCCCTGACAGAGGAGATTTATAACAAGCCAAACTTGTGGTATTACTACACTAATGTTAAATGGTCCGATTTCAGAAACACGCGCGACGAATGCACGCCTGTTGTTTTTAAGGACGGGAAAATATTGGGCTGGGGCGTTGAATACTACAAGAGAAATTACGAGTTTAAGGATTGGGAAGAGGAATCCCTGCAAAATGCGGAACTGAAGGCGGCTGATAAAAAGCTGAACAAACTTGCGCAAACCATTGACAAGCAATGGAGCAAAAAGAAAACAGAAAAAAGTATGGAAAAAGAATTCTTGCAAGATTTGGACAAAAATGACAAGGCCGCCAAACCTTGATTTTGAGAATTAGCCTTGCAAATTCCACATGAAAGAACATTTATCCATTGTTTCCGCTATATCTGAGCTGAAGTCTGAATTGGCTTCATGCAACCGCGCTGTTTTTTCGGCGCCGCCAGGCACAGGAAAAACCACACTCACTCCACAGGCCTTTTTGGACGCGCCATGGCTGGCTGGAAAAAAGATTATTCTCTTGCAGCCGCGCCGCGTCGCGGCCCGCGCGGCGGCGCATCGCATAGCTGAACTGCTTGGCGAAAAAGCGGGAGAGACTGTCGGCTGGAGAATACGAGGCGAAAGACAAGTCAGCTCCAGCACACGAATAGAAATAGTTACCGAAGGCATATTGACGCGCCAACTTCAATCCGACCCTGAACTTTCCGGCGTGGGAATGATAATCTTTGATGAATTCCACGAGCGCAGCCTGCAATCCGACTTGGGCATGGCCTTGTCCATGGATATTCAGGAAGGACTGCGCGACGACCTCCGCCTGCTGCTTATGTCCGCAACTCTGGATGTGAAAGGAATAGCCGCATTGCTTGGCAATTGCTCCTGCATCCATTGCGCCAGTCCGGCATTTCCCGTGGAAACGCGCTGGAGCCCCTCCCCTCCAGCCTTTCGGGAGCTTGCCGCGGCGACGGCAAGAATAACCTTGCGACTGCTCAATGAAGAACCTGGCGGCATTCTGGCATTTCTTCCGGGAGCAAGACAGATAAATGAAGCCGCCGACATATTGCGCGCCCATGTTCCGAAAAATGTGATTGTCGCTCCTCTTTACGGCGGCTTGGACCGCAAAGCGCAAGACGATGCCCTGCGCCCGCCTCCGCCAGGCATGCGCAAAGTGGCGCTGGCAACCAATATTGCCGAAACCAGCTTGACCATTGAAGGGGTAAGAATTGTGGTTGATTCAGGATACGCCAGAACATCACGCTTCAATCCGTCGACCGGCATAAGCGCCCTTCAGACTGTTCGCATCTCAAAAGCTTCAGCTACACAGCGAAAAGGCAGGGCGGGAAGACTCGAGCCGGGCATATGCTGCCGAATGTGGGCCGAACGCGAACATCGCGCATTGCCGGATTTTGACCGCCCTGAAATACTGGAAGCCGATTTGGCGCAGTTGCGCCTCGAGCTCGCCATGTGGGGAACAGAAGCCTGCCAGCTGCGCTGGCTCGATCCGCCCCCGGAAGCCAAACTTGGCGCAGCTTTAAAATTGCTGGAGGAATTAGGTGCAGTTGAAGAAAAAAGTCATCGTCTGAGCGAAACAGGAAAAAAATTGGCGGCGTTGCCGATACATCCTCGACTCGGCGCAATGCTGTTTCGCGCCAAAGAGCTTGATCTTGCCCCGCTCGCTTGCGAAATAGCCGCTTTGCTCGAAGAACGCGACATCATTTCAGGAAGCTCTCCATGCGCGGATCTAAGGGAACGTTTGCGACTTTTGCGCGTTTCCGACAGTAGAAGCTCCATATGCAGGCAAATAACTATTGTTCGCGACCAATTGCTGAGGATTGTTGGCGAAAAATACCGTCCCTGCGACATAGAGCAAGCCGGCATTGTTACGGCGTTTGCCTATCCTGACCGAATTGGAAAACTGCGAAAAGCGAACGCGTTGAACTATTTGCTAAGCAACGGACACGGCGCGCGTTTTGCCGCCGTAGAAACAATTGCCCGAAGCGAATTCATAGTGGTACCGAAACTCGACGGCTTCGACGCCAACGCAAGAATATCAATAGCCGCGCCTGTTTCGGAATCGGAGCTGCGTGAACATTTTGCGTTAACAATCAAGTCTGTCGATTCAATCCATTTTGACCGCGAGCGTCAGGCTATGTCATTTGCCAGAGAAACTAAATTGAGCTCGCTTGTCCTGAAATCTGAGCCGCTAAAAGACTTGCCCCCTCAGATTGTTTCCGCCGCTATGCTCGAAGCCATACGGGAAAGCGGACTGCAAATTCTGCCTTGGAATGACAACGCAAACTCATTGCGAAACCGCGTTGTCTTCGCCAATAAAATAGGGTCTGTCCGTAAAACTGAGTTTTTGGCTTGGGATTTTTTCAAAGCTCAG
>CAZYVR010000158.1:0-12381 GCA_964651145.1 uncultured Victivallales bacterium | reverse complement strand
CCTCTGATTTTTCTCAGAACCGCACACTTCCTGGCGTAGCGTTGAGAGGCGGAGCGGCCATGGCTCCGGGCGGATTTCTGCGCTTAAAAGATGGCTCTGTTCTGTTTGAGCGCAATTTTAAAGATGGAGACATCCCGGTCAAAGCGAAAGTGTCATTCCGCGGCTCCATTGCAATTGACGGCGAAAAGTTTAATTCAGAAGACTGGACAACTGTCGATGTGATTCGCGCCGCAAGCTGTGATAAAATAAGCATTGCCGCAGGTTCGGAAGAAGGCTCCGAAATAAAGAGCGTCGGCTTTTATCGGAAACTTGATTCGCCCTATGACAGTCAGTTTTTTGCGTCATTCAAGGAGATTGTCAGCTTTTCGACTCAATTCCCTTATGTCAGCTTCTTTAATTTCGGACGCGCCCTGGTGACGCGTGAGCCAATAAAGAGAATACTTTGGAGAGGCATTGGCCCGTCGCTGTGCCTCATGTTTCCCATATTCTTTGGCGAGCTTTTTCTTGGCATTATACTGGCCTTGTTTTCGACTGCGTTTAAAGGCTCCTGGCCCGACAAGTTGATAGTCCTTGTGTCTGTGGCCGGAATGAGCGTAAGCTATCTTGTTTTCATCATCTTTGGGCAGTGGTATCTGGGGTATTGCTACGATCTGTTTCCTGTATGGGGCTGGGGCGACCTGCGCCACCTTTTTCTTCCTGTGATAATCGGGATTGCAAGCGGACTTGGTGGCGGAGTAAGGTTTTACCGGACTGTTTTTATCAACGAGCTGAACAAAGAATATCTTCGCACGGCGCGGGCAAAAGGCTGTGGCTCTTTCGCTATTTACAGTCGTCATCTTTTGCGCAACGCCATGATTCCAATAATCACCCGAGCCGCGACTATTCTGCCCTTTCTTTTTACGGGCAGTCTTTTGCTGGAAACTTTTTTCGGCATTCCCGGACTGGGATTTGCTGGCGTCAACGCTCTGAATAATTCAGACTTGCAGATGGTGAAGGCTCTGGTTATTCTTGGAGCGTTTCTTTTTGTGGCAATAAATCTGCTGACTGACATTGCTTACGCATGGGCCGATCCCCGCGTCAGGCTTGACAGATAGCTTATTCTCCGGAGCGGCGTTTTAAATGCACTTGGAGCAGGGCTATTTCCGGCGGCGTCACTCCGTCTATCCGGCTTGCTTGCGAAAGGGTTGTGGGAGCCACTTTTATCAGTTTTGCGCGCGATTCGTTTCGCAGTCCCTGTATAGAAGCATATTCGAAGCTTTCGGGTATTTTCCAGTCTTCAAGCTTGTGAAGGTTGACGATGGATTGCTCCTCGCGCTTGAGGTAGCCTTCATAATGAGCGTTTATTACAAGTTGTCTTATTGCGCGTTTGTCGCCTTTGTTTTCCAGGTCGAGTCCAATCATTTCTTCAGGGAAGGGGAGCTTTTCCGTTTGTTTGCCTTTTAGATTTCTAAGCATGTCCCAAAGAAGCTTGCCTTCGTGTTTCTTTTCCTTGCATGCTGACTCGGCGCTATTAAGGCGCTTGCGGTATTGGTCAATTTTTTTAAACTTCCATTCTGGTAGGAGTCCGTTTTCGTGAGCGAAATTGCAGAGCCTCAGGTCGGCGTTGTCCTGCCGGAGTCTCAGCCGGTATTCGGCGCGGCTGGTGAAAAGTCGATACGGTTCGGTGATGTCTTTTGTCACAAGGTCGTCAATCATTACTCCTATGTAGCTTGTGTCTCGGCCAAGCTCCACATGTTCCTTTCCGGCGGCATGCCGCGCGGCGTTGAGTCCGGCTATAAGACCTTGTCCGGCCGCTTCTTCGTAGCCGCTGGTGCCGTTTATCTGTCCCGACAAAAACAGGTTGGGCCATTTTTTGACGGACAGGCTTCGCTCTATTTGGTCGGGGAACACAAAGTCGTATTCTATGGCGTAAGCGTACCTGGATATGACCGCGTTTTCGAGTCCTGGTATTGACTTGAGCATTTGTGTCTGGACTTCGGGCGGCAAGCTTGTGGATATCCCGTTGATATAATATTCTTCTGTAAATTCGCCTTCCGGCTCCAGATAAAGCAGATGCTTCAGATGATGCGGGAAGCGCACCACTTTGTCTTCAAATGACGGACAATAACGCGTGCCGATTCCCTCAATGTTGCCCTGATACATCGGAGCTTTGTCCAGATTGGCGTTGACAATTTCTATTGTTTTGTCAGAGCTGTAGACAAGATAACACGGCATATTGCGGCGCTCGGCTCTGGGGCGCGCGGAATCTTCCGGGAAAAACGTGAAATTTTCTTCGGCATTGTCGGCTTCCTGCTTTTCCATTTTGTCAAAGTCGATGGTTTTTGACAGCACCCGCGGAGGGGTTCCCGTTTTGAGGCGCCCCAGACGGAGCCCCAACTGTTCGGAAAGCGCAATGGCAAGCTCGACGGAAGCCGGATCGCCAGCGCGTCCGCCCGGAACATTCATTAGTCCGTAATGCAGTTTGCCGCGCAGGAAAGTTCCGTTTGCTAGGACAATGCTTTTTGCCCTGTATTTTTCTCCAAAATTCGTTTCTATCCCGGTTAGCTTTCCATTTTCGATGATAAACCCTGTCGCGACGGCTTGATGAACTTGCAGGTTTTCCTGTTGTTCCAGAGTCAATTTCATTGCGCGCTGGTAGCACACCTTGTCGCATTGCGCGCGCGGCGACCAGACAGCCGGGCCTTTTGCGCTGTTCAGCATCCTGAATTGTATGGACGCGGCGTCCGTGACTTTTCCCTGCGCTCCGCCTAGAGCGTCTATCTCTCTTACCACGTGGCCTTTTGCTATGCCTCCGATTGCCGGATTGCAGCTCATCTGCGCTATATGGTCCATGTTTGTGGTTACAATCAGGGTATGCGCGCCAACGCGAGCGGAAGCCAGAGCGGCTTCGCAGCCCGCATGTCCGGCTCCGACAACTATCACATCGAAATTATTCAAATCTTGTTCCATAAATATACTTGCTGTTAAAGACAAACTATTAATATAGACTGCTTCTCATCAAAGTAAAAAATGAAAACGCGCTATTGACAAAAAATGATTCGCGATATATAATGTACAGTAATTAGTTATTATGTACAAAGATGTACAGTCGGGGTTTTGATTATGGAATTGTTGAAGCACGAAAAAGTAAAGAGAAAGCTGATTGACGGAATCGTCAGCGGCGAGTTCGAGGTGGGCGACAAATTGCCCGCCGTAAGAAAGCTTGCCGAACTGAACGACGTAAGCGTAGGCTCCGCAAACCGGGCCACACTTGAGCTTGCCGATGAGGGCATTCTAAAAAGCATTCCCGGCCGGAAAGGCCTTTTTGTTTTCAAAATCCCGAAAGCCCGCAAAATCGCAAAGAAAAATGCCATAGCATTTGTGCATGAGGGCATAGAGTATCATCCAGGCTTTGATTTTATGGCCAGTTATGTTTTGCTTGACGAAATGAAGCGCGTTGCTTATTCTTCTGGAATTGAGATGAATGTTTTTTCGCATACTCCAGTGGACAAATCAAATGAAGACTCATTTCTTTTGGAAGAGCTTTTGAAGCATAAGTTTATTTTTTTCTGGGGACATGCATATATACATTGGGCAAAGTTTTTGGAAAGCAGGGGATGTTTTTCGTTATATTTTAGCTATGTAAAACTGCTGGGGGGCAATTGGATATATTATGACCGGGAAGAAGCTGTTTCTATGTTGATGGAGCGTCTGATTGCCGGCAAAGATGAAAAAGTGGGATTGTTCTGTTCTTCGCAAGCTTTTTCAAATGACAAATTTAAAGCGTACCGGAAGGCCTTGCTTGAGTATGGCGCGTGTCTGGATATGGGATTGGTTGAGATTGTCGAAGAAGATTCCAGCCTTCCAGCATTCAAGGCATGTCAGGCAATGATTGAAAGGCTGGGCAAGGAAAATATGCCGAGTGCGATTCTTGTTGACTCCGATATCAGAGCTGTTGGCGTTGCGGAGGCTTTGATTGAGGCTGGATTTAAGATTCCAGAAGATATTTTATTGGCCGGAATGGATTGTTGGCGCAAGGAAGCGCGTTTAGTTGGAGAAAAACTTTTATTGACCACGGCCGGGCCGGATTACGACGTTCTTGCAAGCGAAATAATAGAGATAGCGCAAGACGTTATTGACGGAAAGCCTCCCATTGAGATAAAAGAATTGACTCCCTGCAAATTTTTCAACGGCGAGACCACTGTAAGTGAAAAAATCTCAAATGAGGTAATTAGAGAAAGGAAATTTAGATGAAATTAAGGTACAGGTTTACGCTCATCGAACTGCTTGTTGTGATTGCTATAATAGCAATTCTTGCAAGCATGTTGCTGCCTGCGCTTCAGAAAGCAAAAGCTCAGGTGAACAGCATTAAGTGCTCATCAAATCTTAAGCAAATTGGAAGTGCTTTCCAGATGTATGCAAATGATTTTGATGGCGCAATGCCGCCCGACACGGCTTGTTTTGCCAATCCATTTTATCCCACTCCCAATGTTTACTGGTCTAATTATTTAAGCTATAATTACTTGGGCTCCACTAAGTATGATTTGTCTTATTCTCAAGGGGCGTTTATCTGTCCCGATGACAAGGCGGTGCATCAATACCAGGGGGTTGGAGCTTCATATGGAATTAATGCCGTTGCGACTGCAAATACGCCAAAACTTGTCAGGTTTACGCATCCAAGTGAAACCTATATGGCTGGCGACGCAAAAACCTTGAGGCTTGCTATGTGGAACGACAGCGTGGCTCCTGAATATCGTCATAGAAACGGGCTTAATATGGTGTTCGCTGACAGTCATGTCAGTTGGATTAAATATTCATTGCCACTCATTAGTGTGGGAGCGGCGCCCTGGTTTGGTTACAAGTTATAAAAATTGGAAATATGCTAATTTTAAGGAGAAAGAATGAAGAAAGTTATAGGTGTATTGGCAAGCATTATCATTGTGGGCTGCAATTCTCATTTAGAGGATAATGAAAAATCCCCAAAAGCTTTGGCCGGCAAACTGAATAGTTTGCCTGAAACGGAAATGCTTAAATCAAACTGGGATGACCTGAAGGAACGGCATTTGCGCCTTCTGCCAGTGCCGAAAAAATTAAACTTTACCGGTCAGGAAATTCCTGCCGATAAAATAGCAGTGGCCCTTTCCCGGGACACTGAAGAAGGTCGAATTGCAGCCAACGAAATAACATCACGAATCAAAGAACTCACAGGCCAAGATGTGTCCATTTTTTCCAAGCCTAAAGATGGCATGTACAATGTGATTATTGAAAACAAATGGCCCAATGCATTTACGCAAGACAGGGCTCGCCCAAGTAAATCAGGAACAACTGAACAAGGATATGGGCTTTACCCCAAGAAAAATTCCATTATTCTTGCCGGGCAAGGAAAGCTAGGAATGCAGTATGCGGCAGTCACGCTGCGTTGGCTTATAGGGGAGAAAAACGGCAAGATTATTTTTTATCCAGCCCAAATTATCGACTGGCCTGACTACCAAGATCGCCTGGTTTCCATGGGCACACGGTTTCCCTATATGGAAAAATATCGAAATTCTCCAGAAAAACATCTGAAAGAATTTAAAAAATATGTCGACTACCTTTTCAGGATAAAGGCGAACAGGATAGGCACTCATACGTATCAGCCTTACCAAGGCGCTTTTTCTCCATTCAAGGCAAAGCCGGATGCGCCCGAAAAAATAATAAAATCTATCAGGAAAGTAAATGATTACGCGAAGCTAAGAGGCATCAAAAATCTGATGATTTACGATGAATCCTTGGGGCGGAAGCCATGGCAAAAATCTCCAGAGCTGGACAAAATGTCTTTTTTGTCCTACAGCAAAATATATTACTCATGGGGAAGGCATGATCTGCATAGAATAAAGGCAAAAAAAATGGGGAAATTCTGCAAAGATGCCGGAGTTTCAATTGTGTATATGCACAGCCCGGATACAGGCGGCATACGCGACCCTGAAAAGTGGAGCCAACGTGACGCTTGGGCGAAAAAAATGTACCCGGCCGATGATGATCGAGCCAGAGCCGATGCGGATGTGTTTAATATTTACGCGGAAATGTTGGGCAAGGAAGGCATTGAAGTCAATTTTGTCCAATATCCCTATACTGCAAAATATCTGAATGAGGATGACGTCCGAAACAGCGCCCTTGCGTCTCTTGCCTTGCCAGATGCGCCTGCAGCTAACGAGTACATAAAAGAGCTGATTGCAAAAGTGGAGAAATGGAATCATAAAGTCAACAGTCTTATCCCACTTAAAAGCAATTTTTGCGTCAGAGAAAGCTCCACAGAAAACATCATAAGATTTTGCAATAGCTTCAAAAACAGGCCAATGTGTGTTTATTATGAAGTCTATTATCCTCCGAGGGACATAAACGAACTGCTGCCGCGGGAATTGAACACCCTGCGTTCTTCATTTGTTAAGACAAAGCCGGGTGTGAAAAGCATTATGGTCTCAACTTACAAGGGCTTTAACGAATCGGTTTCAGCCTGCGCTTCTGAATATTCCTGGAATACCGCTTTCCCCGGATGGAGCGAACTCGACCGCAGCAAGGCGTCTTATATTTATAATCCAGCAGAACTGGACATAATGGCTGAACGCGCAGCGGTTGGATTATGGGGCGCTAAAGCCGGGAATGAACTGAAAAAAGTTTTTGACCGTCTCTTGAGCATAAGGTTGGCGGTAAAGCCGTATGAGATACAGAAAAACTTGAATCTTAAAGAACTCGAAAAGGTTCATCAGGCCAATCACAATGCGCTTTTGAGGGCGGAAGAAGCCCTTGATGCCGCTTGGCTCCTAAAGCTGCAGGCTAAGTCTGAAAATAAGCCCTTTATGGACAAGTTTTCTTATCCATTCTTTATACAATATTATAAAATGATAAAAGGGACAGTGCCGTATTCCATTGCGAATGGAGCTTTCATACAGGCCGAAGAAACGCTTAGAAACGGCAACTTGCAAAAAACTGGAAAGATTTTACAGGAAGCATTGCGTAATTTGTCCAAGTCAGAGGCTGAATTCAATAGAGTTTCCCGTGTTCTAAAAGATGAGCCCATGGTATATCCTTGGAGTGAAATCACGAGCCCATACTATCAGGCCTTGCCGAGACTGACTGTGCTGAACCCTGATTTTGCAGGGTTGAAAAAAAGGTTGAATGAATTGTGGCTGAATCGAGAAAAGATTTATCAGCAAAGCTGCATTCCCGCCTGGTTTAAGGGCTTCATTAAAAAACGGCCAATATATGCGGCTTTGACTAAAGCTCCTATTGAAGTTGATGGCGATTTGAATGAGCAGGAGTGGGGCAAAGCCGTTCCAGTTGAATATTTTCTAAAAAACAGTTGTGTGTGCAAGCCCTCAGGGAGACCTGCTTTTGCTAAAGTCCTATACGATAACAAAAAGCTTTATATCTCAGGAGAAATAAGCCAGCCTTTTGTCGCCGATATAAAGGAGAAAGCACACGGGGCTGATAAATATGTTCTTAGCGCAAGCGTGGAGTTCTTTTTGATTCCTGGAGCCGGCAAGCCTGAGTTACAGTTTGTCATTGATTCATCAGGCAATGTTTTTACGCTAAAGAAGATAAAGCCTTCTAAGGAAATGTTGAAGCATCAGATTGTTGCTGGCTGGGACGCAGGGCTTGTCTCTGCGGTAAAAAAAGATAAGGGTAAGTGGCGTTTTGAAATGTCCATTCCGTATGAAAAACTGGGAGCCAAGCCAGGCCAAAAATGGAAGTGCATGTTTGCTTACAACCGCGTTGAAAAAATAAAGCCGCGCAAGATTGAAAGTTATGCCTCGTCATTTGTCGATGGAAAAGGCTTTTGTCAACCTAAATTTTATTCAACGCTGATTTTTTTAAAGAAGCCGCCTCTTGCAAAGCCAGATATAAATGTAAAATGCACAAAGCTGAATATGAAGGACAAGCAACACACCAGCGGCTCTGGGTCTCTCATTACTTTTACGCCTGAGTTGGAAACAAGGCGGCCGTTGGCAAATGTGTCGATTGATGCAATAATTTTGGATAAAAACGGTAAACAAGTCCATCGGATGAAATTGAAAGACATTGATTATCTTTCTCTCTCATGGACAAATAAGAAACCGTTCCAATGTCAACTGGAAGAGATGCACAAGGGAGTGATTCTTCAGATAAACGTCAATTATCAGACGGTGGAAGGGGAAAATGGAAAGTATAGCAAAAACTTTATTTTAGGCAGAGCTAATTTTTCAAAAGATGAAATTTTTGTGCCCGGAAGCAATAAAAATAAAAAAGCGCTTGCTGTGCCTGTTTACTTTGATTTCTTTACTAAAGAAAACAAGAAATTGCTTGAGCTGACCAAAGGAAGGATTTCGTTCAAGTTCAGCCCTTCGGGAAACTTTAATGCGAATGTTCGGAGTTGTCTGTTTCATTTCGGCCCGATAAGGCGGAAAAATCCTGAAAATTACAATAGGAGCAGTATTTGCGCAATTATAAACAAAGGCGTCTTGGCTTTTATGATTACAAATGAAAAATACAAGATAAAAAGAGTGTTTGCCAAGCTTCCGAAGTTGAGAAAAGGGCAATGGCTTGATTTTAGTTTTTCGTGGGACTTGAATGTCAACGGAAAAACACGCATGGAAATATCAGTGGACGGCAAAAAATTGTCCAAGGCGGTCAAAGGATGGAAAAACATTGACCCCACATCGATGGAGGTAAAAGACGAATTTTATACCACAATGCAAGTGGGAGCATTGAATTCGGGGCGCTTTCCTGCGGGAGGATTTTTTGAGAATCTGCTTTTTTCAGGAAAAGACGGCGCGAGTCTTTTCTTCAGTTTTAATGATACGCTTACAGGCAAATATGATATTGGGGGGGTAAAAGGAGAGTTGAAAGCGAATGCTGGCTCTTTATGGAAATAATTTTTTGTGTGATATACAGTCCTCTGAGTTAACTCGGCTCTGAGTCAATTCTGCAAGATGAAAACTTTTTCAAAACCAGGAAACTAAAATGATTGAAAGCAAACTTTGTCCGACTCCACGTGAGATGAATTTGTCCGGCAGAACTTTTTCTGTGCCGAACAGTGTTGAAATTCAAATGGCGAACGCAGGCGGGAATTCGCGCCTGACGCTCATTAATGAAAGGCTGACCGCCGATTTGCCGGAAATCTGCAGGATATCCACAGGCGGCGGTTACGCTGTCAAGCTGTCAATAGGGCAGGGCGCTGGGCACCCGGAAGGGTATCGTCTTAAAGTGGACGAGGATGGATGCGAAATAATTGGCGACGATGCGGACGGGCTACAGCATGGCTGTCAGACTCTGCTTCAGATCTTTGCCTTGAATTATGGAATGGCGGAGGTTTGCGAGATAAAAGACTGGCCTCATTACAAAACGCGTTCAATTATGCTTGACATGGGCCGCGCCGTTTACAGCTATGATTATATCAAGCGCGTGATAAGGATAATGTCGCGCCTGAAGCTTAATTCTTTGCACCTTCACTTGTTTGACGACCATATCAACAGCATTCGCTTTGAGACGCTTCCGCTTGGACACGAAAACCCATTTGCGCTGAGCATTCCCGAATATGGCGAGCTTATACGTTATGCGCGCAGTTTTGGCATTGAAGTCGTTCCCGAATTCGAGTCATGGGGGCATGCCGGAAGCATTGTTTATCATTACCCCGAATTGCAGGGGGTGCCCGGCATGTATACGGAGAACTTTTCATTTCCGATTGGGACAAAAACTTTTGACGTGCTTGAACAGATGTACGATGAATTTTTTCCTGTTCTCGAGGACAAGTGCCAATTTCATCTTGGCCTTGACGAAGCGCGTTGGGAATTTGATGCCAATGAAGCAGGAGACCGGAGTTCTTTTGAGACCCCTGAAAAAATGGTCGGAAAATTTCATTCAATTTTGACTCGCCTTGGCGAAAAGCATGGCAAGGATGTGACCATGCGGATCTGGGCCGACCACAAAGGCCGGCCTGTCCCTGAGGAGATTCAGGACAAAATAATCATTGAGCCGTGGAATTACTGGGAAGCCGCAGGCTCCAAAGTGGACGAAGACTTGAGCCAATACGGAAATGCCGGACAGATGCGCCTTATTATGGGCGGCGGCATGAGCGGCGGCCAGCCGCAGGGCGAATATATAGCCACCGGGATGTGGTGCAAAAAGGCGATGGATCTGTGCAATGTGGAAGGAGTAAACATCACTGTCTGGTGCACAAATAATCTGCCGGATGTTTTGATTGGCGTCTACGTGGGCGCAAACTTTGCATGGTCGCCGGAGAGCCCGGCGAATGTTGGCGGAGATTATCCGCATGATAGGCATCGCGGCATGTTTCTTCGCCTTATGAAAGAGTGGCAGGGATATTTCAAGGACGCCGACAGAGAATTGATGTTGCGCGACCGCGGCCCGGAAATCTTCAACGGCTTTTATGTCGGCGGCGACAAGCACAATCAGCCTGTTTCGCCGACTGCGGAGTTTATCAGGAAAGCAAACATAGAGCGCGGCATTATCAGTCCCTTTGACACTTTGGACGCGGAGATCGCAATTCTTTGCGGAAAGAAGAAAAGCCGGGCTTAGTCCAGCGGAGAACGCGCTGGTTGTCAAAGGCGAAAGTTGAGGCGGTGGCTAAACCCATTTTGTGGGCGCGACAGCGCGCATGATTTTTTGCGGAGCCATTGATTTTACTTCATTGCCACATTGAGACAGAAGCTTCTCAGGGCTAGTTCTTCATTTACATTGAAGTTCAAGTCCTGCATAAGCTTTTCGGCGCAGGTCAAAGCTTTGTAGGCGGCTTTTTCCTCGATTTTTTCAGGCAAGGTCACATGCGAAAGTATTTCAGGGTTGGCAGCGCTGGCTTTGGGGTTGCCGCAGGCCGCCTGATAAACAAGCGCAAACCATGTGTGTATGGCGCTCAGGAAATATGTCCGAAGCTGCAAATATTCGGCTTTTTCCGCGGCTTCGATTCTTTTCTCCACCCTTTTGCGCCCGGCTGGCTCAAGCTCTTCTCTGGCCGTGTCCAATTGGGCTTGCCATTTTTCCGCCACGGCTATTTTGGCTTCTGAGTCAAGATCTTTGGACAGGGATATTATTTTTCCAGCGCATCTTTCGGCAGTCGTGAGGTTGTCGATCGCGTCGAATTGCAGCTCTTTGAGAGTTTGAAAGAGCTCCTCGCTTCCTGTGAAATTGTATTCGCATTTGTTTGTCAGCAGAACCAGCATCTGGCATCGCGAAATAGTTGTCGGCAAAAGTTGCGATGGATTGCCTGTTGTCAAAATAAAGAACGTGTTTGACGGTGGCTCCTCCAGAGTTTTTAAAAATGCGTTTTGGGCTGTCGGCTGCATGCGGTCGGCGTCGTGGATTATCCCTATTTTTTTGCCTTCTTCCGAGGCGCTTGTCAAGTAGAATAAGTTTTCAAACCACCTGACGGTGTCCTCTTCAGGGTTCGGGTTGTTTCCGACCGGAATAATTCTGGATTTTGACGATGGCATCAGGACGTGGAGCTCCGGGTAAACGCCGGATATGAGCTGTTCGCAGATGCTGCATTTTCCGCAAGGCTCTCCTGACTCCGAGATGTTCTGGCAGTTTGCAATTTGCGCCAGCGCTATTGAGAAATCGTTGCGAATTTCAGGATTGTCGCTGTTCAACAGATACGCGTGGGCCAGGCGTCCTGTTTTTCGCGCGTGCATCAGGCATTCCACTTGAAGGGGAAATAATTTTTTAAAACGGTCCAAAAGCATTGTTCACAAGTTCCACTATGTTGTTGTGTATGTTTTCTATATCCCTGTCGGCGGGAACTACTTTGACTCGGTCAGGCTCATTTTTTGCTATTTGCAGAAAACCGTTCCGGACAGCTTGGTGAAATTCTATGGCCTCCGATTCTATGCGGTCCTCTTTTAAAAGAGTTTCCTGTCTGGTTGCTGTGCGTTCGAATCCTTTTTCCGGCGGCAGATCCATTAGGATCGTCATGTCCGGTTCGCAGCCGCAGACGGCAAAATGATTCAGCTTGTTTATAAAATCCAAATTCATTCCGCGCGCATATCCTTGATATGCCGTGGTGGAATCATAAAAACGGTCGCAAAGAACAATATTGCCGGCCTTTGTTTCCGGCATTATCAGATTTCTTACGTGCTGTGCGCGGCTGGCGGCGAACAGCAATAATTCAGTCTCATCATATACCGGCTCGTCGCCAGTGTGATGCTTGAGAATATCCCGAAGAGTCTCCGCGAGCGCGGTTCCGCCAGGCTCGCGTGTCATTGCGCAATGCCTGCCCTGCTTTTCAAAATAATTCTTGAGCAGTTTTATCTGCGTGGTTTTCCCCGCGCCTTCCGGACCTTCAAACGTTATAAATATGCCTTTGCCTTTTGCCATAGCCTCAATCTGTTTATAGCTTGTATTCTTGAAGCTTTAAATATAGCTTGGAACAGG
>CAZYVR010000157.1:0-12427 GCA_964651145.1 uncultured Victivallales bacterium | reverse complement strand
CGAGGCGTTTTACTGCGTGGCGCATCATCAGTGGATTTGGCTTGCCCACAAAATAAGCTTTGCTTCCCGTTGCCAGCTCTATGGGCGCAATCAGGGCTCCGGTGCCAGGGGCTATTCCGTTTTCAATCGGCCCGGTCAAGTCGGGGCTGGCTCCGATAAGGCGCGCGCCTCTTATCACCAGATTTATGGCGCGTTCTATTTTGTCAAAGCTGTAGCTTGGGGTTTCGCCAACCACAACGTAGTCAGGGTCCACATTGTTCATTGATATGCCGACATCATAAAGAGCGTTAAGCAATCCGGCTTCGCCGATGACAAAAGCGCTGCCTCTTGGCATCTGAGAGTCCAGAAAGGACGCCGTGGCTATGGCGCTTGTGTGAAAATGTTCCTTCTCCACATTTATTCCCAAGCGGGCCAGCTTTTCTTCAAGCTCTCTAGGGGTTCGTTCTGAACTGTTGGTGAGGAACATGAATTTTTTGTCATTTTCCAGAAGCCAGTCAACGAATTCTTTTGCTCCGGGAAGAAGTTTGTTCCCATGATATATGACGCCATCCATGTCTGATATAAAAGCGGTTTTTTCTTTAAGATTCATTATTCTCGCATAATTTATAATTTAGTGTTCTTGTTTTTTTGCTTCTATCGAGGTCAAGGCCATTCGGCCTTGTCGGCCTCATTAGAATTTGTCAAGATCTATGTGTATTTGTGGATCGTCCTTGCCGCCAATTTCCTTTATTGCGTCGCAGCTCAGTATGTCCACTGAATTGATCTTTCCCTCTGCCAGGGCTTTTGAAAAGGTTATTCCGAGTATTTTTGCATCAGGCGAGATGATCACATCTCCAAATATCGCCAGTTTTATTCCGCGATCTACTACTTCTTTTTTATAAAGCTGGGTTAAGGCGATAAAAGTTTCCAGCTCCTGCTTGTCTTTTGTTTCTATGCTGGACACGGACTCAATGAGTATTATGTCTTCGCCAATCATTTTTATTTGGCTGACCGGAACAAATTGAGAGCTTCGGCTGAATATTCCTTCTTTGCCGAGACTTATTCCTTCCAGGGATTCGAAGTTTGCGTCAAAAAGCACATCTTTGACTATGCCCGCTTTTTTGCCTTCCGCGAATGTAAACACAGGTTTGCCGGCAATATGCTTGTCGGCCTTCAGTGGAGTCAATTCGCCTGCTATTTTGGTAGTGTTCATGTTTTTGCCTCCTGAAATTGTGAATTTTGTCTTTAGATAAACAATATCAGCGCTTGCAAGCTTTTCAAACTCTTCTGGATTTGATTGCGCTTTCAGCGCTCCTGATGTATTTTGTGAATATGAAATATGAAAAGATAAAATTTTTTTTCCTGCCAAAACTCACGCGCAAATATTTTATCCGCATTGCAATAGTGAGTTTGATAGCATTTCTGTTCTTCAATTTTATTTGCAAGCCAGCCCATATAAAAGGCGCCAGCATGGATCCCGCATACAAGGATGGCGGCTTCAATTTTAATTGGTTCCTGTCTTATGCCTTTTCCAAGCCTAAGCGCGGCGATGTGGTTCTCATTCGCTTTGCGGGGACTTCGCGCATGTTCTTGAAGCGGGTCGTGGCATTGGAGGGCGAAACGTTGGAATTCAGGTCAGGCGTTGTGTATATAAACGGCAAGCGCCTGAGCGAGTCTTATGTGAAACATAAATGCGATTGGGAGCTTCTTCCTAGAAAAGTGGAGCAAGGGAATGTATACGTAATAGGAGACAATCGCAGCATGCCTATGGTTCGGCATGAGTTTGGTCAAACATCCTTAAAACGCGTTATGGGGGCCCCGTTATGGTGAAGAAAATTGCTGTTTTGATAATTGTCATTGTTATTGGCGGAACATGCGCGTACTGGCTTTGGCCTCAAACTGACATGGGCATGATCAAAGGACAGTTCAGGCGTCTTTCGGAATACGCCTCTAAGCTTCCGGGGGAGGGCGCAAGCTCAGCTCTCTGGAAAACTCAAGGGCTTTCAAATTTGTTTGAGGACACATGCAGCCTTGAGGTTGACAATGCTTTTCTGACAGGCGATTACACAAAAGAGGAAATATCCAGCAAGGCATTTGCCGTGCGCAGGCGCTTTTCAAAAGCCGTTATTTCTTTTCACGATTTGAGCATTGACATAATCAAGCCAAATGAGGCAAAAGCTGTTTTTACCGCCAGTCTTGACGCGACAAACAAGTCAGGAGAGAGCATATTTGAAACGCGCGAAATGCAGGCCATCCTTAAAAAAACTGACGGAACCTGGCTCTTCTCTGAATTCAAGCTTATAAATATTCTAAAAAAATAACCGCCACCGCCTTTTATTCCGCCTGCGGCGGGCTTTTTTTTTTAATTTTTCTACTTTTTCTGGCGGCGGTTATATTTCGTGGCATTAAGATTAAAAAGATGAAGAAAAATATAAATTCTTTGAAAAACAGCAAAAAGTATATTATTGTCTTTTTAAGTTTTACTGTAAAAAAGTTAACTAAAAGGGGAGAATTATGAGGGGCACGAGGTTATTTGTTTTTTGTTTGATCGGTGTTTTATTTTTAGGTGAAGTTTTTGCAGGAACTCGGGAAGAAGCTAAAAAAGCAATCTTTGAGTATTTTCCACTGAAGCAGGGAGTTGCCTGGGATTTTCAGGCGCTTACTTATCAACCCAAGAGCCGCACTCCCCAAAAAGGCGGCAATCTGACTTGGAAAATAAGCAAGATTGAAGGCTCTGGAGACTCCACTAAATATTATATTCAGCTTGGCGATACAGAGCCTTTTTATTATACGATAACAAAGGAAGGTCTTGTCGACAGCTCCGGCGACTTATTTTTAAAGCTTCCGCTGATTTCTGGAAATAAATGGAAAACAAAACGCGGATCATATGCTCTTAAATCTGGCAGCCTGTACAATGTTGGCTTTGGAAGAATGCAAACATTGGCATTGGAAATAATTAAGTCTGACTCAAAAGAAATCGAACGCTATGAGTTTTCAAAAAGATACGGACTGTCGCAGTCTTCATTCACACAGAAAAATGGCGTCAAAATGGAATTCGAGCTCAGAGGCTATTACATTTCCCCAAGGCGCAGAGGCGGCACGCTTTATGCATATGCAGACAAAAAACCGGCTCCAGTGGTCAAAAAACCGAAAGTGGACCGAGTTGCGCTTAAGATAGAAGCATACAAAAAAGAAGAAGCTGGGTTTGACAGCAAGCTAAATAAGCAAGCTGAAAATGTTCGCAAATTTATGAAAGACAAGCTTGATGCAAACTATACAACCAGCAGATCGATGGACAATGCCTGGGATGCCTGGAAGAAAAAATTCAAAAGCGGCTCTGTGCTGGATAATTACTATATAGACCATAATATAAATCTAACCAGTTTTGGAGATAAAAAAGAAGAAATAAAAAAACTCCATAATGAATTAAAAAATAAAAGAAAAGCCTTAGCTTCTCAAATATCGAAGGAGGCTAGAAAAAACAAACGACTGCTTGCGCTAAAGCTATCACGCTTGTCGACTAAAATAAACGATCCCCTTAATGCTAAATGGTTTCTGGGGGAGATATACAAAGTGGATTCCACAAAAGAAGACTCAGAGCTTAACAATATGGTTCCCGAAGCATGCAAGAAATATGACGAATCTCTTGTTCTGAAATTCAGGAAAAACGGAGGCTATGGCAAGTTCGGCTCGGACGACGGATGCGTCTTTTCAAGAAAGCCGTTTCCCAAAAATCCCGGAAAAACAGTCAAGCCTATTTTCTCCACATATTTTAAAGGACCTGGCAAGCTATATGTGTTGTGCCGTCTCCCCCGACCTGCCAAAAACTATTCAGGCTATATGAACGGCATGATACATCTGCAGTTGATAAGTGACTCAAGTGGATTTCAAATTATTACGGAACGCAAGACTATTGGTTCCCCAAAGACTCTGGGGAATACAGATTATATAACTGCTGAATTTACTTTGCCTCCTCCTAAATTTGAAAACAATGTGCGCTGGACATTCAGCGGACAGGCTGTTTTAACATTTAACAAGCCTCTGTATAAAGATGATTTTTCTCTTATTCTGACAAAGCCGGGCAGCTTTTTCTGGCATAAATAAATGGGCGCGCTGATTATTTGATGTGAGCGCGAACTTGTTCGCGACTCAAAAGAAGTTTTGCGGAAGCAAACTATTGTGCAGGCTTTGCCTGCCTGTGTTCCAACAGCGCGCGTGGCGCATTGAAGGTCTTTAGCTTACTGCAATGCGAAGCAAAAAATAAGCTGAATTTTGTTGCAGAGATAGTGTTCTTGACTTATGGCTGCTCCATCGGCTTCGATTTTTAAGAGTGAATTGAGGATTTTTCCCTTTTAGCAATTGAACTTTTTGCAAAGTCTTCTAGTTTACTTTTAATAGTTGTTTTTTTAGTTAAAAACTGTAGAAGAAATGATAGGTAGAATTGTTCTTTTATCTTTGGAAGGCTGACATATGCGTTTTCGATGTCCTTTTTGCTCATACATAATTAAGCCTGATGACGCTTATCGCGGATATAAGGTGCAGTGCCCGAGTTGCGAGAAAACTGTGCTTGTTCCGGTGTCTCCGTTTGAGCCTGGCTGCCTGATTGGCGATTTTATAATAGAAGGCAAAATAGGCAAAGGCTCGATCGGGTCTGTATACCGCGCCGTGCAGGTGTCCCTTGACAGGACGGTCGCGCTGAAAGTTCTTTCCCCGGAATACACAAATGCCAAGGGCATATCGGATTTTCTGAAAGAAGCCAGAGCTGCCGCAAAGCTGAGCCACACAAATATAGTTCAGGCTTTTGCCGTGGGCGAAGAAGATGGCACTTGTTATATGGCGATGAATTATATAAGAGGCGAAAGTCTGAAAGATAAATTGAAGCTTGAGGGGAAAATACCAGTAGACGAGGCTCTTCATATTGCCCAGCAGGTAGCCGAAGCCTTGTATTATGCCTGGGATGAAGCTCAGCTCATTCACCGTGACGTAAAGCCCGACAATATAATGATAAACGAGGAAGGCATAGTCAAGCTTACCGACCTTGGCCTTGCAATGCAGCAGGCGGACTGGCGGGAAGACATGGAAATATCCGGCAGTCCGTCCTATATGAGCCCGGAGCAGTTTTCCGGAGAAAAACTTGACTCTCGAAGCGACATATACAGTCTTGGCGTTACTCTTTACCAAATGCTCTCCGACAAACTGCCATTCGATGGAGACACCCTCAGAACTGTGGCAACTCAGCATTTTGAGGAAAACGCCATTCCGCTTAACAAGCTTGACCTTAAGATTTCTCCGAAAGTAGCGAGCCTTGTAAAAAAGATGATGGCAAAATTGCCGGAAGAGCGTTATGGCTCAATGGAGGAACTGCTTAATAAAATATGGACAATAAGGCAAGAAACAGCCCCGAATAGAGATTTGGTCCCGGATGTTCACACAATCTCGATAAATCGTCTGGATTATGATTTTCAGAATGTCTCCCAGCGGGAGCAGGAACACCAAAAGCTTCAGGCGAAGGCGCTTCCAAAAGCTTCTTCGGGAAGCGGCATGTATAAAGCTTTGGCTATTGTGTTTGCGTTTCTGTCATTGGCGCTTGTTGTTGCGTTGATATCTGTGTCAAGAAAAACAACCGTCAACACTTTTTTGAAAAAGCGGGTGGAGGCTTTTGGCTTTCAGGTAGAGAGCGGCAATACGGCGTTTGACGACTTGAATGCGACTGGAGCCCGGCTTTTGCTTGAGATGAAAACCCCGTCAAGTCAGGAAGAAGAAGCTCTTTGCTCTTTGACAAAGATGTATCTTGCCCAAAATCAGGCGTCAAAAATGCAGTCGCAGCTTGACGACATGGGGGCTGATTCTGCGGCTCAAGAGAAGAAAATGGCCAGTTTGAAAAAACAAGTCAATAAGTTGAGCAGTTCCAAATACAATGAAGCCAGCAGGAGCCGTCAAAAGCTTGACAACATAGAGTCCAGCCTGGGTTCCTTGCAGGCCCAAAACCGTAAACTTGCCTCAAAATTGAAGGAGTTGGCGGAAAAGAAGCTGGAAATTGAAAAAGCCTGGGAAAATGACTGGAAAAACAATGTCAATGCCAAACTCTACACTCTATTGGGGAAGGGGTACCCGAAACAAGCAATATTTTTTCTAAAAACAGAAGCGCAGGCAAGAGGCGAAAAGCACAACGACTGGTTTGTCGACAAAGCCAAATGGCTTAGAAAACTTGCGGCAATTCACGCAGCCTTGACTGCCAGCGGCTCAAAGTATTCCGGCGTCACTATTAAAGATGATCAGGAGGAAGGAAAAATTATAATGATTGAAGAGGGGAAAATACACTACAAGACCCTGTCAGACAACATAATAAAAACAGCCCAGTGGGATGATCTGCCGCTTCAAAGCTCTTATCTTATAGCTAAGGCAGCCTTTTCTGAAGGCAAGGAAATAAATTCATACGAAGAAGATTTTGAGACTGTAGAAGACCTTGAAAGGAAAAAGGACTTGAAGGCGGAAGTTGCCCTTTTGCGCGGGAGCGTGGGCTTGGCTTTGCAGCAGAAGCCAAAGCACCATCACACAAAAGAAATATGCCAGGCAATTTTAAAGCAGACTCTGGACAAAATCAGATATGTGGCTGAATATGACAAGCCAAAAGCCAGAGCCAAGCTGAAAAGTCTTTTGAAAAATTTGAAGGAGACTGACGTTTACGAAAAGGTCAGGAATGATTTTAAGGATTTACTTGACGACGAAACCGATTCTTGGGAAGACGAATTTAAAAAATAGGGCGGGGGGAATATGAAAAGCAAGCTTCCAGGCGGCGATGAAACAATTTTGCTTGTAGACGATCAGGAAACTATTTGGGATTTTCTTATAGAGGCTTTGCAAAACCTGGGCTATTCCGTGCTTCTTGCGGAAAATGGCCTGGATGCTGTTGAGATTTACGAGAACAATCCGAATCAGATAGACCTTGTGCTTCTTGACATGGTAATGCCCAAGCTGGGAGGGCATAAAACTTTCTATCAAATAAGATCCATTGACCCTGAAGCCAAGGTGTTGCTTTTAAGCGGATACGTTTCCGAAGAGGAGGTCAACGACCTTCTTGCGCAAGGGGCAAAAGGCTTTCTTCCGAAGCCGCACAGGATTAAAACGCTTGCTGAGGAAATCAGGCGGATACTTGATGATAAATGATTATCCCTTAAGACCCTTTGTAAAAAAAGAGTTCATGACTTTGCGCAATTTTAGCGGATAATAGCGTATTATAAGATTATTGTTTTCGTCCACTTTCAATTCTTCTATAATTGAAAGATAAGCGTCATATTCCTGATTTGCCTTGATAACGTTCACCATCTCGTCAACCTGAGTGTCAAAAAGAAAGCCGGGCGCCAAAATGTCACCGAACTTTGCTGAATGAACGTCAATTCCCCGTTCAATTCCTTTGATATGCGGAGTAAAAGCGGCATAAACATTAATGTAATTTCCGAAAGGAGTGGAGAAGTCCATCCTCTTGGCGCAATATAGATGGAACTTGCCGTCTTTAAAGCGCAAAGCCAAATCCTTGAGTTGGTCCAAGTCCGCCTGTCGAAGGCCGACGGCAGAGAGCATTGCCATGGCGTCAGGGTCTTCGCTAACGGACAAAAGAGCTTTGACTTCGTCCTCGTTGAGTGTCAGCGTTTGAACCTCATTGGGTAGCCAGACTGTTCCAAGCAGCTTTTTGATGGCTGTCTGCCTGGCTTCCTGATTTGTCGGGAGTCTTTCCGGCTTTTTTGGCTTTTCATCAAAAACAGCGGCGGTCGCTCCTGCTGCCAAGCCAAGAACGCAAACAAACGCAGCAATAAGCACAGCGGCAACAATCAACAGACAGCCTGTTATTTTCTTTTTTTTCTTGTTAACGCTCATGTTCAGACAACCTTTCTAGTTTTTATCGGTTCCACAAAAACCGCTGGACGTATATAAACAAGCTCCGTCATATCGAAGCCGACGCTGTCAATATTTTCCGAAAGCAGCTCAGCCACTGGCAAGTGCTCAAAATATTTGACACGGGCGGCAATCTCGGGATGGATTATCTTTTCAATCGACTCTCTGTCCTTTTCCCATGCCGCAAACAGCCTGAAGCCGCTCAGCGCTTCAGAAGCTTTGTCCTGAGCAAACGCAGACGCGGCTCCTGTAGCGCGAATCTTATCATTCGCATTTTCTGCGCCAAACATAAGAAGCTCTTTGTTCCGTCCATCATAAAGAACCGCAATGGCGTCGCCTGAATCGGAATTCAGGCTTGCCGCGAAGGCAAGAGCGGTGGGAACTCCTTTTGAGGCAATGTCTTTTTTTCCAAAAGTGACGCCTGATATTAGGGCAGACGCCATTCGCATTCCGGTAAAACTGCCCGGCCCGATACCCACAGTCCATTCGATTATGCTTGAAAGATCAATGTTGCTTTTTCCCAGACACGACAGCATCCATGGAGTCAGGCTTGAAGAGTCCCTTCTGCCCATCTTGCAGTATTCTTCAAAAATTATTTTGCCATTTATAAGGTCAGCCACGGCAAAGGTGGCTTCCTGTCCGGACAAATCTATGGCCGCTTTATATTTCAATATTTAGTTCTCCAGCAGTTGGTTTATTTTATAAAGTATCAAATACTGCAGAATTTGCAAAGCAAATTCTCAATGTCGTGTCAGAATGGCCTTGTTCAGCTCTCAAAGACTAGAATGTATTCCTGATTTCCCTTCGGTCCCTTTATGGGGGATGAAAATATTTCTTTAAATTTCCAGTTCAAGTCTTTTTCGCCAAATGCGCGCACTTTTTCCACGCATTTCATTCTTACTGAATCATCGCGCACCACTCCGCCTTTGCCCACATCTGACTTTCCCGCCTCAAATTGAGGCTTGACAAGTATAAACGCCATTCCGCCGGGTTTTAAAAGCGTGTTTGCGGCCGGGAGTATTTTAGTGACGGAGATAAAAGAGACGTCCATGGTTATAACGTCCACTTTCTCCGGCAAAAAATTCTCATCGATGTAGCGGGCGTTTTCTTTTTCATGGCAAGTGACCCTCGGGTCGTTTCTTAATTTTGAATGCAGCTGTCCGCGCCCTGAATCCACTGTGTAAACTTTTGTGGCTCCGCGTTGCAGCATCAGATCGGTGAATCCGCCGGTTGACGCGCCCACATCCAGGGCAATGAGGCCTTCGAGTGATGGCAGGTGGGCGTCCAGAGCGGGAAGCAGCTTGAACGCTCCTCGGCTCACATACTGAAGCGGCGCTGCAATATTGAATATGGTGTCGCCCGGGAGCATGTCGGACGCTTTTCGTATGAGGTAGTCCTTGCCTATCCTTACGCTTCCGGCAAGAATCAGTTTTTTTGCCTCTTCCCGGCTGGCGCAAAGCTCTTGTTTGAAAAGTAAAATGTCCGCTCTCTGCTTTTTTGCAATTTTGTTGTTCATCAGAAATATGCCTTTGCTTGAAATAATGGAATGTATAATATACCTTAAAACAAGGGAAATTTTATATCATGTAAAGAATATTTATTTGGAGGCGCGCTTTATGTCTGAATTAAGGCAAAGACTTACCACTAACGAATGGGTTGTGCTCGCTCCCGAAAGACTGAAAGGCAGAGAACTCCAAAAAGAAAGAAATCTTTTGATGGACACTGTCCCGGAGCACAGCGACAACTGTCCCTTTTGTCCGGGAAGTGAGGCTGAGTCTTCTAATGTGGAAATGGACAGAATCCTTTCAGAAGACGGCAAGGGCTGGCAAACGCTCTGCATTGAAAACAAATACAAAATTTTTTCCAACCATATATCGGCTCAAGAAACATTTGAGTTTGACAGAGACGGCATCTACCGGAAAGCCAAGCCGCGCGGCCGACATGAGCTTGTCATAGAAAGCCCGAAGCACAATGACACTTTTGCCACAATGTCCCCGGTGCAGGTTTCGTCAGTTATAAGCATGTATTTGAAGCGCTTCAACAAAATCGAGAAAGATCCCAAGATTCTGCACACTATCATTTTTAAGAATCACGGTCCGCGTTCAGGCGCGTCGCAGCAGCATCCTCATTCACAGATAGTTGCCATGAAAGTAGTGCCGAACTTTATTAGAAATATCATTCAGGAAGCGCAGCATTATTTTGACACGCATGGAATATGCGTGTTCTGCAAAGTGGCAAAATATGAGCTTGAACAGCGTGAAAGAATCGTGTATGAAAACCAATGTTTTTTTTCATATGCTCCATATGCTTCGGCAACGCCTTATGAATTGGAAATATATCCCAAAAGACACGACGCGCTTTTTGGAAACATGAGCGATGAAGAACTTTTCGAGTTCAGCGACTGCTTGAGGGTGACAATGAGAAAACTTTATCTCGCATTGTCAAATCCAGATTTTAGCATCATTTTTCGTAATCCGCCATACCACTTGAATGATTCGCCTTTTTATCACTGGCACGTAAAAATAGCTCCGCACATCCTGACTCCCGGAGGCTTCGAGCTCGGATCAAGAATGAACGTAAACGTGATAACTCCCGAAGAAGTCGCCAAAAATTTGCGCAAAGTGTATGTCGACTGAATTACTTTTTGACAAGCATTTCGCGGAGCATGTTGAACGCTTTTGAGACTGTTCTGCTTCTGACCATCTCGCGGTTTCCGGAAAAGCGGCATTTTTCGACGGCTATTTTGTCCATGAACTTTGCGGCAATGTAAACAAGGCCAACTGGCTTTGTGTTTGTGGCTCCGCCAGGTCCGGCGATTCCCGTGACAGCCATTCCTGCTTCGGCATGAAATTTTTCACAGACGTTTTCGACCATTTCGCGCACGCACTGTTCGCTTACTGCTCCGTGCCGCTCCAGAATTTCAGGCTTTACGCCCAGAAGTTTTTCTTTGAGCTCGTTGCTGTATACAACCAGCGAGCCGGGGAAAATGTCGGTCGCTCCAGGCGCGTCAGTGATGGCCGATGCTATCATGCCGCCAGTGCAGGATTCAGCGACGGAAACCTTGCAGTTTTTTTCGCGAAGCAATCTTGAAACATCTTCGGCCACTGTGGAGCATCCGTCTGCCAGAATATTGTCAGAAAACATTTTTCTGATCTTTTCGCTTTTTTCATTGAGAAGCTCTTCATCGGGACTTGTCAGGAAAAGTTTGACATTGCCTGGCGACGCGCAGTAGGCCACTGAAAGTTTTTCCACGCCGGTAATAATAGGCTGTATGCGGCCTTCCACAATTGATTCCGGCATGTCCGACACAAAATATAGCTTTGAGAAAAGCTTTCCTTTTTGCATTTCTTTAATGCGCGGCAGCGCCGATTCCTCAAACATCGGGCGCAATTCCATCGGAGGCCCCGGAAGCATTGCCACATGTTTTTCCGAGCCGTCCGCGGCTGTCGATTTTATCCAAAGTCCGGGGGCGGTTCCCACGTGATTAGGCAGAACGTCCGCGCCTTCAGGCACAAGGGCTTGATTCAGAAAGTGATGAGGAAATTCGCCGCGCTTGAGCAATGCCCATCTTTCGTTCAGCTTGCGGACAATTTTCTCGTCCTCATGCATTTCTCGTCCGAAATATTCGGCTATAACCGCTCTTGTCACATCGTCGGCGGTGGGCCCGAGTCCGCCGGTGGTTATGACCAGGTCCGATTCCGGCAAAAGGTAGTCCAAGGCTCTGACCAAATCTTTTTTTTTGTCGGGCGCGATTATCGCGTTCATGGGGATTACGCCAATCTCGAGAAGCTTCTGGCCAATGTCGGCCATGTTGGTGTTTACAGTCGCTCCTTTGAGCAACTCGTCCCCTATGCAGATTATTGATACTTTCATTTGTTTCTTGCTCCGTCTTGAATTTGCTGATAACAGTGTCTAAATTGAATGCTTTTGGTTTTAAATTGCAACAGGATAGAAGAAGTTTTATTCCTTTTTTGTCCCAAGTTCATTTTTTAGTTTTTGGAGACTTTAATTTTAAGGGAAATTTTATGGAGTCGTCTTTTGTAATATTGTCGATAATTACCGGTTTTGCGGCTGGCATTTCCGGCGGGTTCTGGGGCGCTGGAGGCGGTTGGCTTATAGTGCCGGCTTTGATGCTGATGGGCGTTGATCTTTCAATCGCCATTCCGGCCAGCCTTATTCAAATGTTGCCAAGCTCTTCAATTACTGTGTTCAAGCAATTTCGAAAGATAGGATGGTCAAAAGGCGGGTGGGGGCTGACTGTTGCTCTTCCGCTTTGCGCAATGTCGTTTATCGGCGGATTCTTTGGGAAGCCTGTCGGGGTTTTTATTCAAAACACGTTTCAGAGCCGCACGCCGCATCAAGCTCTTTATGTTGCGTTGCTTGGATATATATTTTTTGTGACAGTCTTTAAAAGCGGCAAAGAGCCCGCGCTGGCGGCGGAGCATAATTCCGACAAAAAAGAAAAATCCAAAACATTGCAGACCGGGATTGTCGGTTTTTTTATAGGTGTGATTTCCTCTTTGCTTGGAATTGGCGTCGGTTCAATCACCCGCCC
>CAZYVR010000156.1:0-12479 GCA_964651145.1 uncultured Victivallales bacterium | reverse complement strand
ATTTTTTCTTTTGACAGGTGTTTCATAATTCATACCTCCATTTCAGAAATAATCACTTTGAGTTTTTCGATGGCCCGGTTCTTTGAGACATAAACGCTGTTTATCTTTATTCCCAGAAATTCAGCGACCTGCTTGGGCGGCCAGTTTGATATGGCGTATAATTCAAACGCCTGATAGGTTTCCGGTTCAATTCTGGTTTTCAATTCACTCAGCGCATGGTTGTATATATGCTCACGCCATTCTGCTTCCCATAATTTTTCCATTTCGGAACTAACAGCGATATCCATCAGGCCTTCGTCGGAAGCGCCGGAAAGTGACTGGTTATTGTTTTTTCGCTGTCTCAAAATATCGATGGACCGCCGGTCGATAATCTTTTTTATGTAATTGCGAAAACGTCCTTTTGCGGGATCATAATGAAACCTCTCCCGCCCGTTAAAAACTGAAAGCAGGGTCTCCTGAATCAAATCCTCTTTTTCAGATTCTTTAAGGCCGTGATCGCCGCCCCTCAGCCAAATCAAAGGGGAATAAGTCAAATAAAACTCGTACCAGGAAACATCATCCCCTTCTTTTATCTTTGAAAGCAAACTCTTTTTTGTCGAAAATGCCATTTTCATTCCCCAATTATATGAAAGTTTTACCCTTTATAAAACATGCAAAAGCGCTTCCTTTTTCATCATCCACGGAAGAGCGAAAAGACTTCACAGGCATATAGCTGTTCCGCCAGAGATTCTCTACATTGTTTGCAACCAAATAGTAATTTTTCCTATCAAGCTTTGCATAGCCATAAATGACTACGCAGTGCCACATTCCAGATGGGCGCAGAATTGCGGTTATAATCGGAATATTCTTCCCCAGCCACTTCTTTATCTCCTTTGAGTTACGAGGATCGATGGCCCTTGTCGATACCTCGCAACGTCTAAGAGCCCTTTTAAGCTGGGCATCTGAGGCTCCTTCAGTAGATTCCCCAACTAGCTTCATGAACTTTCGAAGAGCGACAGGAGTATCCGGATTAAGGTATTTTAAAACACTATAGCCAGCAGTCGCTACGCAGGAATAACTGTTCGTTTGCACCAGTCCTTTCATTTTAAGGGCATGCCCATTGGCAGGCTTTGGCAAGGGTATCGGTATTGCGTGGAACCCTAAAGGCTCAAACACGCAATCGTAGAAAAAATCTAAAATATCAAATTTTGTTATAGGCATATGTTGTCCTCCTTTTATGTTGTAATTAAAAATTAGAATAAATTGACGGTACCTGCAATATCGGCAAGCACGTCACCACGGTTCCTTTTTTCCCCCGTCATAAGCTTTTGCCAGCTTATTTTTGATAAGCTCTTCAGAAAGATTATTGCCGTCAATCCAGACCTCGGCTACGATCCTGAAGTACTTGCCCCGCCTCACGTTCCTTAATTCAATGACCTTAGCCGATTTCAATCTCCTCGCCGTATATTCCTTAGCCTTATAGGCAAGCTCACGTATATCCGGACGCTTATCTCTTTTCTCCGGAGTGTCAATCCCAGCTATCCTTACGGAAATCTTTTTGCCAATCAATTCAGGATAATTTTTTATATTGCAAATAAATGTATCTCCGTCATATACCCTAATGATTTCTATGTCTGTTATTTTCTGATAAGTTTCGGCAAATGAACAGACAGGCAATGCAAACCCCAGAAACAACACTGCGAACAACCTCATCATAAAATCCTCCATTTGCCTTTATCCTTTGACCTACTTATTCGAAACATGTCTAAGAATCTTTCAGCAAAATAAAAAAAATAGACTTTTTTCTGAAGATGCTGTAATAATTCTCGAATATCTCCGAATAAGAAAATCAAGTATTACTGGAGACCTTGTCCTTATATTTAAGCGGGATAAGCAATTATTATAAATATAATATTCTTATTGCAAGAAATGAGATCAAAAAACAACGAGGGGATAATTATGGAATGGCACTACGAACAAAATAACCAGCCAATTGGGCCAGTCAATGAAGCCCAGATAAAAGAACTCATAGAAAATGGGGCAATAAAAATAGACACTCAAGTCTGGAACGACGGCATGGAAGACTGGGCGGCTGTATCCAAGACAGAACTGAAAGAACTCCTTCCAGTCACCCCTCCACCATTAAAGGAATCGTCTCCTCAGATGAACACGCCACATGGAAACACAAAGCGAATGATTCAACCGAGAACATTGCCGAGTTCTGTCGGCTGGATGACATTCTGGGGGTTAATATGGCCAGGCCTTGGTCAACTACTCTGCGGACAAGGCTCCAAAGGCGCTGTGCTGATGATTGCAAGCTCCTTCCTTCATATTATGACTGGGGGAGTTCTCAGCATTCTCCTTTGCATTATTGGCGCCATTGACGCAAACATGGTTGCCAGGCGGCTTGCAATAGGCAAAGCCGTCGGAGAGTGGGAGTTTTTTCCAAAGATAAGCCCCTAAAAAAAGATGTGAGGTCAACATGAAATTCGATTGTGAACATTGTGGTCAGAAGCTTGAGGCGGAAGATTCCTGGATAAATATGGAGTTTGAATGTCCTACCTGCAATAATAGCATCACTGCTTTACCTGACAAATTCAAAACAGAGACTGATAAAATAAATAAAACCTCTCCTCCTCCGTTAAAAACTTCACCACCGCCATTAAAGAAGTCTTTGCATGCTAAAAAGGAAGTCTATTGTAGAAATTGTAAGGAAAAAGTTCAAATCATAGAAAAAATAAACTGGATCACATTTTGCAGCTTTGCCACAGCCGTAGTAGTCATTGCAGTAATTTTATTCACTGTAAATCCAGCAATAGGGTCTGCGACAGGTTTTATAAGCGTCCTAATAGTAAACTCAATGAGTAAAAGTATGAAAACTAAATATTGCAAAAACTGCAATACTATTTTACGCCTCATATAGTTCATCAGAATGCAGGCTAATGCTTGCTCATGAGGACTACATTAAAAATATTTAATTCATGGATTATACAGCAGTGGGAATCTAGAAATAAGTATATCAGCAACAAGAGATATTATCAAAAGAGCAGATCTTTCATATTATTATAGCAATAAGCTGAAGATTATTTAGCCAGCAATACCGCTTAAAAGGTACCTGTAGAAAAATCCGCCTTTTATTTTGTGCCTGAGATCTCACCTTTTCCGGTACTTAACCGCCAAAGGCGCTCTATTGGGGGGGTAACTCAAGTTCAGGCTCCCCAGGAAGGATGCCTTTGGGGGAGTAGCGTAGGCATGTATTCTTAATGCCTTATGTAATATGCCCTAAGATTTTGTTGCCTACTGAAAATCTTAGGTCTTTGACTTTCCTCCAGTGCTAATCCGGCTATTTTATCTGACTCCAATTTTGACTGCCCCCCTGCTTCATCGGTGCATTCTGAAAAATCTTTCATCAGAATAGAGAAAAATTGATTTTTTACTGAAGGCGCTGTAATAATGCCCAAAAACTTACGAATAAGAAAGGCAAGAACAAGCGACAAGCTAATTTAACCACATAAAAAAAGATAAGGCGGGGAAATGAAAAGATTGGCAATATTATTGAAGGTTCTATTTTGCCTTTGTGTCTCAACCACAACTTTAGGCAAAACTGACTGGGTAAAGGATTTTGAATTGGCAAAAGAGCTGGCCCAAAAAGAAGACAAGCTCATTCTTGTCAACTTCTCCGCCGACCGGTTTGATTTAAGCAGAAAACTAAAGGAAGAAATTTTCTCAAAACCAAAATTTAAGACTTTTGCAAAAAAGAACATTATCCTTCTTATGATAGATTTTTCTCGGGTCGAAAAACGAACAAAAACTGACAAAAGGCAGAACGTAAAACTTGCGAAAGGATATAAAGTAAAAAGACTTTCGACCGTTTTGATTCTTGACAATAAAGGAGGGTTCATCGCGAAAAATGGATATACACCTGGCGGGCCTGACGCTTACATTAAGTCTCTAACAGCGAAACTCCGCAGCCCCAACAGTGAGAATATCAATAGATACGATATTAGAAAAAGAATTAAGCAAATTAACGCGTTAGCAGGCAACAAAAGCCGCAAGACTTCTGAAAATAACAATTCTAAAAGTCCCCAAAACTACTCGGAGGCATTGCCCCTGATCCCGGCATACGAGCTTATAGACAACTGGAAAAAATATCTAAACAAAGCCGTTGTTGTGACAGGCATGCTTTCCAAAACGGGGAAGTCGGCAAAAGGAAGGCGAGTTATATTGTACAAAGGACGCCTTCAGTGCTTCCCCAGAGACAATAAAAAAGACAGGAATGACTTTGAGGCCGTGGGGAAATGTTTTGAAGAAGAGAAGAAACGTTACTGCAACAAGACGGACAATTATCGCGACAGCCTATCCAAATTGACAATAAAAGGTCTGGCAAGACGAGGTGTGAAGCCGGGGACAATTCTGCTTGAAGAATGCGAAATTCTTCGCAGGAATATCGTTCACATAAGCGGCTCATCCCGTCGAAAAGAAGGAGGTTTGTCTTTTTTATTAGGTTGGGCAAGGTTGAAAAATGAATTTGGATACAATTCTCGCAGAAAGGATCCAGCTACTTTAAGCAAAGAAGAGCAACTTATCGGCGTACTGACTCTCAGCAAGAATACCATGAAAGACAGGCGGATTAATCTCGACAAGAATAAAACAGTTTTTATGGGCGAGGATCCTTTTTCATTTATGACGGAAGTGCACGAAATAAATACAATATTAAAGCGCAAAGGCTGGAAAGCGCATCTGGAACTGACGCTCAAAGTTAAAAAAGACACTGGAGCTGTCAGGAATAAACACGCCTGCCAATACAGCAACGGACAAATCCTCTCATGGCGCAGCCTCAGCCCTGAAGTCAAACTTTACTCTATAGTCAACGACCAAGCATATTTCCGATCAAAATTAGGTATAATTGCTCCGATCAACATTCCACGGGAATACGCGCGAGAAGTTCCAGAACAAAAATGGCATAAGTAATAACTGATTCTTCATATTAGTGCAACAATAAAGAAAAATTATTTAGCCAGCAATACCGCTAAAAAGGTACCTATTAAAAAATCCGCCTTTTATTTTGTGCCTGAGATCCCACTAATTCCGGTACGTAGCCACTAAAAGCTTTATTTTTATCTGGTTCAAACTAATGGAAATGCCGGGTATGGTTTTTTGCTTGCATTTTTATGTTATATGCTCCATGCAGGACTAATAGAAATTGCCCCCCTTTTTTTAATGTCAGCAAAATAATAAAATGGATTGAATTGAAAAGAATAGCCGAAAATATCGCTAAAAAGGTACCTGCGGAAAAAAACGGCCCATATTTTGTGCCTAAAATATCACAACTTCCGGTACGTAAGCGGGAAAGGCGCTTTTATCTTTGCAATTGTCGAAGTAAAATCTGTAGCCTCTGCAGATAAGCGCAGTAAGGGTATTTGAAGCGATACGAACCGTTCCCTAAAAGCGGCAACAAATAAAAAGCCTATATTTTAACTCAAAAGGTACTATCAATTTTCCAAAGGAACATTATTGTAGCTAAAAGAAAAGCTTAAAAGGTACCATCGCTTTTCTGCCCCCAAATGCAGATATTTCTGCTACATAAAGTTGCTACATACTCATAGTGGTTATTGATGTAACATAGTACTTGCCTTAGGTATAAAACCTTATACAACAAGCACCTTAAAACTGGTTTTGGTCCACTTAGTCTAGGTTCGAGTCCTGGCGGGGTTGCCACTCCTTAAATTACTTTATTTCAAGTTTTTTAGTTGTTTAGCTCTTCGTCGTTTTGATCCGTAAATATTCCCGGCGTCTGTCAAGACATAAAATCAGCATAAACCGCTGCGCTATTTATATGATTTCAGCCATTGACATTCAGACCTGAAAAATTTCTGAACCCAACATGAGTTAAAAACAAAACATGTTTTGTTTTTAACTTCGAAGCAATCTCTGCCGGGTTCCTTAAATTGTCAAGGAGCAAACAGAATAACAGGGAGCGAAAGCGACCGATTATGCCGGATTGCCCTTTACAGCAAAAGGGTTTCGGCTTTGAACTCATCTTCGGATCAAAACGACGAAGAACCCTATTTTCTGCTTAAGTCTCCAATTTGTGACGCGACTATGATTTTCACAGGACCGTATAATCCACCATAAAGACTATCTTTTTCGAAGTTTCTTTGTTTGTCATCGTAAAATATGCCTTCCAAGGCAGGCCAGGAATTCCCATAATTGGATTTCCATTTAGGAAGCACATTGTCTTTAAGCAATGCGTTTGCCAGAGAGTTTGTCACTTTGATCTTTAATGAATTTTGCCCTTCTTTAAGGCAATGTGTTATTTCGTTTCTAAAGGGTGGCCATATCAATGCGGGAAGAGCTGTTCCATTAATTTCAATCTCAGCGGTATATTTTACAATGCCCAAGTCAATAAACAATCTGTCTTTACCAATTTTTTTGTCATAATTAAATTCCAAAAAATATTCAAGCTCACCGCTAAACTCGTTGCCAACCATAGACAGATCCTTCCAATCCCCCAAGTGGGAATTTGCAAAATCAGAGCTTGGCAATTCTTTGACTTCAAAATCATTTTCACCTACGATATATTGACGCAACGCGCGAATTTTCCACTTATCCCCCAATGTCAAAACAGGCTCAAAATTTATTGACGGCGCATTTGTCAATGGATAAAATTGTTCAGGGCTTTCTGTAAATATAATCACCTTTGATTCAGCGCGGGCAAAATCAAATTCGAACCTCTCTATTTGAGAAAAAGAATTATTATAAAAATCATAAAGCAACGGAGTGGCTTGTTCCGGAAAAGAGATATTTGCCCTAAGTTCTTTATCTGCTGTATTAAAGATAAAATAAATTTTGCAATTAGCGCATTCTCGCTTTGCGACCTGAAGGTCTGAACATGGCGGATTAACTTTAACAAGAGGAGTAATATGATGTGATATCTTTGAAATATCGCGAATTATAACAGGCTTTTTCTCTGCATTTCGCATAATTGCTCCAAATGAAATACTCCCTCCGTCCGCCGCTGTCTCATTTCCACACACTAAAACCTTCCCTCCGTTTCCCTGGAAGTGAGTCAGCGCGTTCAAGGCTGACTCCGACATCCATTGGGTTTCAGGCACGAGAATTGTGGAATAAGAGCTTGCGCCAACCGTTAGAAGATTAGCTTGTATATTTTCAATGCAGAGAACGTCGTCATCAATAAAATCAAAATCACATTGAGCTCCAAGCAATGCAAGCGCTGTTTGATTATGTGATTCAATTGCCTTCTTCTGAAACTCACCGCCAGCCCATATGTCGCGCACCGGATAATATACAGCCAAAGAGCAATCTGCTTTGCCACAGCTCAACAGCCAACTTATGCGCTCCGTATATTTATGCAATGTTGACATTTGTTTCCAAAAAGGATTTTTGGGGCCAAACACTGGTCTGGCAAAAGGCATAAAATGATCGCGGGTGGAATATGAATAATGACCAAAAACAAAATTTGTCACTCCTTGAACCAGTTGCAGGTCAATAACCCATTTCATTTCGGCTGGAGTCAGTCCGTTTCCGTAGATCATAAACGATTCGGAAAGAACAAGGTCGTCTCCTTGCGACTGCCGTGCAATGGACTGAGCGTATTTTGGAAAAAAAACCATTTTATTTTTTGGGTGAATTTGTCGCCATATTGCGTCAATGCCCGGCAAATCAAGTTCACGCAAAGAGCGAAGAATATGCCCAAATCCAGCCCTTGCATTACTTTCAGGCAAGTCTTCGCCGCCGAAGTGTCCCCCTGAGCGCAGTTTGTTTTTTCGACACCAATCTTTTATCGGGAGCAAAAATCGTTCAGCAAAGGCCTTTGACCAAACATCGTAATAATCAACAAGAGCCTTTATTGTATCAAGACTTCTGTCTTCTTCAAAGAAGCGAGAAACATAAGGAAGTATGTCATACCCTTTTTGGCTGTTGAAATTTTCCGCCAGATCATCATACCATGTCAACTGTTTGTTTTCCCCTTCGAGACAGACATAGGGGACAGCCGGTTCGTCAGTAAATGTATATTTTATAGTTTTCCCAAAATGATCTTCCATGAAAACTTTGTGTCTTTCATGAGTCAACTCTATGAATGCGTCAGTCGCCTCTCCACATAAAAGATTCGGATATGGTGGCCATGTTTTAATGTTTTCTTTTTCTTCTACAACTTTAATCTCGCCCGTTTTTTTGCAGATCTGGATAGTTTTACGAACAAATTTTTTTGGATTTTGCGCCATGACCCGTCCTGCGGCTCCACCGGAAGGCCACCCTCCCTCATCGTACAAATAGGCATTCAAGCCTTTCTGCTCGCATTCTCTCAAAATTTCAGAAATCAAGCTGAAGTATTCATCGGACAAATACTCCGGCTTCAACTGACAGGCAAATTTTGAGGGTCTGAATTCTGACGGCAAAGGATGAATGCAAATGGAGCGAATTCCTCGATCAATCATATCCTGAAGCTGCGCGAGCAAAACTTCTTTTTCAAGGTTATCATTAAGGCTCCAGAAATAAGCCGGACTGAACTCTGGCGACGGAAGCTTAAGCGTATCTAATTCAAGCGACCTTGATGAGTTGTCCCAAATGTCATTTTTGCTTTCCATATATACAGCCATTTCCAGGTGTTCTGAGGTGATCAGTTACTTTTCTTTAGTGAGACTTCGTCTATAAGCGCGTACGAATTTTGATCGCGGCGCTGGCTGAAAAATTCCATATATATGCATCCCTTCTCTGTGTCTGCCGAAATATTAAATGACATTTCATATTTTGTCCAACTGTTGGCGAGTGGCAAATCGCCGCTTCGCATTATGTTCTGCTTTGTTTTGCGGCCAAGGCGAACTTTCATATGGTCAAGCTTGTTTCCTTTTGCATAAAAAGTCAGTATATATTTCCCCGCTTTAAGGCTTAAGTTATTGCAGGAAATAGCTCCCCTTCTTATTGTTGGCCCCCATTTGGGTTCTTCAAGAATGCTTATTTTAATAGACTTATTTCCAGAATAGGCATCTTCTGATGATGAGAATGTTTGCCTCTTTAATCGTCTATCCATGGAGCTTGACCATGTAGATGTTCCTTTTTCGCAGCCTCCATTTTTCAGGATATTGCCTTCAAAGGCGGGAATCTCAAAAAGGGAATAATGCAGGCGATATTTGTATGACGGTTTTTCTGGCTTGACAAAAACAGCCTTTGGAAATTTCTTCTCTCCATCGCGCCTGCAAAGTTCAAAATTCATCCCTATGACTCCATCTGCATTTGAAGCCGGAAAGATTTCAGACAGCGGAATGGAGGCAGTGAGAACATAGCCTGTTTTTGTTTTGTCCATTTTTACGCTCGCCTTGCTATTTGCTTTTTTGCCTGTGCCACAATCCAAAGCAATAACTTGCTTGCCTGACTTGGAGATTTCAGGAGCAAAGGCATACTGAATGAGGCTTAAGCCTTTTGTCATTTTGCGGTTGTGCACATCTATATCAAGCCGGTTAAACGGCGTGCGGTCTATAAAGACTTCAAGCGCATCTGCTGTGTATAGGTTATCACCCTTTGCAGGGGTTATTTGCGCGTCTATGACATTGGCTTTTATCCACAGCTTTCCTTGCTCTGTCCAGATGTCAAGCGTTGCGGCATCTTGAATTTTCAGAGTCAAAGGCTTTGTTGCGCTTTCAGGAACTATAAATTCTTTTACCGAACTTATGGGTATTATTTTTGCGATTTCAGATGAGTCAACACCTTGCAAGCTTGATGTGTATTTTTTATTTTCAAGCTTCCCGTCAACAGAAAAACGCTTATAGTCTGAGCCCTTAAATATCAAACGAACGGAAGGCTTGCCCCCTTCAAATTTGACAGTGACAATATTTTTGCCGCCAGACTTATTTTGAGCCTCCAAAAATGTTTTCCCCTTAAAGGTTCTTGAGCGCAGTTCAACCGCTTGCCCCATAGAAAACTTTGATTCTAAAAAGAATTTTTTAAGATCTGAATAATCTCCACTCAAAAATACAGGATCAAGCCCAAGAAGCAGTTCGCCTCTAAATTCGAGCGCATTCCCAAAGCAGTCGTATGCCTTCAAGCTCCTCGTGGCAGGCGTTACGCCAGCGCCCTTGGCTTTCAGAGCCCATATAACGCCAACGCAGTTTTGTTTCTCCTTGTCGCTGAAAATCCCGCAACGCAGAAGTTTATTTTTCATCTTGATGTGTTCTGTTTCAGACTTTCCAGAAAGGAAGCTGGACAAAGCGTTGAGACCAGCGCAAACATCACTTGGAGTTCTTGCTGATTTGAAAAGAGAACTGGTTGTGATTGCGGTTACTCCCCTCAAATTATTCAACAGGCCCAGCAGGTAATGCCGTTGCGCGTCGCCAGCTGAAAATAGCGCTTGCGCGGCTTTGTCCTGTTTTCGTTTGGTGTTTGCAATATAATACAATTCCTCCTCCCATAGCTTTGTCTCAGGAACAAGTATTTCGCGGAGGCGCTCTATAAGATTGGAGTAGCGGAAAAGAACACCATCTATATAATCAGAGCTGGAGCCATAAGGATTGAAAGACGCGCAATCGAGATACTTTTCAAAGCCAAGCTTGTGCAAACTTTCCACCCAGTTTGTGAGGTTGTACCCTTGATCGCTTGTCGCGTCGCCCGCAATAAACAACGAGTTTGGATTGTCTTTTTTGACTATCTCGTAAGCTGTTTTCTGCAAAGAAACATATTCCTTTGCAGGCAATACCCATTGTGGCTCAACAAGAACCATCCATTTGTCAATCCGTTTGCCAAATCTATTTACAATTTCATTTACGTGAAAACTCCAGTATTCGTCCTTTACTGTTCGAGCGTCTTTTTTTACTCCGGTTTCTCTTGTAAATTCATCCTTGTAAAACCAATCCGGCATGGAGCATATCATGGTGTTGCCCCGCTTTGATTTCCTGTCAGCATATATCCACCATGCTCCAAGGCACCCCACTGGCTCTATATTATATTTTTCAAACAATTTGAGTTCAGCGTCAGCAAGCGAAAGCTCCATAGTTTTTTCTTTGGGCTGAACTTTCTTTAAATCAAATGCGTACATTGCATGCCTCAAGCCGGACAGCGCGTATACTTTTGTTTCCATGTCAAGCCCTAGTCCATGAGTTAGAATAGACGGCCAATCGTTGGAATGCAGCATTTGATAACGACCGCCATGCGCCCGATGATGCCCGCCTATTTTTCTTTGCAATGGAGATGCTTTTTGCGGAATGTCATGCAAGGATGCAAAGTTGCCGCCTTTGCTGAAAACAGGCTTGCCATCATAAGTGACAACGGTATTAAAGCTCCCATATACATCAGTGTTGAGCTGACATCCCCCTGAATACAAACTGCGTCCATTTTTTGGCTTGTATTCAGGCACGCGTTTAAGCTGAACATCTATGGCTTGACATATTGTGAGAAAATAATCTTTGCGAACATACAAGCTAATTGTTTTAATGTCGTCCTGTCCTTTGAGCATAGCGTTAATTTTCAGTTTTACTGTTTCGCCGCGCTTGTAAGCAGGCACTAGTTTTTCTGTTGTTAATGCCACTTCATTAACTTCGCTTTCAGAAATTTTATTGTCAATATACTTTAAGGACAAGTCATCAATGCATAGTCCATTAAGAGAGTCTTCCGGAATTTTTCCAAAATGACGGAACATTATTTTATAAAGGAAATCAGCTTTTACTGAAATCTTGAAAGAATACTTTTTCCACTCTTTTTCCGGACGAAAAGTTTTCCCTATTAGAACAGGATATCGTTCCTTTACTGTCCCATACTGTTTGTTCATGTCGCGGCATCTAAAGTCCATGATTACCGTGCGTGATTTGTGATATTTTCCATCTTCGGCTTTGGCTATTTTAGCTTTAAATGACAGCTCAATCACGCCGTTTTTCTTTAAAAAGAGCCCTCCGCAATTAAGATTATATTCAGGGAGTCCAACATATCCCGGAATTTTAAGATATTTGTTTCCGTTTTTTTCAAGTTTTGTAATGGGAAAATAATTCTGTTTGGGATCTTTGATTAATTCTTTAGGGTTAAAATATCCCCAAATGGAATATCCTGGAACGGGCCTGTTTATTTCTCCCAACTCCATATTCCCATTGAACACATGCCAATTCTCAGCCTTCGCCATTTCAGAGCTATCCTGTTTGAGAAACGCCTCTTCGCGCTCTCCCATTTTAGCGTTGACACAACCTGCCAGCAAAGCAATCATTACAAATGCAATCCTCATTCTTTCACGTCCTTCCTTTTTGCATAAAAAATTGTTTTTAAAGTTCATTTAATTGATTTTTGTCAAATATTATTTTATTGTCATATCTCTTTCATTAACTATGATTTCACGATTTGGCGGATCAGCGCAATTAATATTGGATTATTTATTCTTGCCCCCCATTGTCATCTCCCTAATTGCCTTTGAAGTCATTACCGCGTTGCCAGAGGCTATCGCTTCATCCAGCGCAACACGATTAGCCTGCAGAATATCATCAAAAGCCTTCAGCCAATTAATT
>CAZYVR010000155.1:0-12480 GCA_964651145.1 uncultured Victivallales bacterium | reverse complement strand
GCTTTGAAAAAATCCCAAGCCAAAAACTCAGTTTTACGGACAGACCCTATTATAAGGCTGGACAATCAGCTGCATTGAAGCAACTGCTAGCGCTTATCATAAAGTTTTTGGAAGGCTGTCGCCAACTGCAAGCTTCAGCCAATTACTGCTTCGCTCCACTATAAGTTGCATTGAAGCAACGCGCCTCATGCGCTGCCGCACCCACGGAATGGGTTTAAAAGTGGCTTCGCCACCGGCTTTTATTCCGGCTGCGCCGATTGTTTTTATTTTTTAAGACTTTTGGCGAAGCCATCGCATTGAGCCGCTTTTTTATTTCTTTAAACTCAAAAAAAATGACGAACAACCTTGACAAACTCGTAAAATCTGAATAAACTTAAACGAGTAAGCACATGTTGTTTCAGCTCAATTGGCTGTTGCGCAAAAAAGAAAGGAAAAGCTGAAATGTCTTGCAAAAATGTATTACTTATCTTGGTCGATCAGGTGATAGCGTCAACGCTTGAGGCTTATGGGGGGCAGTGCAAAACTCCTAATCTTAAAAAGCTTGCCAAACGCGGAGTTGTCTTTAAGAACGCATACACGACTGTCCCGCTTTGCTCCCCTGCCCGGGCATCGCTTTTTACCGGGATGTATCCTCATAAACATGGAATTTTATACAACACCACAGGCGCCGCTTACGGACGGCTTGAGTTGCCGGACGCCGGAACAATGATAAGCGGCCCTCTTGCCCGGAAAGGCGTGAACTGCGCTTATTTCGGAAAATGGCACATCGGGGAAAAAATGGGTCCGACCAAATACGGCTTCGAGGGGACATCTCACGCGGGATATGGATTGCCCAGCAACTATGTGGAGGAATATGACGAGTTTCTGAATGAAAACGGCCATCCTGGAATGGATCATGTGGAAGCCAAAGATGTTATTGCCTCGGTGGATTTGCCTTCCATTAAATTTCCCATGGGAAAAAATACGCCCAAGGAAATAAAGGGCTGTGAAATATACGCAGGAATATTGGATCTGCCATCCGAGCTAAGTCCGGCGGGTTTTGTGGCGAGCCGGACAATTGACAAGCTCAAGGCGGTCAAGGACAAGCCCTTTTTCATAACTTCATCATTCTGGGGGCCGCACCATCCTGCTCTGCCTTCTGCCGAGTTTGCCGGAACTCACGAACCTGAAAACATAACTGAATGGGGCAGTTTCAAAGACGACTTTTCCGGAAAACCAGCAATAAATAAAAGATATGCCGAACGGCTCCATTGTCGTTTCAATAAAGAGGCATGGCCGCTATGGCAAAAGGTAATAGCTCTTCATTACGACTTTATGACCATGATTGACGCGCAGATCGGACGAATCCTGAATGTGCTTGAGGCGCAGGGGCTTGCCGATGACACTCTTGTTATATTCTCCGCCGATCATGGAGACAGCCTCGGATGCCACGGCGGACAATGGGACAAGGGGCCTTACGCTTATGACGAAGTGACAAAAGTTCCTCTGATTATTTCCGGGCCGGGAACAGCTCCGGGGCTAAAAAGCGACTCTCTGGCCAGCAATATGGACATATACTCGACTGTTCTTGATTTCTGCGGAGCTGAGATTCCGCAAGGCGTTGACTCCGTAAGCCTCCTGCCTGAATTGTCGGGACAAAACGAAAGTGTTCGCGACGCCATATTTTCGCATTTTTACGGCTTTGACGTTCGCGGACTATTTCTCCAGAGAATGGTCAGGATGGGCGACTGGAAATACGCGTACAATCCTTCATCAACCGATGAGCTGTACAACCTTTCGGAAGACCCCGACGAGTTGAACAATCTGCTTGACGCGCCAGAGGCTGCGGAGCATTTGAAGCTTCTTCAAAAACGCCTTTCCCTTGAAATGAATTCAACAAATGATCCTTACGCGCATTTTGCCGATGATCTAATGGGCTTGCATTGATAGAGCAAGTGAATGGAAGCGTCTATCAATCAGCCTTTCGCGCCTTTCTCCATTCGCGCGGAGAAAGTCCATAAAGGGATTTGAAGTGTCGATTGAAATTTGAAAGGGTGGGATATCCTGATTCAAGGGATATTTCAAGAATCGAACGCCTGGAGTCGCGGAGCAAAGCAGTGGCTATTTTCATCCGGAAATGGATAAGATATTCTGATGGCGGACAGCCCAGAGCTGAGCAGAAAACTCTTCTAAACTGGGGAACGCTTAAATGGCAGATATGCGCCAGTTTTTTTACCGACACAGGTTTTGAAAAATTTTCAGCGACATACTTCAGAGCCGACCTGACGCGCTCCAGACCCTTGCGCGAAATTCCGTCATCATCGCAGGCTCCGGTTTCAGGCGGCTGGATGCGCCGCAACTTTGCAAGCAGACTCCAGACTTGCGCGCGGACGACGTCTTGATAGCCTGAATATTTTTCCTTTGTCTCTCTGATGATCTCTTTTATATTCAGGCAAATATCCGGGTGCATGGCGCTTTTTATTACATTCATAAAGCCGGGTCCGCTCAAGGAGTCCAGATTAAAATTGTCGCGCTCCAAAAACACATGTCCAGCCAGAAGGAGCGCGGGGTCAAGATTTAAAAAATGCCAGCGGCTTACCGTTCCGGACGCGCTCACTGCCAAGTGCAGCTCGCGATGATTAACCGCTATTGCATCACAGCTTTCATAAGCAAGTATTTTATTCTCCACCTGAAATATCCCGGAGCCCTCATAGCAGTAGCCGAGCTCAAAACAGTCATGCACATGCGGAGCCACTGGCGGGGCGTCTGTTCGCAGATTAATCGAAGGGTCTGTGACAGGAAACTCCGGATCAAGATAAATAGGGTCAAATTCTCCGCCTATCTCCATTTTTGAGCAATTGCGCATTGTTTTTAAACTCTTCATGCAAATAATGATTATTATTCTGCTATAATATAACAAAAGTGGATTATATTTCAAGAAGCAGTGTTTTCAAGAAACCTTAAGCACAGGAGTTTGTTTTTGAGAATATTTCTGATATTATTTATAAAACAAATATTGGGGGAGATTTTCAGTGAAACAGTTTTTTGTCATTGTCTTTTTTTTAGGGGGCTTTTTTTCGCATTTATCGTCTGCATTTTCAGAAAATACAAATATGCCGGATATCACTAAAATAAAAGAAAATATACAAAAAAATGGCGATTACTATATTTACTCTTCCAGCGTAAAGAAATCTTGCTATCCGTTGGTTAAGACAAAAAAAGTTCGCTGTTTTTTTCCAATGAAGAATCAGATTGTGCTTGGACATGGTGATTATTTTATCAACGAAGGATCAGTTTTTAGATTTCCTGCTCATAACTTCGGACTTCTTGACAAATATTTGACAGAAAAAAAAGCGGAATATTTTGATGCAAAGACTAAGCTTGCCGAAGCTGAAATTTTATTGAAAAAATTTAAAATGGACATAAAAAGCATAAAGAAGGCAATTAGCAAATTAAAGAAAGCATACGCAGCAGCCGCACGGGATCCTGATGGAAAATCCACGATGCCAAACTATTTTAACTCGAGGAAAAGATTAGCCACCATAAAAAAAGACAATAAAAAAAGCTTTAATCAGCAAAAAAAAGTGGTTAGAAAGCTGGAACGAGCCTTTGAAAAGAAAAAACGTTTTATACATTCATTGATGATTTCCTGCAAAAAAAATATTGCCGCTATTCCTAAAAGCAATAAAAAGCGAGAAGCTTATACTTCTTCGCTTTTGACCATTGGAAAATTTAAAAAAAAGAAAAAAAGCGCCCCGCAAAAATAAAATTTATAAAGCGAAGACTCCCATGCGGCATACAAGAAATTGTGTGACAAAGCCAAAGGCAAGCCTTTTTTGATTCAGAAAAAATTGACCCATTGCTTTTCTAATTATTTGCATCTGTTTTTTTTATGTCTTAAAGCTGTTTGGAAGATAGCCTAATGCGAATTATATTTAGCCTCACCGAAAAATGGACGGTTTATGACAAAAAAAATATTGGCTCTGCTTATAATTTTAACATTCTTCCCTCAGGCTTTTTCTGAAAAGGCTTCCGGGGCAAGAAAGAAAAGCCATCTGCACCCGATTAAATTGCAGCTGAGCTGGGTGCATGGCTTTCAATTTGCCGGATATTACGCAGCACGTGAGAAAGGCTTTTACAGGGACGCTGGCCTTGACGTGACAATCCAGCCGGGCGAGCCAAACACAAACACGGTCAAGCTTGTGCTTTCCGGGGCTGCTGATGTGGGAGTGGGCACTTCCGACATAATGCTCTACCGCTTAAAAGGGGAGCCTGTAATAGCTCTCGCCGCAATATTCCAACATTCGCCGTCTGTATATCTTTCCTTGAAAAGCTCAGGCATAAAAACACCACAGGATCTGGCAGGGAAGCGCGTCATGCTTACGGAAAAGTCTCAAAGCGCTGAATTTTATACTTTGCTTGACAGCGAAGGCGTGCCTAGAGACAAAATAAAAAGAATACCGCCCACTTCCGACATAAATGACTTAATCTCCGGCAAAACAGACGTTTTTGACGCTTATCTGACAAATGAGCCTTTTGCCCTGATAAAGAAAAATATTCCTTTCAACAGCATTAGGCCTTCGGTATACGGCATTGATTTTTATGGAGATTGTTTGTTCACAAGCGAAAACGAAACAGCGAAGCATCCCAAGGCAATTAATGCTTTTCTTGACGCCAGCATAAAGGGCTGGGAATACGCAATGGCGCATCCTGATGAAATAATCAATTTGATTTTAACGAAATATAAAACAGAATTCAGCAAGGACAGGCTTCAGTTTCAGGCAAAAAAAATGCGGGAGCTCATGATGCCTGACATCGTAAAAATAGGACATATGAATCCCGGACGCTGGACACATATTGGGCGAACATTTATAAAATATGAAAAGACTGCTCCAGTTTCCGATCTGGACAGCTTGATCGAAAAATTCATGTATTCGCCTCAAGACAAATATGATTACACTTGGATTTACTGGTGCTTTGCCGGTCTTGCTCTGTTTGCTTCGGGCATGTTATTGTACAGCCAAAGCTTGAAAAGGCTGGTCAGCAAAAGAACTAGCGAACTTGAAAGGGAAACAAGCGAGCATAAAAAGACGGCAAAAGAAAAAGAGCTTCTCAATGAGGAGCTCAAAAACTTTATAAGCACGCAAGATCAGGTGATTGAAAACAGGACCAAGGCTTTGAAAGAATCCGAGCTGATGTACCACGCGACAATAGACAATCTGACAGACCCTATTTATGTTATAAACACCGAGTACAAGATAGTGCTTTGCAACGAGGCATTGAAGGATTTGTGCCGGAAATGCGGCTTAAATGACAAAAGGCTTGTCGGCAAAAAAATGATTGAGGCATTTACATTTTTAAACAAGAAAATCATTGAAGATCATAGCTTTGTTTTTAAGAATGGAAAAACTCACTTGGCCGAAGACTGCACCATGGTGAATGGCGAAAAAGTGTTTACCGACACTTGCCATGTGCCCATCAAAGACGAGAATGGCAAAGTGGAAAGCGTAGTCACCGTTATAAGAGACGTCTCTGAACGCGTTCGAAGCGAAGCTTTAATAAAAACTTCAGAAGCGAATCTCAATGCCATTTTTGAAAATGCCAACAGTCTTATCGCGTCAATTGGCAATGATATGCGCTACTTGAAATTGAACAGAGCTTTCGCTGCGACAGTCAATAGTCTTTTTGGATACAAGCCGGAAGTCGGGATGCATGTGTTTCAAAAGACCCTTAAGCATAGAAAAAGCTTTTGGGAGGAGATATACAAGCGCGTCTTGAAGGGGGAGCGCTTCAGAGAAGAATTTTCTTTCATGAAAGGCGAAGAAAGAAGATATTACGAGGGATGGTTCACTCCTATCATGGAAGATGGAAAAATCACTGGCTTTTCAGAAATTATAAATGATATAACTGACAGGAAAAAAGTTGAAAAAGAAGCGGAGCTGAGGAGAGAGCAGCTTATTCAGGCAGACAAAATGGCGTCGCTTGGCATTCTTGTGGCGGGCGTGGCGCACGAGATCAACAACCCCAACAATTCGATAGTCATGAACGCTCCTCTGCTGCATAGATCATGGGACAGCGCCGTGCCAATACTTGACACTTACAAAGACGCTTATGGAGACTTTTCAGTGGGCGGCCTTCCATACTCCGAAATGCGCGAGCTCGTCCCTTCGCTCATAGAAGGAATAAAGGGCGGGGCGGACAGAATAAAAAATATTGTGAGCGGCCTGAAAGACTATGCTCGACAGGAGTCCGGAGCGCCAAAAGGGGATGTCTGCATTAATGACGCGGCGGAGCAGTCACTTATGATCCTTTCAAATATGATAAAGAAATCGACAAACAATCTTGTTGTCAACAGAGGAGAAGGCTTGCCGCCGGTGCATGCGAGCGCCCAGAAGATCGAACAAATAATAATAAACTTGCTTCAAAACTCATGCGCCGCATTGAGAAGCTCAAAAGATAAAATAGAAATAACAACCTTATTTAATAAAAAAGATGACAATGTCCAGATAATAATAGAGGACGAAGGCGTTGGGATAAGCTCCAACGACTTGAATTATATAACAGATCCATTCTTTACCACTAAACGCGATTCGGGAGGCACCGGGCTGGGGCTTTCCATTTCAAGCGGCATAGTAAAGGACTACGGCGGGGAATTAAAAATCGAATCAACGGAAAATGTTGGCACAAAAGTGACAGTGTATTTTCCTGCATATCATAAATGACATATTGAGAAGGTGAACAAATATGGAAAAATATCCTGAATTTCCAGTGTTGCTGGTTGATGACGAACCCAGCATTTGCTTCAGCATATCTTCTGTGCTGAGGACTTTTGGAATTAACAATATTATATCATGTTCCGACAGCGAAAAGGTTATTGACACAATCGGCGAAAACAATGTGAAAATAATCCTTTTGGACTTGATAATGCCAGGCAAAAAAGGGGAAGAGTTGCTAGTGGAGATCAACGATGAATTTCCCGAGGCAATTGTCATTGTGGTGACCGGCAATGACAACTTGAATACGGCGGTGCATTGCATGAGAAGCGGAGCTTTCGACTACATAGTCAAGCCAGTGGATGAAAACCTGCTTGTTCCCAGTGTAAATCGCGCAATAAAAATGCAGGAATTGCAGCTCGAAAACAAAAATCTGACGGAGCATATCCTTGACGAGTCTTTGGGCAATCCGTCGATTTTCTCCGACATAATAACAAACAACCAAAAGATGAAGCGCACTTTTCAATACTGCGAAGCCATAGCCCCAAGCCCTCAGGCCGCGCTTATCACAGGAGAAACAGGAACCGGCAAAGAGCTTTTCGCGCAAGCCTTGCACAAACTCAGCGGAAGAAGCGGAAAATTTGTTCCCGTAAATGTGTCGGGCCTGGATTCAAACATGTTTTCGGACACCCTGTTCGGGCACGTCAAAGGAGCGTACACAGGAGCCGCAAACCATCGAAAAGGGATGGTTGAGAAAGCAAAAGGCGGAACGCTTTTTCTGGATGAAATAGGAGATCTGGACATGGGCAATCAGGTAAAATTGCTGCGTCTTCTTCAGGAGCATGAATACATGCCTCTGGGCTCCGACACCGCAAAATTGACAGACGCCAAAATAGTTGTGGCGACACATAAAGACGTTGAGCAGCTTATGATGGAAGGCCTTTTTAGAAAAGACTTGTATTACAGGCTTAAAACTCATCGCGTTCACCTTCCTCCCTTGCGCGACCGTAAGGACGACATCCCTTTGCTTTTAAATAATTTTCTTAGAGAAGCGGCTCTTGAAATGAATAAGAAAATTCCGACATATTCGCCGGAACTCATCACGTATTTGAACAACTATGATTTTCCCGGAAATATCCGCGAGCTCAGAGGCATGGTTTATGACGCAGTGGCCGGGCACAAGTCAAAAATGCTTTCAATGGAAGTCTTTCGCAAAAGCATAAAAGGCTTTGTGGATATAAGCCCTCAGCTTGCGGCGGCAATTTCCGGAAATATTTTTTCCAGCCTTGAGAAGCTGCCCTCCTTAAAGGACGCAGACTTAATGCTGGTTGATGAAGCCATGAAAAGATCAGGCGGCAATCAAAGCGCCGCGGCTGTAATTCTTGGCGTATCGCAACAGGCATTAAGCAGGCGCATGAAAAACAAAGCCCAATAATTATTTCTTTTCCGGCAGATATTCAGAAATTGTCTTTGCCGCTTGTCCGCCTTGAAGCTTGCAGCCTGTTTCGTTGTAATGAATTCCGTCTTTATTGTACAATTCGGGCTTTCCCAGAACCAGGGCAAAAAGGTCGTTTACGGGAATGTTGTTTTTTGCCGCCAATGATTTAACGATTTCATTTCTGCTTTCAACTATTTTCATTCTGCCCGTGTGGTATTCATTCAAGCGGCGCGATATCCTGACAGGGGTGGATGTGGCGCATATCAATTTGGAGTTGTTGTTTTTCGCATATTTTTTCAGCATGTCTATCAGCTTTGAATAGCCTCTTTTGTATTCTTCGTCAGTGTAATGCCAGCCATGCAAGCCATTGTTAAAGTGTATAACGTTAAACTTGTAATTCTCAAGCAGACAGGAAAGAGAGGCAAACAAAAAAGGGTACTCAATCCCATATGAAGTCAAAAAAGTCGCAATGTATGCTTTGTCTTTCAGCTCTTTCATTACTGTTCTATGATAGCCATTTGTGATGGAATCACCTATAAGAAGGACACGCGGCTTGTCGCTTTTTTCAGCGTTGAAAACATATGAAATCAACCATTCTGTTCGCTCCCTTTGTCAAGGGCTTATTTTCTTCGCTCCAACCTTTTTGGGCAGACATGATTCCACAAATGGAAAGGGCAATAATTAACAGTTTTCTCATAGCTTTTTCCTTATAATATTCACATTGTTTCAGGGACATCTATCGTCAGGGTTTTCAGCCCATCGGTGAGTATGTCCCTTACTTTGAAACAGAGAGCCAGCCTTGTTTTTACAAGCTCTTCGTTTTTAGCGTTAAGGACAGGGCATTCGCGATAAAAGCGGCTGAATGATTTGGCCAATTCCAAAAGGAAATTAACCAGCATTGAGCAGTCCATTTTTTCGGCTGCCGCGTGCATGGCGGAAGGATAGAAGAATGCCGTCACCGCGAGCTTCTTTTCTTCTTTTGAATCAAGAAGGCTCCAATTGGCCGATGATTCGTCCACCAAAATTCCGCGTTCCAGGCTCTTGCGCTCAATGGAATTGATTCTCGCGCAGGCGTACTGGACATAAGGGCCTGTGTCGCCTTCAAATTTAACGGAAGCCTGCGGGTCAAACATTATAGTCGTTTTGGGATTGAACTTCAGAAGCATAAACTTCAAGGCGCCCATTCCGATAATTTCCGAGCGCTCATCGATGTCTTCAGGCGCGTCGTCGCCGCATCGTTCCAGAGTGGCGGCTTTTGCCAGGGAAACCATTTCGTCAAAAAGATCGTCCGCGTCGACGACCGTTCCTTCGCGGCTTTTCATTTTGCCGGATGGCAGATTGACCATGCCGTAGGCTAGGTGATGAAGCTTCTCCGCCCATTTATATCCCATTTTTTTCAATATTTCGAACAGCATTTTAAAATGAAGGATTTGCTCGTCGCCCACCACCCATATTTGAGAGTCGGGCCGGTAATCTTCGTATTTTTTAACGGTTGTGCCAATGTCCTGTGTTATATAAACGCTTGTCCCGTCTGATCTCAATATGACTTTCGGGCCCATTTTTCCGAGGTCGACCACGACGGCTCCGTCTTCGCGCCTGAAAAAAACGCCTTTTTCAAGCCCCTCGTTCACGATGTCTTTTCCCAGCAGATAAGTTTCGCTTTCAAGGTAGGTTTGGGAAAAGTGTATGCCCATTCTTTCATAGGTTTTTTCAAAGCCTTCAAAGACCCAGCCATTCATTTCAGACCATAAAGAGCGCACTTCCTGATCGCCGTTTTCCCAGTCTTGCAACATTTTCTGGGTGGCGGCTCCTATTTCAGTTTCAAGGAAAAGGTCTTCGTTGGACTTTTCAGCAAGCTCCGGCTTTGCCCCGCGAAGAGCCTCTAGCTGCTTTGTCAGCTCGTCATTGTATTTTACGTAAAACTTGCCGACAAAGTGGTCGCCTTTTATTCCGGCATCTGCTGGCGTAGCTCCATCGCCGAAGCGCTGGTATGCTATCATTGATTTGCAAATATGTATGCCGCGGTCGTTGACCAAATTTATCGGAATTGCGTCATGCCCCACGCGCTTTAGCAGCGAGGCAAGGGACATTCCAATGGTATTGTTTCTGACGTGTCCCAGATGTTGCGGCTTGTTTGTGTTTGGAGCGGAAAATTCTATCATCACGCGGCTTCTTTTGTCCTCCGGCAATTTTGCCGAATCAAGAAGCTTTTCAATGTTTGCCACAGAGTCTCTGCAAAGGGCCTCAGGCTTGATTGTCACATTGACGAAAGCTTTGATTTTTTCCGCCTGCTCCACGTCTTGATGAGCCGAAAGAAATTCAACGGCTTGCTCGGCGGTTTTATCTGGAGCCTGGCGCAAAAATTTAGAGAAGCGAAAACAATTTGCCGTGATGTCCCCTTCCATGCCCTGCGGGCACTGTTCAGGGACAACGCTCCAGTCGGCAGGGAGCTGAGCTTCGGGAAAAGTTTTTTTGAAATGTTCCGACAAATCACTAATACAGCGAAAATTCATGTCTAAAATCCTGAGTTTTTTTTGTTTGCTGGTCTTTATTTTTGCAATTACAAAAAGGTTTTGACGACAGTCGTGGGGCTGTCTTCTTCCAAATCGATTATATAGCGGCCAAAATTGGCCGGAACGAGGCATGTGCGTCCAGCTTCAACGCGCGTCATCGCGCTTCCGTTTCCAACTGTCACCGGGTTGTTTATTGCGGTTATCAGGTTGAAGCTGCCGGAGGTTGCGGTTGTGTCCTGCCATTTTTCAATGAGCCGCAGGTCCTGCACCTGAAAAAACGGGCATCTGTTTATTATGGGAAACTTGCGATTGTGAGTTGTGGAATCGGACACTCCGCTGATAACAGGCGTGGTGCGGTCCATGAAATCTATGCTCTTTAGCGCTTTTTCCACATGCAGTTCGCGCGACTTTCCATTGCTGTCGACGCGTCCCCAGTCGCTCACTCTGAATGTGGTGTCGCTGTTTTGCTGAATTTCCAGGAGGAGATTCCCCGCGCCAATGGCGTGCACTCTGCCTGACTTTATAAAAAAAGCGTCTCCCGGGACTGAATCAAAAATTTGCAGACAATTTTCAACTTCGGAGCTGTTCATAGTGTCAATAAAGCGCATTTTAGTGGCATTGGCCTTGAGCCCGGCGATTATTTTTGCGCCTTTTTCAGCGGCGATAATATACCACATTTCTGTTTTGGGCTCCGCGCCTTCGCCGATGTTCGCGCATGTGGCTTCGTCCGGGTGGACTTGAAGAGAAAGCCTCTTATGGGCGTCAATTATTTTCACAAGGATCGGGAAGCGTCCGCCTTCGAATTTTTGTCCGACCATGTCTTTTCCGTAAAATTCAATGAGCTCTCTCAAGGATGAGCCGCACAATTCGCCATTTGAAACAATGCTGCTCGCGTCATCACGGTCCACAATCTCCCATGATTCGCCTATGGGTTCCTCTGATTGAGGAATTTGACGGTTAAGCGCCCTGCTCATCATGTCGCCGCCCCACATTCTTGGCATATAAATAGGATCAAAAACCAAGGGATAAAGTTTGTCCTTTTCCAACATCTGCATAAGCGTTTTCCTGTTTTTATCCCGCATGGAATTTTGTGATTGCAAAAAATATAATCGAATATAATACAGTCTTTTAGTTCATTTTTCCAATTATCATGGGATTTTTTTGGCAACGAACTGTATAATAGAAAACTTTTTACAAACTTATGGAGAGAAGAGTGAAAATCTATATACAGACCGATATTGAAGGGATTGCCGGATGGACGTCTTTTGAGGACAGATTCAGCGAAAGCGTGGAGACTTTTGAACACAGGAAGCGCATGTACCGATTGCTGACCAATGAAGTAAACGCGGCGGTCAGGGCGGCAAAAGACTGCGGAGCGACGACTATTTATGTGAATGACAACCATGGAAGCGCCTACAATATAATTTTTGAAGAGCTGGAAGAAGGCTGCGAGATCATTCATGGACGAGGCGGCCATTTTCCTGTCTGGCTTCCTTCTCTGGATGAGAGTTTTGACGCAATGGTCTTGGTGGGGATGCACGCGATGGGCGGCAATCTAGAAGGTGTCTGCCCACATTCCAAATGGGATTTAAATGACGGCGAGATCTACATGAGCGAAGCCTCAATGGCAATGGCCCTTGCCGGCGACTTAGGCGTGCCAAGCGTGTTTGTGAGCGGGGACCAGACCGTTGTTGCGGAAGTCAAAGAAAAAAAGCCCGAGATTGAAGCCGCAGTGGTGAAACATGCTTACGGCCCGTTCTGTTGCCGTTCTGTTCTGCCCGGGCAAGCGCATGAAATAATTTATGAGGGCGTCAAAAGGGGGATCGAGAGAAGAAAG
>CAZYVR010000154.1:0-12607 GCA_964651145.1 uncultured Victivallales bacterium | reverse complement strand
ACTCCAGTGGCAAGGTGCTTAATTTTATTATCCACCGCCCACACCTGGCGAAATTGAATATTGAATATTGAATATTTATCTAATTATAACAATAAAGAAATCCAAAGTCAAGGGCAGTCGGGTAACTTTTAATAGAACTTAGACATCAATGTATAGCATTGACAACAAATAACTAACATTTTACTGCAACTAATCCACAGAAAGAAAAATTAAATCATTTTCCTTATTTGCAGACTTGACTAATGGATACAATCGTACTATAATTATAATTAAATATTCAATATCCAAATGAGGAAAACATGGCAGTAAACTTAATAACAGATGACATCGCATTCTTAGCAAAAAAAATTCAGGAAGACATACTGCCTGAATATGAGCCCAATTCAAGAATTCTCTCAGAAGCCAAATTAGCCAAGAGGCTGAATTCAACCCAAAACAGGGTGCATCGAGCAATTCAACACCTTACCGCAGAAGGTCTTGTTTACACCAAGACGGGAGCAGGAACTTATGCTGGCAAGCAAAATGATTTTGTTGACAATGCTGAAAGTAACTTATTTCACGATTCTTTTTGTATCCCTAGCTCCCAAAGCCATTTGTTATATAAAAAATTAAGAGTATCAATCCCAGCCAGTGGCGTTCAGAAAGTTTTTTGGCAAAAGACAATCAATGCATTCAACGATATGAATCCTTTCATTCAGGTAATTGCTGATTTCGGCAATGACAAAGGATTAAATGCAGATGTTTTTTTTACGCCAGTTCACTCTCTTGGGCAAAATATAAATACATATAAACCGCTGAATCCGGACATGCTGAAGAACTTTGGCTTCAATGAACAGGAGCTTTGCCCTGAAATCTGCAACCTCTGCAAATATAAAAAAGAACTTTACGGGATACCGGCGCTAAGAATCAAGTCTGCAACATGGGTGAACCAGAGAATTTTAAAACATTATGGTATTTCAACAGATCAGATAAAAAAACCAGGTGATGTGTTCCGGATTGCAAGCTTGCTTGAAGAAAAGAGCAATGGGCGGGTAATCGGCACCAACTATTGCGGGTATCACTGGCATGCAGGCAACTATGGATTTGATATCCAGCGCATAAATGGAAAACTTTCCCTAGAATGGGAAAAGCTTATGAAATTTTTAAGGGAAGCCCGTGTCTGCTTTGGGAGAGAGAGCTTAAAGAGCACTTTTCAAAGCGCGGTGAATGCTTTCAATAATGAGGAAATGGGCATTCTGCCGTATTATCTATATAATTACCCCATTTTGAAGAAAAAGAAAAATTTTATGTTAATTCCATACCCACTGGAAAAAAATGGTTTTACAGCAGAAGGAATGTCGGTCGGATGTATAAGTAAAGAATGCAGCAATACGGAAGAAGCAAGCATGCTACTGGCATTCATTGCCAGCCGTAAAACCCAAGAGCTCCTTGCGCAGGAGACCCCATGGTGCTTTTCCGTCCGCAATGACGTGCTTAAAATACAAAAAGAGACATCTCCTTTTCCTAGAGATGCTGTTCAATATAGCTTTGATTTACGCGAATATTACTCATTGCACGATGATTTTATTTTTCACGAGCTAGGCCCTGCCATCAATACCGAATCTGGAAAATACTTTCTGGGTTTGCAGAGTATTGAAACAACCATTCAAAAACTGAAGGATTTGGCAGGATGAAATGCGCAAAAGAAAAGTTTTCCGTCAAAAATATATTTCCAGATTCGGACAATCCGTTTTCAAATAACATTCTGCCTTCATGTGGCTTTGCCTTCAAAGTGGAAAATACTCTCCTATGTGATTTTAATGATCGTATAATTTTAGAAAGCAGTAAAAAGGATGTCCATGGCATTCGTGAAATCAACAGTGTAAAATGGGCCGATACTCAAACCGGTATAGAAATGGAATTATTCTATGTTTACTTTACAGACACTGGGGTAATGGAGATTGAAGGAAAAGTATTTAATTGTGGAAATAAAATTATTAAAAATATCTCCGCGCCTTTTTCTCTTTCCCTTGCCATTGATATTACAAAAACGGGGACGCCCCGGATGACTACTGTCTACGGCGGAGCTTCTACACAGGACTGTTTCCCTCCTCCATCTTACCTTGTTACTCAAACAAATGGACTTCGAAGCCTTATAGGCGGGCGCGAAGGCGGACGTTCAACGGAGACAGAAATGCCCTATGCAATACTTACAGACCAGGATGAGAATTATGGCATGTTCTATTCTCTGGAATGGCCGGGCCGCTGGATATTTTGTGCCGGTGAAAACATGGAGGATGGACGGAAGGTAATGAGGATTCTTGCTCATGTAGCATATACAAGTTTTGATTTGAAACCGGGAAAGTCGATGTGCATCCCCAAAGCCAATCTCGGTTTTTTTAAAGGAAACGCTCTTGCTGGCAGTAACGCATTACGGAAACATATTGTCAAAAACGTCCGACGTCCCATCAAAGAGACTTCCGCGTTGCCTCCCGTTTTCTATAATCATTACTATGGTTTCGGCGATGACTCTACGTTCAATGAGAAAAACCTAAAAAAGGAGGCCAAAGTCTATGCTGAGTTAGGAATAGAATATTTTGTTGTTGACGCCGGTTGGTTCAAAGGCGGTTTCCGATCCGGTATCGGAAACTGGGAAATTGAGGAAGACAAAGTGTTTCCCAATGGCATGGCCGCGTTTGCCGATTATGTACGGTCACTGGGGATGAAATTCGGTTCCTGGCTCGAACCGGAATTTGCAATGAAGGATTCGGATTGGGTCAAAAGGCATCCAGATTGGTTCTACTATGCGGATGACAAACATGACTACTTTTACGGGCGGAAAGATCACATTGATTGCCTGCTCAAGCTTGATAAAAAAGAAGTGCGCATGAAAGTCGCTGATTTTCTGGAGAAATGGGTAAACAAATATGGAATCGAATGGCTGCGCTGGGATTTCAATAATGCTCCCGCCCCATTCTGGGAAGCCAACGAATCCCAGAGCCAATGGGGCATAATACAACTTGAATACGGGGAAGGATTGTATGCGTTATTAGACGAGTTCATGGCTCGCTGTCCGCAAGTCCACCTTGAAGCCTGCGCGGGTGGCGGGCATCGGATGGATATGGGCACCCTGCGCCGCGCCCATTCAGCCTGGATAAACGACAATTCAAATAATTATCACGCAATCAGGCGCTTTCAGTCAGGGCTCAATCGGGTACAACCTGGAAATTACGCCAACTCAGCGTTTATCTGGATGACGCATGAGCGGCAGCGGGAACAAAGTTTAAATTCATTCAGAAAAAACGGTTACCCTCCGGCGGTGCTTCGTTCCCGCATGGCGGGTTCCTTGTGTTTTTCCGAACAGGTTTCATATTTTACTCCGTCTGTAAAAAAGTACCTAAAAAAGGAAATAGCTAATTACAAGGCACAGCGCCATCTGCTGATGAAGGAATACTACCCTCTGCTTAACCCGCAATCTCTGGATGAATGCGACGGCTGGCAATTTCATGACCCGGATACAGGAGAGGGATTTTTCCAGGTCTTTCGTTGCGCTTCAGCTCAAAAAGAAATTGACTTAAGCTTAAGGGGCTTAGATGTGTCAACGCGCTACATTATAAAAGATGTGGATAGAAATGAAGACTCTATAATAAGTGGCGAAGATAAATTTAAAATCCGATTCCAGAAAAAAAATGATGCAAAATGGTTTACATATAAAGAATTGCAGAAAACCCCATTTTAATATGAACAGACGAGAAAGACAGACAGAATGATTATGTGTGGACTTGCAGGGATGTTCCAAAATTCTTCTTCATGTCCATACGGCAGAAAGCTTTCAACAAGAACCATGAAAAATTACGAAATCATGATCGGGGCTGTCAACCAGTACAAAATATAACAGCGGAGAGAATAAACAACATTAAAAAGATGAACAGATTAATTAAAACAATTAGGAGGAAAGAAATGAACAGAAATTCAAAGAACAGCACAGTAGTGATTTTTGTGATATTGTCACTTTTGGCCGCAAATCTTCTGGCGACCCCCCCGGTGGGAGATCCCAACCAACCCTACGACCAGTTACCCGGCACCCTTGAAACTTATCATATCAAATGGGCCAAGCCCAGCGCCGCGGGAAAACTCAATGCGCTTTTTATCATTCCATACGCGAGCTCCCGTGAGATTGTTGAGGCAGCTCAACGTTTGGACATGGATTACAATTATATTATGTGTGGCGGATTTGCCGGCTGGGAAAAGGGATGGTGGATGGGAGTCAACTCCACGGCTTTGCGCGGAGCGGAAGCCAAACTGGTCTTGAATGAACTGGCAAAGAAAAGATTGTCTCTCGCCCATAAATACGATGTTATTGTCATTGGCAAAGTTTCCTGGGAAGTCATCCCGGACTATGCGAAAGACCTTATACTGGGACATGTCAAACGTGGAGCTGGGCTGGTTTATGTTTCGCCAAACCGTCTAAAGGAAGGGGTAAAGTCGAAAAAAGAGGCAGAGGGCAAAGATGAACAGTTTCAGAAACTGTTTGAGACGAATAAAGAGAAAAAGGTTGCGGGAAAAATTCTTTCCGGCCTGCCTTTGGATATCATGCCTGTGAAAATATTTGACCGTCCAGAGGATTATAAGGCGCTCCCTGGAGTTGTCGATTGGAAGCATCAACAGTCGCCATTGTATGTTTCGGCTACTGATTATGGACAAGGACGCATCATATGTCTTGATTATTTTGATGAGAAAGTAATAAGCCGGTTCGGCTTTAATGCGTTAAGCTATTACTATTATGAGCCAGATGGCGGGCATGATAAAGTGGCATATGATTACGCTTTTGCTATTCTCACCAAAGCCATGCTTTGGGCAGCGGGCAAGGAAAGTCCGCTTAGGGCATCTATCTCAATCAAAACCCCTGCCACGGATTTAAAGGCTTCGAAACAGAAAAACATCAAAGAAAAATGGAAGCCGGAGACTCCGCAAATTGTGGTGAAAAGAAAAAAGATTCCTGAAACTGATATTATTTTGGAAGCTTATGTTAATCCAGGCAAACTAAAACATAAGAATCTAAAACTGAAATATATGCTCAGAAACAGGGATGGAGACATACTGATTAAAAAAGAGCAAAAAGCTCCAAAAATTTCCGCCGGAAAACTCGAACAGACAATCAAACTTGACTATCTGCCCCGTGGAGACTATCTCCTTGATCTAATAGTTGCCACTTCTGATGGTAAGGTTCTGGATTTCGCGTCAAAAAGCTTCCGCGTAGAGTCACCTTTTTTCGTGAAGGAGTTGAAATCCAAACGGGAATCATACCAGCCGGGACAAACCATCAAGGGAAGTGTTGCTTTCTCACGGAAGCTGTCGAAAGATTATACCGCCACGGTTTCTGCGGTTGACACTTGGGACAGAACCACCGCCATCGACAAACTGACCATTGGCGGGGAAACCGAGACTCAGTCCTTTGCTTTGCCGGTAAAGCATCCGCTTTCCGAACTTTGGGACATAAAGTGCGCCATCAGTGACAAACATGGACTAGTCGACACAAAAAGTGCCTGGGTAACAATTCCCAACCACAAATTTGACAACTTTATGTTCATGCTCATTTTTTCACCGACCCCAGGACTGGGCGGCTGGAAAAATAAGTTTTATCCCGAAGTGATAAAAAAATACGGGATCAATTCCACATTCACCAATTTGATATATAGCTGGCTTCAGCAATTCGAGCACAACGCGAGAGCAAACTTGCGAAATGTTGCATACGCTCAGCATTTTGGAGAAATGAGAAGCCCCTCCGACAACTATATTGATCATTCAAAAGAGAAGAGCAATTTTGACTTGGTGAAATTCAGCGAAATGGCCAGAAAAATAGCTGACACGGGGAAAAAGCTCGATGCAAAAAAGTTCCCACACAAGTTTTATTCACATTATTCGGCGAAGTTCTTCAATCGAAGGTTTGAGATTTATAAAAAGGCCGCTAAATTTAGTTCACCTTTTTATGTGCTAACCGGAGAAAATTATCTTTCTGGAGAATTTCAGGGAAAAGAACATTCCGGATTCGGCCCGGCTACAACAAAAAAATTCCAGGAATGGTGTAAAAAAGAATATGACAATAACTTTGCCGCCCTTAACAAAGAGTGGAACACCAATTTCAAGTCCTGGGAGAATGTCCGCGGGATACTCATGGAAGAAGCCGTGGAAAAACACCAACTTCCTCGCTGGGTGGATTTCAGGTACTTCATGCGCTCGCAGGTCTGGTCCCAATTTTTCATTGATTTTACCGATATGATTCGCAGGGCTATACCGGGAGCGCATACTGGCAGAGTAGGGCATGACCATCACGACTTTACTCGCTACCGCAATCATATGACATGCTCAAAACTATATATAGGAACCCAGTCAGACCCGGAATGGCATGAGTTTATAACTCCGGAACTGCAAAATTCTTTTTCCAACGACAACAGTTTCCTTATGGGCTCCAAGAGCATGCTCGTGTGGCACAATGACTTTCATAATACTTTGAACCGTAAAAGGCTTCCATGGACCATGCTCTTCATGGGGCTAAATGGTTTTGACTGGGAACGGGGAATGAAGATTGAAAGCCTCGGAGGAGAGTCGTGTTTCACTCCTGATTACTCCAAAGCATTGCCCTTTTTTGAGGAAATCAGCGAGGAAGTACGCTTAATTCAGAGCGGCATCGGCAAACTTGTTATTGACTCAAAGCCGAAAAGATCTAAAGTCGCGGTATTGTGGTCTCCTTACAATCATTACATTTCAAGGTTGCTGCCATTTCAAGAAAACGGTTTTTCCGGAACATGGCTCTACAATATCAGTGTCCACGGCGGAGCCCCGAGCGATGCCTTGGCGTTGCTTACATCAATACACATACGACCAGTATTTATAGGCTATCAGGATGTAGAATCTGGAGAACTGAAAAAACGAGGTTTCAAGGCCTTGATTCTCCCCTACAACAAGGGAATGTCTCGCAAGGAAGCCACCGCCATTCGCAAATTCGTTGAGAACGGTGGACTGGTCATTGCCGACAATGAACCAGGAACCTATTCGAAACACGGTAAAAAGCTAAAAACACCTCTCCTAAAGAATCTTTTCCCGAGTTTCAATGAACAAAATCTAGTCAAATATGGAAAAGGACATGCTGTTTACCTGCCTAAGATAAACAGCTTCGTCGCCCGGCATGAAAATGGCAATTATACGGGCTCGGACTCTATGGCTTTTTTCCTGGAGAAATATGCCGGAGTGAAGGCGCCCTTCAAGCTTCTTGATAGCAAAGGAGTTGAACGCAGGGATGTATTCAGCCCGGTTTTCACCAATGGCACTACCACTCTTATAGGTTTGCTTCGCTCAAGTAAAAGCGCCGGGCGCGAAAGTAATGATGTGACAATGGTACTGGACAAGAAATATCACATATGGGACGTCATCAACAAGACTTATAGCGGTTATACTGACAGATTGGACTTTATACTGGACTTATATCCGAAGATGTTCGCGTTGTTGCCTGCAAATCCTGAAACAATTACCATGATGCCAAAGAATGCCACAGTCGAGAGAGGGGGGGTCGTACAACTGAGTGGCAAAGTCAACCTTTCTGATGGAAAGGCCCGGGCGGCTGCCAAAAAAATGAAGTCTGCAGTTCTGATAAAAGTAAACGGCCCGCAAGGAAAGGAGCTTGAGTTTTTCCGGCAAATTGAACTCTTTAATGGAGGAAATTTCGTAACGGAACTCCCTATAAGCTATTCTGCTGAAAAAGGCAGATACGTGGTCACCGCTGAATATGTAATCACTGGAATGAAAGCAGAAACCTGCTTTGATGTGAATTAAAAATAACAGAAATGGAGGTGATATCATGATTATATTCAAAAAGATAAGTATGTCTACCGTATTTTTCATGTTCCTGGTTGTGCTGATTGCGAGCGAAACTAACTTTTCTCCGAAAGTGATCTGCGCAAGCAGGGCGGAGCATGCTCCTGTTATAGATGGCTCCCTCGACGAGGATTGCTGGAGTAAAACCGAGGAGATGGATAATTTTGTAAACCCCATGGGCAAACCGTATCTGATGCCTATGCGCACTACCATTCGTGTTTTGTATGACTCGGAGAACATTTATCTTGGTCTTGAATGTCAATATAATGACATCGAAGCTCTTGAAAAATTAGTAAAGGATATCAGAAGAAGAAAGGATTTTAGCGAGAAGTTTCAGGATATCAGGAAGCGAAGATTTGTCAATAAATTCAGTGCAGAAATATTCTTCGATCCGGGCGCCTCTCGAGTGAATTACTATAAGGTTATCATAAACGCTGCGGGGCAGATTTGTGGTCATTTCAAACGGACAATCTATGCGTTCGAGCAAGAACTGGTGTTTAAAGGGAAAATCTCCGGAAAACGATGGACAGCGGAACTCGCTTTCCCGTATAAAGATCTGATGCCCGGTAATCGGTGGGGCTTCAATATCTGCCGCAATGATGAGACCTATTACTCTATATGGAAACAAGTAGGCAATGTCTACGATACTCCAAGCAAATTTGGAACTATTCTCATTGGTAATTATAAAAGCTGGTGGAACGCCGTATGGAATCAGGGTGCTATAGTGACAATTGAGGAACTCGAAAAGACTACCGGGGACGGAGGGCAACTCAGCCCTTTATTGGAAAATATGTTTCAAAAAGTGAAGAAACAGGCTGACGACTTGCAGCAATATGCCGAAACGCATCCGCCGAAAAATCGGAAAAATTTTGAAAAGATTTTTTTGCAGTATGAAAATTTCCGAAAGGATTTCAGTCGGTTGAACTGCTATTTCAAGTCTCACAAAATTTCGCAGGCAACAAAATGAAAATTATATCTTTAATTAAAACTGCCATTTGGGTCGGGTCCATTCTTTTTCCGGTAATGGAAACCATCGGTAAAACACCTACAAATAACGATAGACAAAACGGCAATATTATCAAAAATGGCTGCTTTGAAGGATGGGAGTGGCAGCCTATAAAATTCAATCTAAAAAAAGAGTTAAAAAAAAGGAAAAAAGACAGAGAAAACTTTAATCTGGAAATCCGAGGCCCCATGTGCAGACAATTGAAAGGAATAAATGGAATCTCAGGAACTATGATAGATGGAGAGAACGCGTTTGAGGGCAAAAGCCTTTTTCTTGAAAATATTTCAAAAACAAAACGCGTTGATGTCATCGGCTTTCACTCCCTTTATTCCTATCTTATTGCGCCAGATACGGGATATACTTGGGAAGTCTGGCTGAAAGGGGAAGGTAAATTCTTGTTCCGCGCATGGCTGGGTGGCGCCGATAAGATGACGAAGACATTCAAGTGGATAGCATTCCCGAACTTGATTAATATCAGGCCGACCAGGCAATGGAAAAAATATACGGGCCAATTCAACATGCCCTCTGCCAAATATGAAGGATGTGTTCTGCAGGATAAAATATCCTGTGCGATTGTCGTGGAACCCAAAACAGTATTATACATAGACAATTTCAGCATACGAAAGACAACAAAATATCTCCCGGTAAAAAGCGGCAAAAAAGCGGATAAAAATACAAAGATATGGGATAAAAGATGACCATGAAAAAAAAAAAAGTAAGAGGAGTCAAGATGATAAAAAGGATATTCACACTCATCGAATTGCTCATAGTAATAGCTATTATAGCTATTTTGACAAGCATCCTCCTGCCAGCCTTGAGGAAGGCAAAAAATGTAGCTAAAAGGATATCATGCAGCAGCAATATGAGACAACTGGGTCTTGGAACTATGAACTACGTAAGCGATTCGAACGAATGGTATCCTCCCGGCAACGGTCCCGCTTCGTTAAACTACTTTACAGCAGTTATCGGCAATACCGCTCCCTATAACAAATACATTGCCGCAAAATTTATGGCGTGCCCTTCCGATATCACCAATACATTTGGAACCAGCGCCGACTCTGGTGTGGATATGTACGAATACCCCGCTTTCAAAGCGGCCGGAAATATCAGCTATGGGTACAACTGTAAAATAGGTGGCGATTGGAATTCTGATATTGTTGAGGACAACTTTCTTGGCGGGACAAGATCACGCGGACATCGCGTCAGCTATTTTAAAAAATTCTCAGAAAGTATTATGATTGTCGAAGTGGACCGTCGTGCAGATGATGACAAACCTTCAACTATTTTTACCCCATTTCTTTGGTATCGCTATTTCTGGTTTCTAGGCAACGGTGATGAAGCCTATATTATCGACCGTCCACATCACGGCAATGGAGGAAATTTTATTTTTCTGGATGGACATTTGAAATTCCATACCAGAAAGCAATTTTTGAATGACCTGCGCTATCAAGGTGACTTTTCTACCGGACGTGTAAATGACCATCGAGATCGCGTGAACTGGTGAGGAGGTGCAGATGTTCAGGGAATTGCAGATAGGGGTAAAATAACGAAATAGCAACCGATTTGGCGCGCTCTTTGAGAAGTAATATAATGGAAGTTTAGGAAATTTGCTTTCCGAAAAGGAAAAATTTACGTTTTTTTGAGAGTCAGAACAGAATGATCCTGTTCCTTCAGAAAGAAGGATTGCAAGGATATGAAAATAGAAGATAAAATTACGCCCGTAGTATCCATAAATTCGTGCGGGAAAAATGACGGATAATTTTCCGTCATATTTGAGTTTGACGGATGGTTTTTGAGAAGTGTATTTGATAGCAATTTCCAATATTTTACGATGAGCGCACAATTTGAGCGAGAAAATGCTGGAACCTATCATAATTAATTGAGCTCGAAAAAACCACTGTTTTGTACGTAACAAGTAATCTGCACTACTTGGGTTAAATAATTTTTCAATGCCATGTGTAGAGGTCCAGCGATTTGCAGATAGGGGTAAAATAGCGTAATAGCAATCAAAAAGAGCCGACTTGGCGCGTTCTTTGACAACTGAAATTGTAAAATAGCAGAGAATACGTTTTTGCAAAGGGCAAAATTCCATTTTTTTGAGAGTCTGAACAGAATGATCCTGTTCCTTCTAAAAGAAGAAATATAATGGATATGAAAATTGGAGATGAATCAAGCCGCTTCTTCTATCTCGAGAATCGGCAGATGCTTTCTGCCTTCCAGATATGAAATATTGAGCTTCAGCTCGGACATTTCTGAATTATGTTTAAAATCCAACTCTTTCAAAGGCGGCGAGTGATTGTAAACTTCCTGAGGAGTTTTTGATTTCAAATATTCATGCGGACGAAATTGATTGTACCACGTACAATACAGCCTTAATTCCTGACGCATTTCATCAATGTCATACGGAATAAGAATCAACCTTCGAGTGCATTCACCTTTAAGCGACCTCATGAACCTCTCGATTATTGCGATGCTCCCGTATTTGCCAATTGCTCCATAGCGTGGCTTAATCTTTTTCGAGCGACACCAAATTCGATAAGGATGATTCTCTTTGTCCTTGGCGTTTTGGGGAGGATGAAATTGCGTGCCTTTATCGGAAATAATGTACTTTGGTTTGCGTTTGAGTCTGCGAATTACCCTGTTCAAAAGAGAGATGACATCCTTTGATTCCGGCGGCTCATGAAAAACGGCAAAACCAATGACCTTTCTTGAAAAGTGGTCAATAATAATGGCACCCCACCAGCAGAAAGGCCATGATTGCCTTATGCTTTTAAGCATCCATGTGCAGCTGAAACCGCCAATCGGAACAGCTGTCAAATCAATCATCCAGGTGCGATTCGGATGACGTGAAGTAACTCTCTTGATTTTTTCTTCTTTCTCAGAAGCGTCATCATCAATAGGCTCCGGCGAATCCGATGGCAAATCTTTAAGAAACCTGCCAACGCTTGTTGCGGAAAGATGCAACCCTGCCCTAAGAAAAAAAGCCGCAATTTTCTTTTTCCCGAAAGCCGGAACGAGAACTTTGAACTTTTGCACAAGGAATTTAAGAGCGTCCGGATACTTGTTGACTGGCGTTTGTGTTTTAAAAAAATCATCGTCCTCAATGCGTTTCAGCCAAGACGAAATTGCGCCCGGACTGATATTGAAAGCTTCCCCAGTCTGTTTAAGATTCCAACAGCAAACCGCTTTATGCATGAGAATATCCATGCGCTCTGGGGGCGTGTAATGTGGTCGGCTTTTTGATGGAACTCTGCTAAAGCGGGCTTGATTGATGCGAAGCTGATTTTCAAGTTGAGAAACTTTTGTTTCCAATCTATCATTTTTGATTTTTAAGCGAACACGCTCAATGGATGAATTGACAGAATGGCTTCGTGTGAAAATTATACAGTAGTGAGCTAGCGACGACGCGTGAATCATCGCCTGCCGAACAAGTATCGGCCAGTTCTCCGGCAAAGGAATATCTTTTAAATTCATTATGTTTTATCTTTCAGTAATTGAAGCTTAAAATATCATAAAGAATTGTAAGCTTCAACACCTCGCCTGAACTGGCATTATGCTGAGAACGCGGCAAACGAAAGCCATCCGTCATTTTTCCGTCAAATATAGCCTTGAAATGCGGCCATCAATAGTTAAGTTATTATCTATAAATGGTTTATTGTGGCAACATGACAAATCGCTGGATATCTACAGGCACACGTTCAATGAGCGTAAAAAAAACGCCTCTTCTGCGCTTTGTTCCGAGGAATCATA
>CAZYVR010000153.1:0-12640 GCA_964651145.1 uncultured Victivallales bacterium | reverse complement strand
TATAGTGATAAATGATAATTTTATGGTTATTTTAGCTATTTCTTTATGCTTAAATATCCTTATATTATAGTTGACAAAAGCCAATATTTCAATAAAATGGGAGTCTTAGTTGTGAATAATCATGATGCTGTAATGGCGGCTATAGAATTCAAGAAGCCTGACAACTTGCCGGCATGGGATGATTACTGGGGCGCTTTTTCTCAAAAATGGCGTAATTATATGGGAATCAAGGATAATGTTGATCCTGGAGATTACTATGGCATGGCTGTGTCTATCCAACTTGGGGACGAGACTTTTTTCCCATCAGCCAAGATGGTGATTGAAAGCAATGGCGATTTTGATCTTCTCAATGATGGATGGGGGCGAATTGTTAAGGACTCCTTTGGCGTTCAGTAGCAAACAGTGGCAAACCTTTAATTTTCCATTTTAAGTTTCAATAAGTTGAAAACGTATTTTTAGAGGTAAGATAGAGAATAGGGAAGGATAAAAGATGAAATCAAAGCAAAGAGTGTTGAAGGCGTTAAACCTGGAGGCGGTTGACAAAGCTCCATTTCACGCCTATGAATCCCCGGAGCATGCGATAAGGCTGCTGGGACGCAAAGCCCATGAAATGTATCTGGAGCCGGAGATTGTTGCGGAAGCAATGATAAATGCCGCAAAAAAGTATTCCAATGACATCATTTATATGCGTCATGGCGTTTATTTGCCGGAAAACCATGAAGCTGTAAAGTGTGAAGACGGGCTTTGCATTCGCGAACGGAAAAGCGGCGAAACTGTTGGGCATGTTTTAAGCGACACCAAAGATTTCATTCCCGTAAAGACAGGGAGGCCGCAAGTCGAATCGGTGAAGGATATTGAAAAAATTCCAATTGTTGCAAGCAGGGAAATTCTTGAAACTCCGCAAGTGAAATCTTTGAAAAGATACATTGAGGAGTTCAAAGGGCAGAAGTTTATTTTCGGTTTTGCTTGCGGACAGTCGGCCAACGCCATTGATTCATGGATGGGAACAGAAAACGCAATGATTTCTGCCCTCACGGACCCAGGTTTGTGCCGCGCTGTCATGGATAGAAAATACGAGGCATTGAAAGAAGAGATGCTCGCATTGAAAGAGCTTGGCGCGGATGGCGTTTATACTGGCGATGCTTGCGCTTCATGCAGCTTTTTTTCGCCGGATATTTATTGTGCCCTTTTTTTTGAATATCAGAAAAAGTCCATTGATTTTGCGCATGGACATGGAATGAAGGCGCTGTTGCACATATGCGGAAAAATAAGTCCGATACTGGAAAACATGGCGGATACAGGAGCTGACGTTATTGAGTCTCTCGACGCAATATCCTCAGGCGGGGACATTGACCTTAAGGATGCAAAGAAAAGAGTGGGCCGTCGCGTATGCCTTAAAGGGAATATCGACGCGATTCATGTTCTTGCGCAACTTTCACCCAGGGAAATTTATAACGTTTGCAGCCAGGCATTGAACGACGCCGGGCCTGCTGGCTATATTTTGTCAACAGAGCAGATAACTCGCGACACTCCTCCTGAAAATGTAATGGCCATGATTCAGGCAAGGGATGATTTTAAAGTATAAATAATTGCAGTTATGCCTCTTGCCAAACATATGGCAAGAGGCGTCTCTAAAAAACGCAAAACATGACGCTGATCGACAATATGAATTATTTTAACGTGGCGTCTATTGTCTTGAGCAACGCTTTTCTTTCAATGGCTTTTGTCGGACGCTTTGCGAGCCAGTTGTAGATATTCAGAGCCAGTTGCGCGTTGTCGGCTTTGTCCAGCATTGACGGCTGCATCCAGCTTGCGTCGCCCATTATGACCACTCTTCCTTTGCCATATTCAACCGTTGCCATGGCGGGCAGGGCGCCTTTTAATTTTTTGCTCATTGAGGCATGCGCCGAGCTGTCTGATATGATTGTCGCCTTTGCGTTTTTGCTTGATATGACAAGCGGAGCCATTCCCATTGACTGGAGCTTTTTAACACCTTTTGTTAGAGGGCTTTCTTTTATGTCCGTAAAGGTGACCATGCGCGGGTCGCCCATTATATGATGTTCCGGGTCGGCGATTGCGTCGCGCAGTATTTTTACTCCAAAGAGCTGGGCTACTTTTGAGGCATAGGCGCTGCTCATGTGTCCGTGAGGGCCGCGCATAAATTGCCCTGAAAGGAAAAGCCCTCCGCCGTTGTGGACATAACGTTCAATTGCTTCAAACTCTTCATCAGAGAAGCCTCTTGTGCCTCCAAGGCCAGGCACCCCGGGAAGGCTGAGAACGTTGAAGGTTGACAGCAGCTCTTTGCCTATGACATCCTTGTTGCATACTTTTATCTCGTTTCCAATGCGTCCCACGCTGTTGACCATCTGGAAGCCGTTTTCTTCCAAAAGCCATACCAAAGACGCAGTTCTTATTTTAGAGAACAGCGTGCTGCGCTTGCAGTCAATGAGAATTTTTGCTTCAGATTCGGGGCTTTTGTTCCATGACTTTTTCAGAAGTTCTTTATGCTTTGCGGACAGCTCCAGGCGCTCAAGAGGAGCCAGTTGTTTTTCTTCCACAAGGAGCAATTTAGGATTCTGGGACGGCAGCTTGAAGTCAAAGCCCTTGTTAAGCTCCGCGCCTGTCCAGAATTTGGATTCCGACGGAGAGTTTATCGTCGTGTTGGAAACTATGTCGCGGACTCTGTATTGCGTGTCTTCGGGAAGGGCTTTGTCTGGGCGGACATTCGCTTCGCAATCTTCTCCCCAGTTGTTGAAATACCAGACAATGCGCCCGTCTTTGTTGAACGCGTGGCCTTCCACAAAAGAGCCCAGTTTATCTTTGCCTGTCAGTTGAAAGTCAGGCGTAATTCCGTTTTGTTCCATTAATTTTTTAAGGAAAACGTTTCTCGTAAAATAGGGAAGTTCGCAGCCGACATAGAATACTTTGCCTTTGCCCATTTTATTGACAGTTATTGCGGGAGTTCCATCCTGATATTTTGCCATGATTTCAGCGGATATGTTTTCTATTTCGATTCCGCGATATTTGTCACGCTTGGGCTCTGTTGTTTTTGTCGCTGGAATGTCCATGTTATTGAAGGACAGTTCTTTTTCTTCGTAGATAAGCTTTCCTGTTTTAATGCCTGTCAGTTTTTCCAGATTCAACACTTTATAGAATTCGCTGTCGGCTTGCAGGGAGCCGTGGTCTATGATTACGATGCCGCCTTTTTCCGCAAACGCTGTCAGCTTTTCGACTATGCCCGGCTTTGCTATGTCGCACATTCTGAAAACGAGCGCCTTGTATTTGTCTATTCTTCCATCCAGAATTTGTTGCGATGTGACCATGTCGAGAGGGATTTGCGAGAAAAGAAACGCCTGATAATAGTCCAAAAGATTTTTGGAAAGAGGCGCTTGCAGGGATTCCACAGCGTCTTCGGCGATGTTGTGTCTGAATGCCTCAAATGGATAAAGTAATCCTACTTTTCCTTTTATGCGCGGACGTGGCAGAACTATTTCCGCCAGTGTTTCAATTTCTTTTTTTGCTTCAGGTATGGCCTTCATCGCCTCTATTGAAATGTACGTTGGATTGAAGAGCGCGAAAGGATAATCGACTCCTTCGGTTGGGTAAAAATATGTGATCGTTGTCGCGGAATAGCCATGGACTGCGCAGGTCCACAAATAAGAGCGCATTTGTCCAGGCGTTAGCGGCTTGAGCTCGGCTGATGACTTGACAATCTCAATTTCGCCGCGAATTCCGCCCCAGTAGGTTTCGCCCTCAAAATATTTATTGTAGATTCTTATGGCTATTTCGTTTTCCTTGCCGGGCATTGCTTTGTCGGCTATATTGACGCAGAATTCCTCGCTCCATATTTTTGTTTTCCATACGAGCTGTCCGTTTATATAAATGTCCGCGTAATCGGCAAGCCGTTTCCCTGCCAGGTAAAGTTTTCCTTTAAATTCGGGCAGAGAAAATGTCTTTCTATAAAGTCCAATGTAGGTTTTAGGAAAGCCTTCTTTGCCCCACATTGCCGGGACTTTTATGCTTGTCCATGACGCGTCGTCGTAGTCCAGTTTTGTCCAGCTTTTGTCGGGGTCTTTGTCTTCCGAGTCTACGCGGCGCTTGTTTTCTCTTATTCCTTTGTCGCTTGCATAGCTTTTAAACTTCCATGCGCCTTCCAGATTAACAAATGCCTTTGGGGTGGGTGGGATAGCCACGGAAAGGGGGCTTTCTCCGTCAATAAGCGGCTTATTGGGGCTTACGCTGCGCCACACGTCGCGCGTCATCAGTCTGATTGTCATATTTTTTATTGAATCAATGTCTTCGGCTCCGCTTGGCTGCGGAACGAATGTTATGCCGCATTCGCATCCGAGCGCGTCTTCGCTTTTGATTACGGTTTCCGGGTTGACTCCCTGATTTCCGTAGTCCGACCACATGCCGTTTATTGCCTGAACGAAGACCATGCCGTCCGGCTCATATTTTTTGAAGTCGTTTTTCCAGTTGAGTATATGCTGCGCCAAGAGTTCTTCCGAGAATTCTGTGTATTCGCAGAAGAGTTTTTGAGAAAAGTTTTTTGGAAGGTTTAGTTTGGTTCCAGACACTCCGCCTTTTTTGGGGGGCGTTGCTTCCGCAAAAGACGCAAAGTTTGTGCCCCATGCTTTGTTTGCTTTTTTGATGTCCCTGTATTTCTTTGCCATTTTTTCCCTGAACATTGCCAGATTGACTGGATGGTATGGGGATGTGTACATGATTTCATTGAGCAATTCATAGGCAAACACAGGATAATTGCGCGTGATTTTGGCTACGGACTTTGAGAAGTTGTTCAGGTATCTTCTTGTAGCGGGGCTGGTCATGCGCAGGTGAATGAAATGTTGGGGCGGGTCTTGTATCGCCATGTCCGGGAATTTGTTTCGCACTGAAATTCCGCCTATCCAGAAATCGATGTAACTCCAAAGTCCTTCCTGGGCGAGAGTGTCCAACATGGTGTCGAGCCATTTATAATCTGTCCATGAGACTTCAAATGAGCGTGAATCCAGTTTTTTTACTTCAGTGTTTGCCGCGTCGGAAACGGCGAGCACTACATAGTCCATGCCCAGGAGCTTGTACATAAAAGGGTACAGACGGAAATGGGTTTCGACGCCCAGCATCAGTGTTGGCTTGCCGTTGAGATATATGCCGCCATTCCTGACTTCCATCTTGGGCATGTTGGGAAATTTTTCAAGCGGCTTTGTTGTCTTTGGGCCAAGCTCAACATCCTCCATTACTAACAGGTTGGAGTTGTCTTCATAGTTTATTTTATTCTTTTTGGGCTTTCTTGTCGCTAAAAGAAGACGTTGGTATTCCGCCTTTTCCGCCGCCGTCATTTTGCTTATTTTGTTGTTTTTTTTCTCTTCTGTTTGAGTTGCGGCCGCCGGGGCTTTTTGGCCTATGATTTTTACGTCGTCAATAAACATTGAGCCAGTGCAGTTTGACAGAATAAATCCGAGCTCTATATATTTTGTTCCAGCCGGTATTGTGTGCCATTTGTCTTTTTTTGTTTCAAGCGGATAATACGTCTTCTTTTTTTCGAGCCAGTTTGTGTCGCCTTTTATTGAGCCGATCGAAGAATGACTTCCAATCTGCTTTTTGTCCTTGTCGCAGAAGCGCGCGTGAAACAAGCCTACGTTCCATGATTTTTGCCCGGCTGCAACGCCTTTGGCTTTGAGCCATGCAGATACTTGAAGAGGGCCGCCTGAATATGCGATCAAATCACTTTTTAACCTTATTTTTTGCCCGCTTTCAGGCTTCATTGCGACTATTTTAGCTGAATGCCTGCCTTTGTATTTTTCATCGCCTGACTGCGTGACATTGGCGCCTGGCTTCCAGCCGCCTGATGTCAACTTTTCTTCGAAATCCGGATTTTTCGCAAGGTTTGCCGCTTCCCCGCAGAGGGCTTTATTTATTCCTGGAAGCAGCATGGATAGGGCGATTGTTGTTTTGCAGAGCATTTTTCTCATAAAGTGTTCTCCTTGGTTGACGCTATGCGTGAAGGTTTATTTTATTTTTTTCTAGATGGTTGAGGGCTTTGTTCTTATTAGTCCGTGATGTCCCACCAGTCGGAAGTGTCTATGTCAAGAAATTTATTCCATTGGGTGTGTCCATCAATAAAAACCATATTTGAGCCCGTCGAATGCCTTGTCGATACGTTGGCGGTCCAGTTCGCGGTTGGCTCAATTATACATCGTGTTTTAGTGGTGGCTTTTGTCGTCTTGCTGTCGGCTATCATTATAGTCTGTGATGGATTGATTATTTGGGTCAGTTTAGTTGTCACTACGGGACTGCTTCTGCCCAAGTGCCTATAGTTGATCCCGTATGACAGCATATTGCAATGATAGCCAGTCCAGGCTTTGTCGTCTGACGGGCATTCCCATATTTTGGGATTGTTGATGTAGCCGGAGGCGGTCTCATGATTGGCGTAGAGGGATGGTGTTCCATCGACATTTTCAAACCACCAGTATTCTCCATCGTATTGCCGCGGGAAAACGTCATTGTAATCGTTCAAGTACATAAACATTCCGCTTCCAATTTGCTTCAGATTTCCTGCGCATTGAGAGCGTTTTGCTATATTTCTGGCGCTTGTTAGAGCTGGAAGGAGCATGCTGGCCAGAATTGCTATTATAGCAATTACAACGAGCAATTCGATGAGTGTGAATGCATGCCTTTTCATTTTATTTGTTTCCTCATATTATAATTTCTACTTCAATTTGTGAATTTTTCCTTTTTTATCTGAGTTCAGACTGTGATTTCAATATTTTGCTCATTATCTGTTCGGCGTTCTTATACCATAAATTATCCAGTTGCGTCCACCAATTGTATGTATGCGCATAGTGCTTGAGAAATAAAAACAGAGCTGTTCTGCGATTTTTCGCCCATTTTTCAGTCTCTTCATTTCCAACGCAATGGTCGGTGGCGAAAAGCAGTTTTTCAATAAATAAGTCCGCTCCGCCATGATAGGAACAGGTTTTTTTCCCAAGAGTTTTGAGGAACCATTCGATTGGCAAATAGCCGGAAATATCGTGACTTATATTGGGATAATAGTACAAATTATGATCAGTCTGTTCTGTATAAGGGGACCCGGGATGTCCGCCGATTATGGTTAGTTTAGGGAAAAGATCGGCTATTGTGGCCAGATAAATAGGTTGCATATTTGCGGGGCCGTATCCTCTGTTTTTGTTGTAGTCACTCCAGCCGTCTTTTGAGATCGCAACGATTCCGGTGTGGAAAAGGATGGGCATTTTAAACTTCTCGGCGGCTTCGTAAATGGGCAAATAATCAGGGTCGTTGTATGGCTTCGGCGGGACAATTGCCTTGAGGCCCACAAAGCCCTTCTCAAAGTATTCCTCCACCTGCTCTGCGCCGCGTCCCCATTTTATCAGGGCAAAAGGAATTATTTTCTCAGGCATATCTTTTCCTGCCTGCAGTATTACTTCTTGTTTCACGTGGCGCGGATTGCGCATTTCCTCAAAGTGCGTGTCCATTACCCAAAACTGCTCAATGGGGCCTTTTTCAACATAATCTCGTGTCCGCTTGTCCCAGGCGTCCATATGGACATGCGCTTCGATAAATTTTTGGTTCAACATTTAAAAGTTTTCCTTCCTCTGCGTTTTTTGTTGGGCGCGCGGGTTGATTCGCGCACGATTAGTCTTGGCTCTATAAAAATATTTTGTGGAATGTAATCTTTCTGAATTTCGCTTGCCTCTATGCAGGAAATCAGCAGTTTTGCTGCGTTATGTGTTATTTCGTCAATTTTTTGGTGTATTGTTGTCAAGGCCGGCGCGGCATAAGCGGCGAATGGCAAATCGTCATATCCTATGACTGATATATCTTCTGGCACTCTTATACCTTTTCCTTTAAGGGCAGACATCAGCCCCAAGGCCGATTCGTCATTTTGGCATATTACTGCTGTTATTTCTGTATTGCGCTCCAAAAAGGCTGCAGCTTGAAAGGCTCCTTTGAAAGGGGATCGATTTTCTTCGACAAGAGAGGAGTCAATATCTGTTCCTTTCATCCCGAAGTCGCAAATTGACTCCTTGAAGCCGATATGTTTCGGGTCGTGAGCGCCGGAGGGACAGTACAAAACATAGGCTATGTTTCTGTGTCCAAGATCATAGAGATATTTTACTGCGTTTTTTATTCCTTTTGAGTGGTCGGATGCCACAACTCTAACTTTGCCTTTTAGATCTTCGGCATAGCCCAGTGAGAGGATTTGGGCGTCAATATTGTGCTCGGAGCAAAATTTGAAAACTGAACGGGCATGAACGGAGAATTGACATATGATCCCGCTCAGATAGTCGAAGCGGTGAAGGGGAGTGGCTCCATACAGATTATAAGTTTCAGTAAGCCCCATGAGTATTGGCTCATAATCAAGCTTTCTAACCTCTTTAGAACACTTTTCTGTTTGAATTTGAATAAATTGTGTTGAAACTGACTGGATCACTATCCCCACCATTTTAGTCTCTTTTAATCTCATTAACTGAGCTGCAGGGCTGGGCTTATAGCTCAGTTCCCTGGCTGCGTCTATGACTTTTTGCGTTGTTTTTGAGGAATACTTGAAGCCTGGAGTGTGCGCCAGCACTCTGGACACTGTTGTCTTGCTTACTTCTGCTTTTTTCGCCACATCTGTGATTGTGGGAGGCATTTGATCATCCTTGTTTTTGTTGCGCAATTGCTTATGAAACAATTTATGAAATCGATTATATAATACATGCTGTTTCTTACTCTGTCAAGCAGGATTTTGTCTATAGGCCAAGCGTCAAATAATTTTCCCCTTATGTTTGTGGCAAATTAAATATTTTATGGCTTCTCCTTGACATAACGTTCTGATTGCATTATAATCATTTTTGATGACATCAAGTCAATCAAGTTGATTTTTTTATTGAGAATAAATATATAAAACAGGAGAATTGTTTGTGAGACTCATAATTGTTTTGTCCATTTTGGCAGGAATATTTTTCACCGGGTGCTCCAACGGCAAAAAATCAGGAGCAGGAACTTGTCCCGAGTATTTGAAGCTTCTGGAAGCTCAGAGTCCAAACGGCTCCGATTCAAAAAACTTTTTGACAAATTCCGGTTTTGAGAAAGTAGACAGAAAAACAGGATTGCCTTGCGGATGGAGTGATGGACGACGCAAGCAGCTTTCTTTTTCTCCAAACGCGTGCGAGGGCGAGTCCTGCGCCAAGTTGGATTTGAACGGGAAGCCCAAGTGGGGGCCTAAATACTCTCGGGCTTTGTTCGGGCAGAACGTGAAGCTTGACTCGGGCGCTTACGCTTTTTCATGCAAGTATAAAGGCCGCAACATTAGCGACATGAAAGTTGCGCTTGTTTTGTCCGGGTCGGATAAGAAAAGAAAAGATATCCGCAAACATATAAGCATACTTTCAGATTCAAAGGATTGGGAGTCGCGCAATTTCTCATTTTTTATTCCAGAAGGCTGGAAGGGCACACGAATTTCAATCGAGTTTTTAGGCCAGCGCGGCAAAGAATGCGTTGCTTATTTGGATGACTTGACGCTGCAGAAAAGAGCGGCTTCCGCAAACCGTATGTTTAACTCAAGCTTTGAGATATGCACAAGTCCGGAAATCCCTGACCGTTGGGTGAGCTCCGCCGCCAAAATTCTTGATCCGAAACATTTTAATACCACATTGGTTACGGATGCTGCGCACTTTGGAGCCAACAGCATAAAGATGACATGGGATGGGCCTTACAGCAATAATCTCGCTTATTATACGCGTCTAATGTCTGGATTCTGTTCCGATGTTGAAGAGGGCGAAAAGTATACAGTTTCCATATGGATGAAAACTGACAATCCTCCGGCAAAGATGAATCTTTGGGTAAATTATGTGAACCGCAAGGTCTTTACCGTGGATTCAAAAGAATGGAAAAGGTATTCTTTTACTTCCGTATGGCGTCAGCCGTATAGAAAAACGCGCTTTGCTTTTATTTTGCTTTTCTTTGCCGGAAAAGAAGGCGAAAATATGAAAGCCAATGTTTGGGTGGATGATGTAATGGCGGAAAAAGGAACAAAAGCCAGCGCCTGGGAACCAGCTTTGCAGGATGGGCTTTATTTGAAAAAAAGCGTGGATTCGCCCAAGCTTGCCGACGGCAAGGCGAAGGCTGGGGAGGCTGGCAAATATCCCAGGATTGAAGCCTCGAAAACAACCCGGGCATTGAAAATAGACGGCAAACTTGATGAAGAGGCATGGGCAAAAGCCAAGCCAGCAAGTTGCCTTAAGCCTTTTAAAAGAACACAGTCAATAAATGACACTTTATGCCGAGTCGCGTGCGATGACGAAGCCTTGTACATTGGCTTGACGGCAAAGCGCAAAGCTGGGACTAAAAAAGCGGCGTCTAAAAATGGCGGAGTTTTTTCTGGGGATTGGATTGAGTTTTTTCTTGACCCTAACAGCAAGGATAATGTTTACTACCAGTTTGTGGTCAATGAAAAAGGAAAAGTCTTTACGGCACAGTCCTTTTTTGATCCCATATCTTTTGAGGTCCCGGGTGCCAGTGGGTTCACTATTAATAGCTCATGGCGTCCCGAGATTGCTTGCGAAGTTACAGAAAACAAAGACAGCTGGGATGCTGAGATGAGGATTCCGCTCAGCCTTTTTAAGTCAGAAATGAAGCCAGGCGCGCCGTTCAGGTTTAATTTCTATCGCGTCAACACGAACACCGGCGAGATGAATTGCTGGACAAAGCCATCCAGAAATTTTCACACTATTGTCGATTACGGTTATCTTGACGGAGTCAACGCTCCTCAGAATTGCGCCGACATAAAAGTGTCGGAAGTTGTTTTTTCTCCATCGCCGCTTGGCAAAAGCGTAGATGGCCGCTTTTCAATTTCAGGCAAGAGCAAGGCCGAAAAAGTGGAGGCGGAGCTTTTGACTTCAAAAGGCGTTTCTGAAAAATTAAAAATGCGCAGGGACGGAAACAGCTTTGCCTTTGATGTCCCAATGAGCGCTAAAGAGGCGAGGGGCAAGGCTGTCAGAATCAAGGCATATGTCAGCAAGGAAAGCAAAACGCCTGACGCGCAGGCTTTTTCAGAAGTCAATATTGTGTCTCTTTTGAGTTTTGGGCTTAACAGTCTTGTCTTCAGGGATGAAAAAACATTTCCATGCAAAGTCACAGTTCGCTTTCCGGAAGCGGAGCTTAAAAACTGCAAATTGGAGTTGACTGTAATAAGCAAAAAAGACGGCAAAAAAGCAATATCCAAATCATTTGCCCCAAAGGGCCGCAAGGCGGTTTATCAAATTCCGTTTGGCACAATTCCAAACGGTTTTTACGTAATTGACATGAAGCTGATGTCGGGCGGCAAGCCTTTGGCGACAAGCTCCAAATGGACTTATTTAGGAGCGAGAAAAAAGCAATACAGCCGTGTTGACATTCAAAATGTTTCTTGCCTGCAGTTGAATGGAAAGCCATTTTTTATGCTGTCCGCATGGCAAGCTAATCCAGTTCCTGAAGTAAGGTTGGAAAATCTAAAAAAATATAAAGACGCAGGCTTCAATTGCGTTTGGGTTCAGCTTGCAAACTACAGGACTCCATATGAAAAAATGAACCATGAAAAATTATTTGAGATGGCGCGCAAAACCGGCCTTTATGTAATCGTTGACTTTTGTTCACTTATGACAAACGGAACCAAAAGGCATAAGTATTCAAGAGCAAAAATTATGAGAATCATCAAAGACTTCACTAAAAAATACAAGGATCATCCCAGTCTGCTAATGTATCACGGAATGGACGAGTGGTGGGCTGGGCGTTCCCAGAAAAGGGCATTCTGTTCGGATGAAGACCTTGAGGATGTTTATTGGAGCATCAGGGAAATTGACCCCTATCATGCCTTTTTCTTTAACCTCGGCCCGCGCCCTCAGGCATGGGGCGACTTGCGTTTCACCGATGTGTTCAGTTATGACTGCTACGTCAGGGCAAATTCTCCCGATGAGTTTGACTTAGACCGTTTTATTTATTTTCTGAATTACGGCAAGCGTTATTCTGTGGATGATGGCAAGCCCATGTTTAATATAATCCAGTTTGATGCTGGCACGGAAGTCATGCAGGGCAGGATGTTGCGCTACAACGAACAGCGTTGCTTGAACTATGTGACAGCTTTGAACGATTCCAAGGGAATAGGTTATTTTACAGGACTATGCTGGTGCGATCATAAAAATAAAGAGATAGCCAGGATAAATAGAGAAATTGAGACATTGGCCCCTGTTCTTCTTGGATTTGACGCGTCTAAATGGATAGAGACAGCACATGATTCCATTCAGGCTAAATGGTACAAATATAAAGGCGAATATTATATTATTGCCGTAAATTGCAGCTCTAAATCTGTCAATGACGTATCTTTGGATCTCGCCGGCAGCTCGTTGAAAAATTGCGAGGCAGAAGGGATGTTTGGCGGCGATTCCGAGGAGATTGAAGCCGGAACTCTCAGCGTTTCATTTGCCCCGTACGAGTGTAAGGTATTCAAGGCAATCCGCTAAGAGTATTTAGTCGGAGTCGGCAAAAGTCCTGAAAAATAAAAAAAACCGACGGAGTCTGAATAAAAACCGGACTTTGTCCGGACGGCATCCAGCGGCGGAATCGCTGGTCGCTAAAAGCGAAAGCTGTTGGCATATAAGAA
>CAZYVR010000152.1:0-12751 GCA_964651145.1 uncultured Victivallales bacterium | reverse complement strand
TCTTCCTCCGGGAAGGCTGAGAATAAAGAAAGACGGCGGAAGCGCCGGGCACAATGGAGCCGAGTCCGTTATTCAGGAAATTGGCTCATCTAAGTTTGCCAGATTGCGGATAGGAATCGGACGCAGTTCAGAAAATGGGCAGATAGATCATGTTCTTTCTGAATTTTCTGGAGATGAGAAAAAGCTTCTGGATAAAGTATGCGCCAGATCGGCCGAAGCGGCAAAGCTTATATTGTGCAGGGGCGTGACAGACGCCATGAATGAGTTTAACGGCGAATTAGTTGAGCTCTAAAAAGACTAAATAAAAATAAATAACATAAATATGGAGGAAAAGGTTTTGAAAAAATACGAAGCTGTGTTTATTCTCGAAATCAGAAAGGTCGAAGACGAAGGCAAGGCCTTTACTGAAGAGTTCGGCGCAATGATCAAAGAGTGGGGCGGAGAGCTTGAAGAAGCTATCCCCATGGGCAGAAGGCAGTTTGCCAGAGAAATCAACAAACGTAAAGGCGGGTTGTATTGGAATTACATTTTCACATGCACAGCCGAAAAAATTGACGCGCTCAAAAACATATTCCGCCTTGACGATCGCGTTCTGCGCAATATGATAATCAATTATGACAAGCCTGAAATGGAAGAAGAACTAGAAGTAGAAGCGGAAGTAGAAGCTGAAGTAAAAGCTGAAGTAAAAGCTGAAGTAAAAGCTGAAGTAAAAGCTGAAGTAGAAGCGGAAGTAAAAGCGGAAGTAAAAGCGGAAGTAAAAGAAGAAGTCAAAGAGGAAACGGCTGATTAACCTAAAAGGGGGAATCGAATAATGGCCTCATTGAACAAAGTTTTTTTAATGGGAAACCTGACAAGAGAAACCGCATTGAGGTTTACTCCGGGAGGTTCTGCTGTTTGTGAATTCGGGCTTGCCATGAATCGCAAATATTCGTCCAATGGACAGGAGAAAGAGGAAGTGTGCTTTGTCGACATCGTAGTATGGGGCAAACAGGCTGAATCTTGCGACCGCTTCCTTGAAAAAGGAGCTCCTGTGCTTATCGAGGGACGTTTGCAGTATGACCAATGGGACGACCGCGATACAGGCGGGAAAAGATCGCGTTTGCGGGTTACGGCGGATAGAGTCCAATTCCTTCCCCGCGGCAACAAAGACGATGCTCAGAGCGGTGGCGGCTACAGCCAACAATCCCAGTCTCAGCCTCAGTCTCAGCCTCAAAGCAATTATTCACAACCGCCACAAAATGGCGGATATTCGCGGCCACAAGACTCGCGACCACAGAGCCCTGCGGCTCCGACTCCGGCTCCGGCTCCGGCTCCGGCGAGAGATGAATTTCCACCTCCGCCGATGCCAAATAACGCATTCAGCGTGGATGACGAAATGCAGGACGACATACCTTTTTAAACTTGAGCAATCAAGCTAAAAAAATAACAAGCTAAAAAAATAGTTGAAGGAGAAACATATGGAAGAGCAAGGAAACAACAGTGACAGGGGAGGAAGACGAAGGAGAAGGACAAGCGCTCCAAAAATTTGTCGCCTCTGTGAAGGAGCGGTTAAATACGTTGATTTTAAAGACGTGGAGCTTTTGCGTAAATTTCAGACGGAAAAAGGCAGAATCCTGCCGCGCAGAATTACCGGAACATGCTTGACGCATCAAAAGATGCTAGGCATCGCCATTAAGCGCGCAAGGATTGTCAGCCTGGTTTTATAATTCCATTTTTGGAAAGAACTTTTGTAATTGAAGGAGATGCACATGGCTGCTGAAAAACTTATTTTACTTGAAGATGTAGAGAATTTGGGACTTGCTGGCGATGAAATAAGCGTCACTGGCGGATATGCCCGCAATTATCTGGTTCCCAGAAAACTTGCGATGAAAACTTCGCGGGGAACCCTCAGGGTTTTGGCTGCGCGCAAAGGAAAAATCGAAGAACAACGCAAAAACGATCTTGAAAATGCGAAGGCCACCGCTGAAAAACTTGAAAAAGCTGAAATATCCATTCCAATGGAAGCGTCCGAAGACGAGCGTCTTTTCGGCGCGGTCAACGATCGAATGATCGCTGAAAAACTGGTGGAACAAGGAATTGAAGTTGACTATCGCAAAATCAAACTTGAAGAACATATCAAAATGCTTGGAATGTTCAACGTGGACATTAAACTTCATTCAGAAGTGACAGCCACGGCTAAAGTTTGGGTTGTGCGCGCCTAAAATATGATTAGTGACGCAAAAAAAAGTTTTGAAACCGGGAAAAAAAAACAAGCTCCAGGCATATTGAGCGATGATCGCCCTCAACCTCATAATTTGAACGTTGAAAAAGCGGTCATCGCGGCGATGCTTTATGAGCCTGAATACTGCATTGACACCGCAGTTGAAAAACTCGGTGCAGAAAAGGCGGAAGGCGCTTTTTATTCGCCGGCTTTCAGAACTCTTTTTAAAACTATAGCCGACATGCACAAGAACGGCGTAAGCGTGGATTTGGTGTCCCTTGCCCACACCTTGCAGAAGGAAGGCAAGCTTGAGCAGATAGGCGGAGAGCTATTTCTTACTGAAATACGCGACTCCATAGCCACAACCGCCAACATTGAAACATGGTGCGGCATCCTCAGAGAATTCGCAATTCTCAGAGATATGATAAATATCTGTGTGATGTCTGTCGAGCAATGCTTCGATTCAGAAGCGAATGTGGATGATTTGGTCGGCGAGATCGAAACAAGCATTTACAAAGTGCGCGACAGTTATGAGCAGTCTGATATACTTCCATTTAAGGATCATATCAGGGAAACGTTCAAAAACATCGAAAAGGTGCTCAGAAAAGAAGTCGAAGTTGGAATACCGACGCAATTTGCCGGCTTTGATAAAATGATAATTGGGTTGAAACCCGGGGAAATGGTAGTCCTTGCCGCGCGTCCGTCAATAGGGAAGACTTCTTTTGCCTTGAATGTCATCAGAAACATAGCCTTGAAGGCGGATAGACACAGGTCTGTCGCATTTTTTAGTTTGGAAATGACCGCGGAGCAGGTCACAAGGAGATTGCTTTGCACGGAGTCGGACATACCGGAAAGCGCATTCTTTGATGGTTCTTTCAAGAGAAAGCTGGACATGCCCAGATTGACAAAAGCGGTTGACACCCTTTTGAAAGCAAATATTTATATAGACCCCACTGCCGGATTGACAATAGCCGACCTTATGGCAAAAGCCAGACGGCTAAAAAGCAAGCATAACATTGAGGTGGTGGTAATAGACTATCTCCAGCTTATGAAAGTTGGAGGCAGAGTAGAGAGCAGGCAGCAGGAAGTTGCAGAGATTTCTGGCGGAATTAAAAAATTAGCCAAGGAGCTGAAGGTGCCAGTGTTGGTGTTGGCTCAGCTCAACCGCGAAGTTGAAAAAGGCGCCACAGGAAAAGCAAGCAGGCCAAAGCTAAGCCACCTCAGAGAATCCGGGTCAATCGAACAGGATGCAGACGTCGTGGCTTTTTTGCATCGCGACCGCGATGAAACGAAAGACATAACCAAAGAGGCTCAGGCTCAGGGTGTTGATGCAATGCTTATTGTTGAGAAAAACAGAAACGGCGAAACCGGGATTGTTGAGTTGTCGTTTCATCCGAAGACAATGGAATTCAGATGCAAATCTCGCTATTCAGATGAGGATAACCCTGAAAGACTTTGATATGCGAGAAACATTTAGGAGACACTGTAATTGAAAACTGTAGGTTTCAAGAAATTTTTTATGCCTTTGATTGTCGCATTGTTGCTGACGACGGGGCTTAATGCTTTTGCGGCTGAAATAGGAAAAATCACCTTCGAACAGAAAAGCCAGCACAAATTTTCCGGAGAAATGTTGAAGTTCAACCTTCAGGAAAGAGTGGGCATGGAGTTCGATGAAAAAATCCTTAATAAGGACATTAAGCGCCTCTACTCAACTGGATTCTTTTATGATGTTGTGGCCGAAACGTCAAAGATGACGGACGGGAAAGTGCATATAATATTTAAAATCAGCCCGAAGCCGAAGATTAAAGTGATTATCTTCAAGGGCAACAAAAAGTTTTCAACGATGGATCTGGCAAAGCAGATACCTTTGGTTTCGGATGTTCCGCTGAATGACAAAAAGCTCAAGGAAAGCGTCAAGAGACTAAGGGAGTACTACACATCAAAAGGATATAATGACGCGAAAATAATCCCTGTCGTAAAAAATGCGGACAATGGCTTTGTAAAGGTCATCTTTGATATAAAGGAAAATCTCCGCATGAAAATTGACAATGTCAATTTTGTGGGAAACACTATTTTTTCCTCATGGCGCTTAAAGCGAGCGATAGCCAACCAGCATTCTTATTTCAGTTGGTTTTTAGATATTGGCTTAATCCAGCGCGGCGAATTTCAGAATGACAAGCTTCGCCTTCGCGAACTCTACTGGAATATGGGATATCTGGATTTTAAAGTTGACAAAATTGAAGTGACACCGGACGAAGGCAACCCGGAATATGTCAACATTACATTTTATCTGCACGAAGGCCAGCCGTACAAAGTGGGGAAAATCTTTATTTCCGGCAATGCGCGCTTTACCGAAAAAGAGTTAATGGGAACTTTGCGCATGAGGTCGGAAGACATCTACAGCAGCGCAATGGAAAGAGGCGACATCAACGCAATATCAGGCAGATATGACGCCCTCGGATATGCCGATTTCTTCTGCAGGGGCATAAGAGTGCCTGATTACAAAACCCACACAGTGGACATCGAATACCGCGTCAGGGAAGGAATCATCTACACAGTTTTTGACGTCAATATTTCCGGCAACAAAGTGACAAGAGACAAAGTCATCAGGCGCGAACTGGCCATTCAGCCAGGCGACCCTGTTGACAAAAACAGAATAAAAGCCAGCAAATCCCGCTTGATGGGGATGGGCTATTTCGAGTCAGTTGAAGCTGTTGCCGTCAACGCCGGCGAGCAGGGAAAAAAGAATGTCAATTTTGACGTCAAGGAAAAAAGCACAGCCAACTTCAAAGTGGGCGGCGGATTTTCGGACATGGACAGTCTTGTCGGTATGGTTGAGCTCAGCCAGCCGAACTTCGACATAACCAACCCAAGCAATTATTTCCAGGGCGGCGGACAACGCGTAAGATTGCAGGCGTTTGTCGGCATTGACCGCATGGACTTCAACGTCAATTTTTCAGAGCCGTGGCTTTTTGACATGCCTCTCAAACTCGACGTGTCAGGCTACGGGAATCAAGTGAATTACAGGTACTGGTCTGAAAGGCGCGTGGGCCTAAAGGTTGGGCTTTCCAAGAGGGTCCTCGACGATTTCACAACAGTTGCCGCCGGATACCGTTTTGAGTCTGTAAATGTAAGGGATATGAAAGATTGGCTGAATGATGACTTTCAGGATCAGAAAGGCACCGAATTGGTCGGGGCATTTTCGCTGTCAATCAACAGAGACACAAGAAACAGCCTGACAGAGCCAACCAACGGATACCAAGTAAACGTGTTGTCAGAGGTCACCACCGTGGGTCTTGGCGCAAGCAACAACTACTTCCGCCTGGAGGCAAAAGGCAGCCAGTATTACAGCTGGAAATTCTGGGAAGAGAGAGAGCTGGTATTTCATTTTGGCGGCAAAATAGGAACGGTCAGCGAATTCAGAAAAGGCGGAGACGTCCCATTGTTTGAGCGTTACTTCCTTGGCGGCGGCGATTCACTCAGAGGCTTTCCCTACAGAAATGTTTCTCCAACTTCAGATGTCGCTGGCGATGAAATTGCCATTGGCGGACAATCCATGCTGTTGTTGACGGCTGAAGTTACCCACCCCATTTGGGAGTTTGTTCGCGGAGCCGTATTCTGCGACGTCGGCAATGTCTGGGCCAGTTCATTCAGTTTTGCGCCGAGCAGACTTAATATGGGCGTGGGCTACGGTTTGAGAATAAAAGTTCCATACATCAACGCGCCTATCAAGCTGGATCTGGCTTATCCGGTCATAAACAGTGTTGACGGCCTCGACAAGAAATTCCGCTTCCATTTCAACATGGGCTTCACCTGGTAGATAATGCAAGGTTAAAGCTTTGCGTTCTCAACGAGTCCATAATTCAGGTTGGTTCAAGTCATCAGCCTTGGAAGTGTCCACATGCCCGTCAACATAGGTTATGTTAATCCTTTTGTTGTGGCGGCCGTCCCAAGCGTCGTCTCGGTTGGAATAACCGCTTTGATCCCATTCGAGGGGCAAATTGTTTTTGGCGCCCGGGATATACAAAATATTATAGCTGGGATTGATTATTTGACCGTAATGGACATAGCAGTTGCCCGAATCCAAAAGAAGGACTTTGCTGCTCTGATTGCGGAGGGCGCTGATTCGGAAGCCCGTGGAGGCTGGAGCAAGCCCCAGTGTATATGTTATCAGTGCATTCATTCCGTAATTGCCAAATTTGTAGATGGTTTTGCCGTTGGTTGTCACTTGGCTTGATGGACAGAACAGATTTCGGGAGCCGGAATTGTATTCTATTGCGTTTTCATTTATATATTGGCCTTCAGCCAAAGTCGTCCCCCATAACTGATTTTCGCCTCCATAATTAATTATCGAAGGCGGCAGGTTTTCATTGTTGTCGTTGGAATAGGACATGAATATAAGCCCAAGTTGTTTCAAATTATTAATGCAGCTTATGCGTTTGGCGGATTCTCTGGCGCTCTTTAACGCCGGCAAAAGCATGCTGGCGAGAATGGCTATTATTGAAATTACTATCAGCAATTCAATCAATGTAAAAACGCGCCCCGGAAAAAAGGTTCTATTGTTGTTGTTTTTGATCTTCATTTGTTTGTCCTTTCTCCAGCTATATTTTGCAGTTTCTATTTTTGGCCTCTAATCAATATTGGCTTCACAAAACGCAGTGACGACTGCGACGAATCATGAAAGCGTCTGTCTGATAGTTCTTCAAGCAAATTGAGAGCTTCCGCGCATATGTCTTTGACTACAAAAGCCAACTTGTCGAAAGCTTCCGGGAGCGGCAAGTCAATGCCTTCGGAAGCATGCGTGACTATTTGTGTGTTTTTGTCGCAGCATCTGTCATTTTCATTCATCCATCTGGCAAATCCGGCGGCAATATTGTCATCGGCAATAAATATATGCGTTGCTTTGCCTGCTATTTGCCTGGCCGCCTCAAAGCCCGCTTCCTGATTGGGCTCGACTGGAATAAGGCAAACATGTTGAGCGTCAAGATTCAGCTTTGTCAATTCGTCGAAAAAAGTGGTCACTGGATTGTTCCAGCATTTTTCTGCAAATATTTTGTTATGAATCACATATATGGTTTGGGGAGCCTTTTCGGCCAGGACTCTGGCGGCCATCCTTCCCATTTCCTCATAATCCAATATGATTGAATTGCCCACTTGTCTTTTAGTTGAAATTGTGACCAGCGGAATTCCCCGCTCCAAAAGACTTTCCTCGAGCCCTTCGCGCCAGGCCATTGCTATGGAGCCAGTGATGTTGCGCCATACGGCTGATTGAATGCCAAGGCTTTTAAGGAAATTCTGAGTGGATTTCCCTTTGCCAATCATGAAATGCGGAACCATGCCGCAACCTTCCGCCGCTTCAAGCAGATTCTCAATAAGCGCGTCAAAAAAAGGAGAATGATTTGCATCTGTCAGATGGCATATGTCGCATATGACTGATATGGCGTCAGCCGATGGCAGGTTGGCCACCAGAGTGCCTCTGCCTGCCGAACGAGTCAACAGTTGCGCGTCTTCCAGGCGGGCCATGGCTTTGTTTACGGTGAGAAGGCTGACACCAAGTTTTTTTGCCAGTTCTCTTTCCGAAGGCAGCTTGTCGCCAACTTTTAGTTTCCCGGATTTCAACCAGTCGCTAATATAACTGACCACTTGATCCGCTTTGCTTTTTATTAAAACTTCTGCATTCATATATTAAGTAATATCCTATTGATTAAATCAATTAATTAATTATAAATATACAGCCTCCCTGGCCGATGTCAAGAGCTTTGCCTGCAAATAAAAATAAGCTCGGCAAAGGTGAGCCAATAGCGCAAGTTTCAAGTTTTTAAGGGCGCAGGGCTTGACAGAAGAAGGAAATGACATTATCATTGATTAAATCATTAAATCAGGGAAATATTTTAATCTTTGATTTTTGTGAATATCGAAAATTTTAAGGAGATGGACGGGATGAAGAAATGTTTGACAATTATTGCAATCGGGTTGTTTTTCGCATGTTTCAACGCGTCAATGGCTAAAGACGCAAAGCTCATAAGCCTTCCGGAAATAAAGCGCGCGCCTGTCCTTGATAAGCCATTGGTCTTTCCCAGAATCAGGACTCATTATAATATTTACAGGAATGTTTATCAGAATTTTCACGAACAGCCTTGGATAGACAGACCCTTGCTTCACGACAGCTCGCTTAACGACGGCGACCCAGGCAAAAGAATATTTCAAAATTATAAGACTCATTTAGATCTGGCAATGGATTATGGCGCGGACGGGCTTTCAATGCTGTATCATTCCCCTATTTTCTTTGCCAGGTTCAACGACTTGATCGACACTGCCGATGCGTGCGTCAAGGACAACAACAACAAAGTGTTGATAAGCCTTATCGGGCATGCCATGAAGAAAGGCCCTGAGCATGCCGCCAATGTGTTCGAGCCTGTTCTGAAGCGCTTGCTTGTGTCGCCAGCCGCCGCCAGGGTAAATGGAAAAGTATTGATATCATCATACCGCAGCGATTATGTTTCTCCTAAAGACCTTGCCCTATTCATTAAAATCATGAAAGAAAGATGCGGGGACACATTTTATTTTGTGCCAGCCATTGGAAACCTGAAAGGGAAGAAGACAACAAACTGGGTGCGATGGGCGATCGCTTTCCGCAACAACGATGGGAAGCTGCCGGAAGATGAGATTGAAGCGGCAAAAAACTATTTAAGATCTTATCTGAAAGTGAGCGATGGCATTTTGATGAACGGGTCAAATCATCTGGACACTCATGATTATTTCTTTAATAAAAGATTCTATAAGGAATTTGTCGCGCGATTGTTTGCCAGCGTTTTAAGCGAGCCGGAAAACAAAGGCAAATTATTGGGCCTTAGCGCATCTCTCGGCTATGTGAACAACATCGCGGGCGGAACACAGCGCGAAAACGGAACTCGCAGTTTGCGCGAAAGCCTTGAGATTGCTTTGGACGCGGGCGCAGATTTTATAATAATGCCTGAATGGAACGAGCTGAATGAAAACACATGTCTTGAGCCTACAGTCAATCGATCATTTTCAACTAAAAGAATCATGCGCTATTATATGCAGAAATTTAAAAACAAAGGGCTCTTGACTCCCATTCCAGGCGACAATACGGAAGTTCCCAATCTTATTGTTTCAGCCAGGGCTATGATTAAGCTGGGCGATCAGTTTTTTGTTGAGCTGCTCAATGTGCCGGACTCGAATAAAAATAAAAAATATTGGGTAAAATGCGCGCTTAAAGACGGCAATGGGAATATTGTCAAAGAATTTCCCAAGCAGGAATTCAATTCTTCGAAACTGACTGAAGTCCGTCTTGCTGTGCCTTCCGAAGAAATGGCAAAATACAGAGTGATCCGCCCGGAGTTAACTGTGACGGATGCAAAAGGAAATAAACAAATTTATGCGGACGGCTTGCCGTTTACAAAAATCAGGGCGACATGGAATGACAACTTGATCTGCCTGAAGCAGCCCTTGCGCGACCTTGCGGACGCAAAGAATTTCGAAGTGAAGTTCAGCCCGTCTGACAAAGACGGCGGCATTGCCGAATTCGACATTAAAGCCACTTTGGGAAAAGATAAAATAAGGCATATCGAAATTCTTGAAGACGACAAGGTGGCGTATTCATACGACAACTCAAAAAAATACTCTCTCAATGACAATGAGATTCTCCTTCATATGTATTACAGCTCATTCCATGAAGTGAAGCCATTCCCGATTGAGCTGAGCGTGGAAAACGGCAGCATTCGCCTTTTCAATGATCGCCTGAAAAGCGGGAGCGCAAGAGAATCAAAATGGGATGTCTCATCCAATGTGAAAATGAAATGGAAAAGCAATCGCAATCGCCGAGGCGGAATATTTATAGTGACAAACAAAGACAAAGCGACACTGCGCATTAAATCTTCCGTATTTGATGAACGCATCAGCGTCAGCGAAATAGACAAACTAGGCGCGGCCGCCATAAATTATGACAAAACCATATTCCTGTGCATTGAAAAAGAAAATAGAGCCTTAGACATTCCGGCTCCGGCAAAATGCGAAAATGTTGAGATAGCCGTATCTGTAAAGCCGTTAAATAAAGACGCGGTGTTTAGAGTGCGCCTTATTACTATGTCAGGCAAAACTTGCGCTAAAGGCCCTTTTGTTTTTCCCATGAAAAAATCAAACAGCATGGCAAAACTCAAGGTTGTGTCTGAAACAGCTGGAAAAGTGGTTGATGTTGAAGTTGACAAGTCGCGCTGCCCTGATCTGGACTACAAGCTCGACCCCAAATATGGCGCGCTTCTAAAAACGGACCAAGGCGAGAGATGGACAGGAACTTTAGCCGGGGGATATTCATACGGCGGAGCTTTTTCAAAAAATACAAACTATCCCAAAAACAGCTCCTATGCCGCTCCCAAATGGACGAAAGAAGGGGATGTAAACTGCCTCAAGTTTGATGGCAAAGGAAATTACCTGCATTTCCCGTCTGAAGCTTTGCCAGCGGGAGGCAACTTCACGCTGGAATTTGAATTCAAGCCTTTTTCGCTTAAGGATCAATATCTTGCAAAGAGCCAAAACATGTTTGATGGAACGCTTGACATTAGCATTAAAAATAAACATTTAGAATGCATATATCGCGGAGAGCTTCGCAAGGGAGAGCCGCCGTATTATAAAAAAATAAAGATATCATCTCCGGTTCAGCTTGAGGCCAACAAATGGACAAAGGTCAAGATTTCATATGATCTTGAAAACTTTTCACTTTCTGTAAATGATTCAGCCCCTGTAAAAGTTCCATGTTCAAGGCGCGGCTGGTGGATGTTTTGTCCATTGAGTTTTGGAGGCTGGGGAAATAAGCCCGACTTGTATTTTAACGGCTTGTTAAAATCATTTAAAATCAAACACTACACAGAATAAAAGTAGCAAGAGCTGGCAGCTACAACAAGCTTTATTTCGTTGCAGCGCTAGCTCTCTGGACTTTTTACGGCGCCATCTAACTGGGGGCTGATCAGATTTTCTCATAATTATTTCAATGAATTTTGCGCTTAATTTTGACTTTTGGGGTTAAGTGTGGCAAGTTTCTTGTTCGATAACTATTTAGATCATGGTGTTAATATAATGCGTTATAAAAAACCTCATCCAGTATTGGAAGTAGGCGAAGCCACTTGGCGATTCAGTCAGGATTGCAAAAAGATGTTCGAGTTTACAGGGGATCTTACTTTGGCTGTTTGCTACGCTGTGAGGCATCCGCGCAAGATTCGTTGGCGCGAGACGCTGTATTACATGGACATGTGTGGCAGCGATGCCTTGCCTATAGTCGCGCTTATTTGCACACTGATGGGATTAATTCTTGGCTTTCAGGCCGCAGTGCAAATGCAAAAGTTCGGGACTGACATTTATGTCGCCGACCTGGTCGGCTTTTCCATAATCAAGGAACTTGGCCCGCTCATGGTGGCGATGATTGCCACGGGTCGCGCCGGTTCGGCATTTGCCGCTGAAATAGGAACAATGAAAGTTTCAGAGGAAATAGACGCAATGAAGACCATGGGGTTTGTGCCTAGCAGATTTCTGGTCATTCCTAAATTGCTGGCTATGCTTTTGGTTATTCCCATTTTGACCGTTTTTGGCGATCTGGCCGGACTTTTCGGCGGATTCATCGTGGGCTGGGTAAAGCTCGACATTCCGCCTGTGGCTTATTACAGCCGCACTATACTGGTTCTTACTCCTATGACATTTTTTATGGGACTTGTTAAAAGCGTTATCTTTGCTTTTCTCATTGCGGTGGTCGGATGCATGCGCGGATTTGATGCCAGCAGCGACGCGCAAGGCGTGGGGCGCTCCGCAACGTCGGCTGTTGTAAGCGGAATTTTTCTGGTAGTCATAGCAGACGCAGTGTTAACCATACTTTTCAGCACAATAGGATATTAAAATGAAAGAAATAGTAGTTGAAGCGCAAAATCTGACAGTTGGCTACGGAGAAAACACTATTCTGGAAAACCTTGATTTCAAGGTTTATGCAGGCGAGATATTTATTATACTCGGCGGTTCCGGATGCGGAAAAAGCACATTGCTCAAGCACTTGATCGGACTTTACCGGCCTTTCGACGGCAACATACTCATACACGGTGAGAGCATGGTCCTTGCCAACGATGAGAAAAAACGGGAAATGATGAGGAAGTTTGGAGTGACATACCAGGACGGAGCTCTTTTTGGAGCTTTGACTCTGGGTGAAAATATTTCATTGCTTCTTGAAGAATACACAGACATGTCAAAAGAGGAAATGAAAAAGGTCGTTGATGAAAAACTGCATCTGGTCGACCTTGACGGATTTTCCGGGTACATGCCCTCGGAGATAAGCGGCGGGATGAGAAAAAGGGCGGGACTGGCAAGGGCTATGACTCTTAATCCAAAATTACTTTTCTTTGACGAGCCTTCCGCAGGCCTCGACCCGATCACGTCCGCGGAACTGGACAGGCTTATCCTGCGCTTGCGCAAAGAGGTTGGAACAACCATGGTAATAGTGACTCATGAGCTTGACAGTATTTTTACCGTGGCTGACAGGGTTATAATGCTTGA
>CAZYVR010000151.1:0-13071 GCA_964651145.1 uncultured Victivallales bacterium | reverse complement strand
CTGAAGAAGAGTTGCCAAGACTCATGGTCGACTTGCTGGGCTTGCTGGTGGATTCTCTCGCGCTTGCAAGAAAAAAAGTTTCAAGCGATAAACAGTCTGGAGAAATTGAAGCCGCTTGCCGTTTTCTCGGCGCAAATCTTGGCGAGCGCGTTGATCTCAGAGAGTTTTGCCGTCGCAACGGCTGGGGGTACGAACGGTTTCGCAAGGTGTTTGTCGCTGAAATGGGCATTTCTCCCGGCAAATACCGCGTAAGAAGGCGCATCGACGACGCGTGCCAAAAGTTAAACGCCGGAGCGCAGAGCGTCGCCGACATTGCCTTTGAGCTGGGCTACTCTTCGCCCTATGAGTTTTCGGCGCAGTTCAAGAAGTACACTGGCGTTGCTCCCATCTATTTTAGCGGGGGCTCCCGTTTCTGACGCAAGAGAAGGAGCAATAAAATATTAAAGTCAAAAAAAACGGCGCAGCCGGGATCAGGCTTTGATTTTTGAAGCGGTTATTCCAGAGAAAACAGCGAAGATGGCGGCAAGCACGAACGCCCATATATGTGTGCCGGTCCAATGCCAGATAAAGCCGCCGAGTATGGCGGCAAGAATCGATGTCACGTGATTTATGGCCATCCCTGAATACAAACTTGGAGTGATGTCCTCTTTGCTTTCGGAAATTCGCGCAATATAGCTTGAACGAGCAGTGCCGGCGGCAAACAAAAGGTTGTCCACAATAAAACAGGCGCATATGACAATAGTGGCCAGTTCAATGGCGAAAAGATTGAGCGCAAAAGCATAGCCCATGCATATGACAAAAAGCATAACGCTGTCAGCCATCAGCACTTTCTTCTCGCCGAAGCGCTGAACAAGCTTCCCGACAAAGGGCTTGAAGAAAATGCCAATTATTCCGGCCACCAACATGACTTTTCCAATAAAAATAGGGCTTTTTCCAAGCACAGCCACCATGACCCAAAAACCGAAAGTAACAAAAACCTGCTTGCGAGCCCCAAAGAAAATCTCAAGCCAATAATACAAAGAGTATCGTTTTTTGAAAACAAAACGCTCTTTCCAACTCTTGTGAACAGGAAAACTTTTTGTCTTGAGCGCCATAAAAAGAATTGCGGCAAGAATGCATAACGAGCCAGCCACAATAAAATCAACGCTGAAATTTTTGTTTATATACTTCCATTTTGCCCATATATAAAGAGATCCTCCCAGCCCCGCCGCCGTAATCAATGCCCGCATCTGTCCGAGCCTGACACTGCGGTTCTCCGGCTTGACAGAGTGAATTACAATGGCATCAATAATCACCATGAATATATGTTGCCCCAGGCTGGCAAGCATGATAATGGCAACAACAAACGAATAACTGGCAGACACTTCTGGAATCGCAAGCGTAAGAATCCCGCCGCCAAGAATAAGCGCGGCAATGGCCGCTATGCTGTTTTCTCTCAAGAAATACAAAGCTCCCACAGCGAAAAGAGCAAGAATGCCAGGCAATTCACGCGGAAACTCAAGAAACCCTCTGGCTTCCGCTCCAATATGATGAACGTCTTCAAGGTAGTTGTTGAAAATATATCCGTAAATGCTTTCGCCAAGGTAAGCCATGAACACTGCGGCAAGAAGCGCGATTATATATTTCTTTTGGACGCTGTCGTCTTTTATCATGCATTCCAATCCGTTAAAAAACATTTAATATAGCGGCGGCAAGCGAGAATCATATATAAGTTGCGCAAAAAATTGAAACCTGCCAATATGATCGCTTCATCGCATTGCTGAAACATGATGTTTTTTCAATCTTGGCGCGGGTATGACTTGAATAAGAGCTCTTATATGTCTATGTTTTTTGTGATGAACAATAAACACTGTTAAGGGTATTTAGATTATGGATAATATGGAAATAAAAAAAATTGTGGCGGAAAAACTAACTGAAGGGGTTTCTCTTTGAGACATACAAAAAATTCTGGCGAGCGAATATGAAATATCCATGACTTTTCTTGATCTCAGAATACTGGCTTCTGAATTGGAACAGATTGACTGGGCCGAAGTCAGCGGCGAGAACGCAGAGAAAGCCAAAAAAGAAGCCCAAATGGAGTCGGAGCGGGAATCTCAGGGCAGTCCTGTTGATGACGGAATGGCGGACGCTGTTCCAGACGGAGGAACTGTCGTTGAGGTGAGCAAACTCGCCAGACCTGGATCTGTTGCTAACGGAAGCGTTAAATTTGCCTCGGGCGCCAGCGCTGAATGGGTGCTTGATCAATCAGGAAGGCTGGCGTTGAGCAATGCTTCAGGCGAGCCGACTCAGGATGATATAAAAGACTTCCAACTGGAATTGCAGAAGGCTCTTGCCGGAGGCGTTTAATCAAAAGCTGACTGCCGAGTATAAAGAGTTTATGCTTTTGATGCTCGGGAACAAACGGGAGCCAAAATATGCATCAGGAGGAACCTCTTAGTGAGGCGAAATTGCTTCCGGCTATAAATTCGCCGGAAGATTTGCGCAAGCTTAAAACCAGTGAATTGGATAGCCTTGCCTCTGAAATACGCCAGGAATTAGTGGACGTGGTTTCAGCAAACGGCGGTCATCTTGCCCCAAATTTGGGAGTGGTTGAGCTTGCGATTGCTTTACATTATGTTTTTAACACTCCCGAAGATAAGCTTGTGTGGGATGTCGGACATCAGGGCTATGTCCATAAGTTGCTGACAGGCAGAAAAGATTTTTTTAAAACTTTAAGACAATACAAGGGATGCCTCGGATTCCTTTCCAGGGAAGAGTCTGAGTATGATGTATTTGGCGCAGGACACGCAGGCACTGCCATTTCCGCCGCTTTGGGCCTTGCCGCCGCAAGAGATCACAGGGGCGGAAATGAAAAAGTTGTCGCGATTGTTGGCGATGGCTCTCTTAACTGCGGCATTTCTCTTGAAGGACTGAACAATGTCTGCGATGCCACAAAAGATTTGATTATTATTTTAAACGACAACAGAATGTCCATTTCAGAAAATGTGGGAGCTATTCCCAGATACTTGAATCATCTCATCTCAGGACGCAGCTACAACCGCTTCAAAGCTTTCGCCAAGATGATGCTCAAGCGGATGCCTGGCGGAAGCGAAATAAGCCGCAAAATATCAAAGCTGGAAGAGGCCACTAAAAGCCTTTTTGTTCCAGGCGTATTTTTTGAAGAACTTGGAGTCAGATACGTCGGCCCGATCCCAGGGCACGACATCAGTGAATTGCTTAGGGTTCTGAAAGGAATAAAGGAGTTCAACCGCCCGGTTATTCTTCATGTAATTACTGAAAAAGGCAGAGGTTACAGCTTCGCGGAAATCGCCCCGGAAAAATTTCACGGACTCTCAAGCTTTGATCCATCCACTGGAAAAATGAATGGAAAAAAGCCGACCGCCACATATTCTTCGGCTTTTGGTCGCGCCGTATGTCAATTGGCAGAGAAGCATGACGAACTGGCCGTCATTACCGCAGCTATGAAATCAGGAACTGGACTGACTGAATTTGCGGACAAGCATCCAGATAAATTTTATGATGTCGGCATCGCCGAAGAACACGCTGTTGTCTTTGCGGCGGGACTTGCGACCGGCGGGCTCAAACCCATTGTTGCCATATATGCAACCTTTATGCAGCGCGCTTTGGATTGCGTCTTTCACGATGTGTGCCTGCAAAATCTGCCTGTTATTTTTTGCGCTGACAGAGCCGGCATTGTTGATGACGGCCCGACTCATCACGGCATTTACGATCTTGCATTTATGCGCAATATGCCAAACCTTGCAATTTTGTCCCCTAAGGACGAAAATGAACTAAAGGCCATGCTGTTTGCAGCTTACGATCAGAGCTCGCCAGTTTTGATAAGGTATCCCAGAGGCTCTTCCGGTGTTTCGTTTGAAGTCGATGCGGAGCCTGTTGAAATGCCATGGGGCAAGGCTGAAGTTCTGAGAGAAGGCTCGGATATAGCGATCTGGGGGCTTGGCCGGGAGGCTTTTTCCGCCTTGAGCGTGGCTGAAATGCTTCAGAAGGAATGCAATATCAACGCCACTGTGGTCAATGTCCGCTTTGTCAAGCCTTTTGACTCTTCGCTCTTGCTTGAGCTTGCGGATAAAATGCCCATTGTGACAATTCAGGACGCTCAAATAAAAGGCGGTCTTGGCGATGAAGTCGACGAGCTTTTAGCCAATTGCAAAGGCGCGCATTCCTTGCATTTCGGATGGGGCGACGAGATAATCCCTCATGGCGAAGTCGAAAAACTCCGCCAGGAATATTGCATGACTCCTGAATTGATAAAAGAAAAAATTCTCTCAACTGGCCTTGCGGTTCCGAAATAAAAGCGCAGAAAAGCAATGCGTCTGTTTTTGTCATATTTCGAAGTCGAGAATCAGTGGCAGATGATCCGAGTGTTTGACTTTGAGCACTTTGCATTTTTTGATCTTGATGTCTTTTGAGCAGAGGATATAATCCAGTTGTTTTTTAGGATTCCATGCCGGATAGGTGGGCTGGTTTTTTTTGTTTGGGTTCACTAGATTCAACTCTGTCATGAACTCGTCGAGCTCGTGGCTGCCTGACAGAGTGTTGAAATCTCCGGCAATGATCGTCGGGGCGTCGCTTTTTGCCAGTTTTGCCAAATGTTGGAGCTGGCGGCGCCTTACACTCTTTTGAAGCGCAAGATGGACAAGGAATAACTTTATTCCGCAAGTGTCCAGTTCAATCACCAATTTTTTAAAGCCTCTCGGGAAATAGTGAAAATTGCTGTCGGGTGTTTTTTCCTTTGTCAGGATAGCGTTCCCTTGCTTGTTCAGGATTGGAATGTTTCTTCCAATAGAATTTTTCCCGTATTTAACTGAATAGTGATGATAATGGTCCAGGTGGCTTGCCACCAGTTCCGCCTGATTTATGTAATTGGTGCGGTAGGACCCCACGTCCACTTCCACTAGCCCAACTATGTCTGCGTTGGCTTTTTTTATGAATTTTATCAGTCTGTCAATATGAGTTTGCGAGGTGCGGAAATAGCGATGGGCAGTCAACAGCCTTTCATAAAAAGCGTCAAGAGGACCAGTGCCGTATGCTATGTTGTAAACTAGAAGTCTCATATTGTTATATTCAGGATTCCGAGCTAGAATCGCTATTCCTTTTTTGAGAGAATTGCAGCTCTTAAGATCTTGCAGATGTCTGTATTTTCATATGAGCCTTTGAAAAGCCCGGCGTCTTTGCCTATGGCTGTTGTTTTTACCGGGGCCACGCTGTGCCCGAAGGTGCTCCAGGCTATGCCGCAACGCTTGGAAATGATATGTCCCAAAGCTATTTGGACTGGATTTCTGCTGCCATACATGCGCGTTAATTCAGAGGGGCTGTCGCTTTTTGATTTTTCTTCCATATAATAATCATAGGCTTTTTGCAGTTGGCTTTTTTCTTTTTCTGTAAGATCGGACAAGCCCAGTTTTGTTTTGATTTCTTCTAGAGCCTTGCTGAAGCTGGCATTGTTTTTTTTCCATTCTTTGACTATTTTGCTGTAAAATTTGGTGCTTGACATTTTTTGAGTGTCGATTGTTTTGTAAAATTTGTCTATTGGCAAGGATTTGTCAAAACTCTGTTTTATTCCGCCTGTTTCATGGTCGGCAGTGACAACTATCAGTGTGTCGTTGGGATGCTTCTTATAAAAATCATAGGCTGCCTTCACTGCGTTGTCAAAGGCCAGAGTCTCTTTTATAAAAGCCGCGCTGTCGTTTCTGTGGCAAGCGTAATCTATTTTGCCGCCTTCAACCATCAGGAAGAAGCCTTTTGGGTTGTCAAGCATTTTTATGGCGGCTTCCGTCAAGTCGAGCAGAGTCGTGTCGGATTCTCTGCGCATGTCCATTTCGTATTTTATTTCGCAGAGCGAGAGAGTTTTTGCGTTGGCGGCTGGGGATAATTCTTTAAGGGCTTTTTTATTTTTGACTATTTTATAGCCTTGTTCGCGGGCGTTGTCTTCCGGAGATTTTCTGCCTTTTGTTTTGTTTGCTCCTAAGAATCCATTGCCTGCGAAGAAATCAAAATTAGAGGATGGCAGGCTCATTGCTATTTCATAATACATGCTTCGTTTGGGGACTGTAGCGTAGAATGTCGCCGGAGTGGCGTGATCTATGGGCACGCTTGAGATAATTCCGACCCTCATGCCGCGTTCTTTGGCGAAAAACGCCAGAGATTTCAGTTTTCTATTGCAATCCGGCGCCATGCTTATGATTTTGTTTTCTGTTTTTTCGCCGCATGCCAAAGCGGTTCCAGCCGCGGCTGAGTCGGTTGTTTGTGAAAGGGCGTTCAATGTCCGGGCATGACCCGTCACCGGGAACTTGTTCATCACAAGCTTGCCTTTTTCATCGCCCAAGCTTAGCCCCAGTTTGGATGTCTTGTATATTTCGGCGGATTCGCGTTGCCGCGTTCCCATGCCATCGCCTATCATCAGAAAAATATATTTTGCATGCTTTACATTGGAAAGGTTTATTTTTGAGTCAGAGTTTGCGGCTTTGCTTGCTGAAATAATAAAAGTCGCGGCTAAGCAGAGAAAAAGCGCTTTTTTGACTTTGGTTTGCATTCTGATCCTTAATTTATTCAATTTTTAACAAACTTAAACTATACTGTCTTTTGCGGCGTTTGCAATAACTTTGGAGCCTCTGATGCATTGGATGGAGCCGCTAAAAGTCCTGGGAAATAAAAAAGCCGATGCAATCGTATAAAAAAACTGACGTCTTGCGTTTTTCCGAGCTCTTTGCTTTATTTTGGGCTTCAGCTCTAGAAAAAAACGCTTGAGTGTGCTATTAAATATGCTCTCGGACATTTTTACCGGATCGGTTTTTCCAGCGCTAGCATTGATATAAGGCAATTTAAAATAAAGGATGGATTAAATGGCGGCAAAGATTATCGACGGCAAAGCCATTGCGGCTCAGGTCAATGAAGAAACAGCCAAAGAGGTGGCGATTCTCGCCCGAAACCATAGTTTGCAGCCCGGCCTGGCGGTTGTTCTGATTGGCGATGATCCGGCTTCGCAAGTTTATGTGAACATGAAGTCCAAAAAATCTGCAGAGCTGGGCATTTATTCAAAGAAAATAGTCTTGAGCAAAGACGCGTCCCAAAGCGAGGTTCTTGCAGTTGTTGACGAGTTGAACAATAATCCTCAAATAAACGGCATACTCGTTCAGTCTCCGCCGCCGCCGCAAATTGACGAGGACGCAGTGATCGCCGCTATAAATCCGCATAAGGACGTGGACTGTTTTCACGCAGAGAATGTCGGCAAGATGTTGACTGGCGATAATTCCGGATTTTTGCCATGCACCCCGCATGGCGTGATGACATTGCTTGAGCGAAGCGGCATTGATCCTTCCGGCAAGCATGCGGTAGTGCTTGGCCGTTCAAATATTGTGGGCAAGCCTATGATGGCGCTTCTTGTTCAGAAGGCAAAGGGAGCCAACGCCACAGTTACAGTATGTCATTCGCGCACGCCGGATATCGCAAAATTCACGAGCGTCGCAGACATTGTGATTGCCGCGATAGGCAAACCCGAATTTCTGACTGGCGATATGGTCAAAGACGGTGCCGTTGTGATAGATGTGGGCATAAACCGGGTGGACGATTCTTCTGACAAAAGAGGATACAAGCTGCTGGGCGACGTTAAATTTGACGAAGTGTCCGAAAAGGCTTCGTTTATAACTCCGGTTCCTGGCGGAGTGGGGCCCATGACAATTGCAATGCTTATGCAAAATGCCGTAAAGGCCTGCAAGGTGCAGAACGGATTGATATGATATTTTTTTTGAAGAGGGGATTTTATTATGGATGAGCGCGAAGTAAAATTGTTGCGTGAGGAGCTGGAGGAGTTTAAGAAGGAAAAGGAGCAGATAAGGCAATTTGTCGGTCAGATTGGCGGTACAGGCTCCGAGAAGAATGACAAGATTTTTAATTTTGTGTTTATTTGCGCAATCATTCTTCTGTTTTCCATGGATATATTGCGCCATCTTTTTGCCTGGCATATGCCGTTCCTTCCCGCCATGCTTTCGTTGGAGATTGGCGTGCTTCTGGTTTCCATAAAAATCATATGGATGATTCACAAGCAGACTAAAGTTGAGCATTTTCAGTTTTGGATACTCAACTCCATCGAGTTCAGGCTCAATGATATGGCCAAGCGCATCAGGGGGATAGAGAAAAGCATCAAAGAGAAATCTGATTGACACGCTCCCGTGCTTAATTTGAGGATGAAATTTTATGAAATTATGGTCGCATTGCCTTAGAGCTCTTTCTGTTATGCTTCTGCTGCTTCTTGCTTCATGCGGAGGTTGGGAGCGCGACAGTGACAATCCGGAAATGCGCGCTATGTATATGAGCGCGGGCGGGAAAATAAATTCTTTGGATCCGGCATACGCCGCGGATTATGTGAGCGCGCAGATGGTGTCTTCTTTCTATGACACCCTTGTTCAGTATGATTATGCGGCGCGGCCATACAAACTGATTCCCGCCATGCTTGAATCCATGCCGGAAATTTCCGACGATATGAAAACATTCAAGTTCAAATTGCGGGACGATCTTTATTTTCAAGCGGCCCCATGTTTTGCCAAAGAAAATAAAGAAGCGCGGAAGGTTACGTCTAAAGATGTTGTTTTTTCCTTTATGCGCATTGCCGATCCGCGAATCCACTCATCCGGATATTGGGTTTTTCGAGGAAAAATAAAGGGCATCGACAAGTTCAGGCAGCTTGCGGCAAAAGCGCCAAAGAACGATTATTCGCCATACAATAAGGCATGTGAAGGCCTGGAAATCATTGACAACAAAACATTTGTGGTGCGCCTGAACAAGCCGGATCCGCGCTTTCTGTACGTAATGGCCATGTCTTACGCATCGGTCATTTCAAGAAAGGCCGTTGAATATTATGGCGAAAACATAGCTGAAAATCCAGTTGGCTCAGGGCCTTTCAAGCTCGAGGAATGGATAAGGGACTATCGGATTATCCTGAACAAATATGAAGATTTCAGGCATGAAACTTATCAAGGCGCTTCGAATCCGGCCGACAGATCAAAAAAACTGCCTCTTCTTGACAAGGTCGTCTGCTATCTTGTCAAGCAGCCTCTTGCCAGTTGGCTTCTTTTTTTGAAAGGCGAGCTTGATATGAGCGCGCTGGAAAAAGACAATTTTGACGCAGTCGTCGGGATGGGGCTGAAGTTGGTCCCGGCCCTCAAAAAAAGGGGGATCAGGCTTTTGCAGTTGCCGGAGTTCCAAGTCAATTACGTGGGGATCTGCTTTGCCGATCCTTTGCTTGCCGGCAATTTGAATCTCAGGCGCGCGATAAGCCTGGCTTACAATGTCAACACGCGCGTGAAGCATTCCAATTATCGGCTTATTCCAGCCAACGGCCCCATACCTCCGGGCGTTTCAGGATACGATGAAAATTTCAAGGCTCCTTTTTCTGAATTTGACATTGAGAAAGCAAAAGAATATTTGAAAAAGGCAGGTTTTTCCAACGGAATAAACCCGGAAACAGGCGAGCCTCTTGAGCTGTCATTTGACCAGATGGGAACATCGCCGAAGCACAGGCAGTTGGCGGAATTGATGGTGAACGACATGAAGAAGATAGGAATCAAGATAAATCCGTCTCTCAATAACAAGCCGCGTTTTATGCAAAAATCCCGAAAGGGGCAGCTTCAGCTTTTTCGCATCAGCTGGGTCGGTGATTATCCCGATGCGGAAAACTTTCTGCAACTTTTTTACGGAAAGAACGCAGGCGCCTGCAACCGGGCATTTTACAGAGACAGCAAGTTTGACCGGATGTTTGAGGATATAATGGGCATGCCCGACTCCCCTGAGCGCACTGAAAAATACAAAAAAATGACTGAATATATAACCGCTCAACTTCCTTGGATATTCGAAAGTTATCCAATAGGGTATAAGCTTGTTCATTCATGGGTGGAAAATTATGTGCCGCACAATTTTGTTTTTTCCAATTGGAAATACCTGTCGGTGGATGTGGAGGCAAGAAGAAAAGCCAGAAAATCATTCAAACCCATTGAGTTGCGCGACCTTAGATAGAGCTTTTCCTGAGAAAAGAGTCTTTATTCTGAGTTTAAAGAAATAAAAAAAGAGCTCGATGCAATCGTATAAAAAACCGGACTTTGTCCGGACGCCATCCAGCGGCGGAACCGCTGGTCGGCAAAGCCGAAAGCTGTTGGCATATAAAAGATTGCGCGACAGCGCGCATGGCGCGTTAAAAGCCTGCGGCTTGTTGGGGCGCGAAGCGACAACAAGCTTTATTTCGTTGCAGCGACAGCTCCCGGGACTTTTGGCGGCTCCGTCCAATAAATCTTCTTTATCTGAATTATGGATTATTAGCGCTATTCCGTTAGAATTATACAGGGAATTGGCTAAATTACTAAATGCTAAAACTTATTGAAGCCGAAAAAATACAATATTTGAGAAAGAGCTGGCGAAGTTTTCTTCTGCAGGTGTTTCTTGCCTTTGCGGGGTCGTGCATTGTCATGGCTCTTATGGATCTTCAGCATGCGGTCATTATTGCCTCGGTGGGAGCCACGGCGTTTATTGTTTTTGCGCGCCCACACAGTGAGCCAGCAAAGCCGCGCAACGTTTTTTTGGGACAGATTGTCGGATTGAGTTCTGGAATCATATGGTCGCTGGTGACGCATGAAACTTATGCCGCTGATATTTTTGTTTACTCCGCGGCTATAACCACTGCGTTTGTCCTGATGGTCTTTTTGTCCGCCAATCATCCGCCTGCGGCCGGAACCGCTTTGGCGGTGGCGCATTCAGGTTTTCATTTGAGGGTTACTGTTTTTCTGGTTATTAGCATCACGCTGTTGGTGGGAGCTCGTTATATATTGAGAAACAGATTAAAGGACTTGTTGTGATATGGCTGTAAAATTGTGCTATTTTTCAGGGACTGGCAACACCTTGGCGCTGGCGAAAAGCCTAGCGTCAAAGCTTGATGACGCTGAATTGATTTCAATCCCAAAGGCTTTGAATGGCGAGATTGATTTTGCCGATGCCGACGCTGTGGGAATCCTGTTTCCCGTTTACTGTTTTGGGTTTCCGCTTATTGTTAATAAATTTATTAAGCAACTGCCGGAATCTTTTGCCGGCAAGTATGTTTTTTGCATCTCCAATTGCGCCAGCGTTGGCGGGAGCGCGCTGCCTTTGATGAATAATTTGCTTAAGGAAAAGGGCGTCAGTCTCGCTTTTGGGAGCATGCTTTTCATGCCTTCGAATTACACGCCGTTTGGCGGGGCTGAGCCTGAGGCCAAACAGAAGAAAAAATTTGCCTGCGCCGAGAAAAGAATAGAGAAAATTGCCGAGCTTGTGAAAGCGCGAGGCTCCGCCAGGATTGAAAAGAGTTTTTTTATCCCTGACTGGCTTAGCTTTCTCATGGCTAAAATGTTTATTCCGAGTTTTTCAAAGATTGGCAGAAAAAAGTTTTGGGCGGACGGAAAATGCAACGGTTGCGGGTTGTGCGCAAAGGTGTGCCAGGTCAAAAATATTGACATGGAAGACGGCAGGCCGGTGTGGAACAGGCATTGCGAGCAATGCTTTGCCTGCCTGCAATGGTGTCCTCAGGAGGCCATTCAATACGGGAAAGTTTCGATTGACCGCAAAAGATATCGCCATCCTGGAATCAAAGCCTCTGAACTCTTTGTTGATTGAATTGCGCAATCCTGGCGCGGAATGTTATATTAGGCTTTGATATTTAATGATGGAATTACACCTCAGGAAAGACAATGATAAAGTTGACAAGCGGACAGAATCCGAAAATAAAATATGCCAACAAGCTGCGCGATCGGCGCAGCCGAGAGCGCGACGGGAAGACTTTGCTGGAAGGATACCGGGAACTCTTGCGCGCGTTTGAGTTTGGAATGAAAATAGAGCAGGTCTTTTTTTGCCCGGAAATGTTTCTAGGCGAAAATGAGTCTCCTTTGCTGGACAGGCTTGAGGCGGCAGGGGCGGAGTTGTGCGAAGTCCCTTCTCACATCTTAACTAAACTCGCTTACCGGGACCGCCCCGAGGGACTGATAGCGGTTGCTCAAATGCGTGAACACAAGCTGGAAAATATGCCGTTTGTGCCGGGCGGCCTTTATCTGGTTGCGGAAGGCGTGGAAAAACCGGGAAATCTGGGGTCAATCCTGCGCTCGGCTGACGCGGCCGGAGTTAATGGACTTATTATTTGCGACAAATGCACGGACTTATACAATCCCAATGTTATACGCGCAAGCACGGGCGCGCTTTTTTCTTTGCCGGTGGCCGAGGCAAGCGTGGAGGATACTGTTGAGTGGCTGAAGAAGAATAAGGTGAAAACTCTGGCGGCGACTCCTCACACGGAATTTGTTTACACTGATGTCGACATGACTTGTGCCATTGCTTTGGCTGTTGGAGCCGAGCAATACGGACTTAGCGATTATTGGCTCGACAAAGCCGACTTTCAGGTAAAGATTCCCATGCTTGGACTTATCGACTCTCTTAACGTGGCGACTGCCGCGACTATTTTGCTTTACGAAGCGGCGCGCCAGCGTCAGTGGAGAAAGGCCGCTTTATGAAGATTGCTTTGCTTAGAAGAAAATTCGACGCCAATGGCGGAGGCGGCGCTGAAAAAGTGGCCGTCAACTTTGCCAGAGAATTTATGCAGCGCGGGCATTCAGTCACGGTTTTTTCCGAGAAATTTGACTCTGGCCAGGGAGCCGGGCCTGATTGGGTAAAAGTTCCCAAGGGAGGAATTGCCTCCTTGAGCGGGACTGCCGCCTTTCACAAAAATGTTCAGAAGCTTTTAAAGGAACACAAATTTGACATTGTTTACACTATGTGCAGAACTTTTCCAACTGATGTTTTCAGGGTGACGGAGCAGCTGCACGCGGAATGGATGCCTGTCGGCTATTCAAAGTTGGCGTGTTTGAATCCGCGCCATAGAAGCATTCTTCGTCTGGAACGTCTGGCTTTGTCTCCTCTTAACACCAGGCATGTTGTGACTAATTCTGAGCTTGTTAAAAGACAGGTGGCGGAGCGCTTCGGGTACCCTGAGCACAGAATATCGGTTGTTCGCAACGGCGTTGACAGGCAGATATTTTTTCCCGT